>CAZFVN010000001.1:0-23063 GCA_964522395.1 uncultured Myxococcales bacterium
CTCAGAACGACACACTCAGCGCAGAACGGGGGGTACAAAGTCAATCAGATCGTTCGGGAACCGGCACGAAGAAACTGGCCTCTTTGCCACTGATATCGCCGTTTCGAAGCCACTTCTCAAGTTGGTCCGCTCCAGGGCGGCGCTGAACAGGATATGCATCGTTGTCCTTTCGAAACAGGCGCGGCCCCACTGTCTCGGGAGAGGGCGCCGTTGGTTGCTCCGGGGACACGGGAAGAACAGCGGGGTGGGATGGCGCCGGCATGCGAGGGGTAGAGCGGCCGGTTTGGGTGACCACACGCAAACCGCCAAGGGCCACAATTGCCACCAGGAAAAGTAGCACAAGAACACGCGACAGAGCTGGACGGTGGAACCGGGACGGCGGCAGAGCCTGACCGACGCAGTGATTGCACCGCAAACAATCTAAGTCCCGACCAACTTCGACTCCATGATGGCATTGTGCTGACTGTCGACGGGGAGCCAGTCGCCCGCCAATAGCGTACTTCTCACATAGCGAAATGAGAGCGCCGAGGGGGCAGAGGTAGCGACACCACGGCCTCAGCCAGATTGCGGTTGCCGCCACAACCAGTAGAAGAAGTCCGAACCCGAGAGCATCATAACGGCCTCGGAACAGGTAACGGAGAAGGTCTGCTGCCGCCCAATCTGTGCCCGGCATCAGGACCAGCCCCCAGACAATGATCGCTGCCCCTCCATACTTCACTTGTCGCAATGCACGATCCCACCGGCGAGGCGGGCGCCACCGCAAGCCGACGCGCGAAATCCAGGACATGGCCGCACCGGCCGGGCAGAGATAGCCGCAGTGGATCGCGCCCCCCAGGATGCCCCAGAAGAGCGCCCCACCGCAGAGCAGCCAGAGCACCGTATTCTCACCGGGAGGACGGGGGCCGGCGACCACGGCCATTAGACCTGGGACCGACAGTTGCTGGTTGAGCCAGATCCCACTGCTGGCTGCAATCACAAGCAGTAATACCAACCTCGCTCGCCACCAACCGGTCCAATAGAGGGAGCCGCCAACCAGCAGCAGGAGCAGGGCGATGACCACTTCGATTCGCCAGAATCCACCACCCGGGTCGGGGCCCCCGGTAGTTGACTCGACACCCGTTGCGCGGTGCGGATCTGCTACGCAGCGGACGATTGCGACGATTGCCTCTCCGGTTACTGTTGCCCCCGTGAATGCATCCACCGAGGCATCACTTCCGGGGCAGTCGTAACAGAGTTCAATGGCCGATTTCCCCCGCAGCGTATCGAGCCACTCATCAATGCCGTAAAGGTACTCAGGAGTTTCCCGCTGCCGTCCCAACTGGACTGCCAGGAGGCTCCCGTCATCTCCCCTCTCCACCAACAGCTCCAGAGGTCCGCCCCAGCCGGGAATGGTCACGCATTCTGGCCAGGAGGAGCGAGGATCAGTCGGCTCGTCAGCCGACGCAGGGACCAGGGAGTTGGTTGCCTCATTCGGTTGCAACTCCCCACCAGCAGATGGCAGCAAGGGCGAGAGGGCAGCTAGCAGTAGTCCCCAAATGAGGGCAATTCGCCATGTCGTACCTGGCACCGCGTCGCTGGCGGAGACGTGCCATCCGGCGGCCTCCGCGCCGGCCAGGATGGCTGGAATCAATCCTATCCCCACAAGCAACCAGCCGGTATCGACCAGGCCACAGATCGGGATCAGGAAGGTACCGGCCAGCAGGGCCCCTATGACCGCTCCGCTATGGTCAAGAAACTCGAGTGAAACCGCGAGACGATGCCTGGAATCCCCCAGCGCCTGGAGCCTGTTCATGGCAACGCTCAGCCCTGCACCCACGCCTATTCCGAGAACCAGCGGGGCCGCCATCATCACCCCCCGCAACGACCACCCCACAGCCTCGATTCCCAGCATCCCAACGAGCCCCAGACTGGCTGCGGCGGGGGCCATGGGCACCAATTTCCGCAGCAGTTTTGAGCGCCACCACGGGATTAGACCACCAGCAGCCAGACCGGCCAGGAAGAGTGCGTTGAGCAGCCCAAATTCGGCGAAAAGAGTGCCAAATCGACTCTGATAGCCCAGTAGAATCAGTACCTGACCCGCCATTCCCACAAGTCCGGCCACCACCAGCATGCTCAGGGGGACAAGCCGCCCCGCCTCCCTCTTGCGACTAGCCGCCAGCAGCAGCGCCGCGAGAAGAGCCCCCAGTCCCAACAGCACAGTTCCCAGGAGACCGGCGCCTGGACGAGCGAGAGTAGCCAGCCAGGAGAGGTCAGTTGCTGAGCCCAGAATCTTCTGCAGGAAGACTCCTGGGCGATTTCGGGTAATCAGGGGAACTGGAGGAAGTGCGCCCAATAGAGTTCTAAGTTCAGTAATCCGCAACCGCTCGAAACGGGTTGCGAAGAACTCCGGCTGGAGCTCCGGGTAAGAGCTCCGGAGAGATTCAAAGCGAGCCTCGAGAGCATCACTATCAGTGGTTAAATTTGCGCCCCTCTTGCCAGCGAAGAAGCGCATCTGTTCCCCGGCAGTGAAGTGCACCTGCCAGAAGACGTGGGCTAAAGTCTGATGCAATCCTGCAATGTACTGCAAAACCGGCCCAGCCAGGACGTTTTCGGTGGCAGTGGCGGCGAAGCTGAATAGTCCGTCGTCCGAGAGGACGGCAGCAATGTCAGCAACGAACTCGGCGCTGTAGAATCTCGCACTCTGTGCGGTGCGAGGCTCGGGGACTGAGTAGACCACGAGGTCGAATGAAGCTCTCTCCACCCGGTCAAGATAACGTTGCGGGGCCTCCGAAACGATCTTCAGGCGGGGGTGGTTAAGGCACTCACCTAGCTCCGGAATCCACTCCAGGACAAAGTCCAGACCGGTGCGGTCCACGCCGACATAGACTACTTCTCCCTGGCTGCGCCGCACCAATTCACAGACCAATGCGGGGGCCCCAAGACCCACCACAAGAGTGCGGGGCGAAGGCGGAGCAAGCGTGTGTAGAGTCGCCGCGTCGAGGACCGCGCTATCGTCGGGAAAGAGCCCGGCAACGTCCCCGTTCGAGAGCACAATCCTGGCCTCTCCGATGCGGGCGATAGCGAGGTGCTGGTAGGGAGTATCGACGGTCGCCTCGACGACCAGTTGGGAAGGAATCGGCAGTGCACGCCGACGGCCGTCCTCCAACATCTCTGGGAGGCCGCTGGCAGCGGCCACAAGGAGTAAGGCAGTCAGAGTTCCGGCCAACCACGAGAACGGGCTTAGCACGCGGCGCAACACCACGGCCAATCCAGCCCACCAGACGAGCCCAACCCCGATTATCAGCCAGGTGGTCGCGAGACCTGCCCAACAGGCCGCCGTCAATGCCAGCCCGCCCGCGGCACTGCCAAGAGCCTCCACTGCATAGACCCGGAGGACCGCCCCGGCCCGCGCCCCTTCACTAGATTCAGTGGTGCGTGCAAGCCAGGTGAAGAGATATCCGGCAACACCACTCAGAGGCAACGCCGCCACTGCCGTCCAGAGGAGCAGGTCACCATGGGGAAAGACGCCACCGACAGGCACACCCGCGCTTCGCCTGAGGTGCCAGAACATGAGCAACTCTACGGCCCCGGACAGGGGCAAAAGTAGAAGCGTCCACCGAGCCAGCCAGTCGCTCCTCCCGGCCGGCCCCCTCCCTACGAGGGCCCCTACTCCAATCCAGAGCATCCACGCCGCGAGAAACGCCCCCATTCCGATTTCGTTGCCGGCATAAACCAGCAGATGTTCCCGAAAGAGAATGGCCTGAGCGGCCATGGTGACGAAGCCAAGCAGGAAAGCCAACGGTAGCGGTTGGCGGGAAGAGAGAGACACCTAGGGTTCCTCGTGAAAAACAATTGCCTCGAAGGTCTGGAAGGTTGCCCCCTTCCGCCAGCCGTCAAGGCCAAGCCCAGCCTTGCGTGAGAGATGGTTCAAGGTCTCTTCAAGGGTCCATCCCTGCTCCACCGCGACCTGGGGGAGAAAGACCGCAGAGCCCTCCGGTTTGCTAAGAATTATCCCGTCACGCCCGATAACAAAATCGCGCCAGTCCTGCTGCTTGACCGGCGGCGTCAGTACCGAGACTTCAACGGTGGTGCGAGCCAGTTCTTCGGGTTGGACCGGCTTGAAGCGACGGTCGAAGTGGGCTGCGTTGACGGCATTGTCCAAGACTGCCTGATAGAGCGGCTTGACCGGCATGATGTTGCCGATACACCCTCTCAGCCGACCGCCCTGCTTGAGAGTCACGAAGGTCCCGCAGTCGGCCTTCAGGCGGGAAGTCAGGGTGACATCCAGGGACTCTTTCGCAAGGCGCTCTTGGCGGTTGACGTAGGCGTCTACCTGTCTACGGGCCAACGCCAGTAGCAGCCCTTTTTCGTCGGACGACAAACCGGCCTCACCGGTCACGCCGGAGTAGGGCCACAGCCCCGTAAACACAGCAGAAAGGTAACTCACCGACTCCGCGAAACTACCGGTCATATGGCCGGACATGTCACTCCCGAGAAGTTGGGGTTTGGCCGCCACGGGCATGGCTTTTAGCAACAGCGCAATAGGGAGGAAGCCGCAAATGGTGTCGCCACTCTCTACTTTGTGTCGGAGGAAGGCCTCGCCATCACCCTTCTCTATCTCTATCCAGGCAGCATCCAACAGCGCCTGAAGCCGGGCGGGAGCGGCCGCTGGGCCGAACTCTTTTCCCGGCGGTCCCAGGTAGGAGAACCGTTCGCCGTAGTGGGTGAAATCTGAGGAGGCGATGAGTAAATCTCCGGGGCGCAGGACCGCGCGAATTGCGTTGGACACAGTATCGATCTCGGCCCTATTGAGTCGGGAAACAACCATAGGTACTAGTTCAAAGCCGTGGGGGAGGACGGTCTGCAAGAAGGGCAACTGAATCTCAATTGAGTGCTCGTTGCGATGAGCAGAGGGGTGTTCAACAAAGAGGGGTTGCTGCAGCAACTCGTCGACCACATCCATGGCCAGGGGAATCTGTCCCAGGGGCGTCTCAAAATGGGTGGTGCCACGGGGAAAGGCGACTCCCTTGAGCGCAGTCTTATGGGCCGGGCCAAGAATATAGACGCGACTGTAGGTGCGGCCCTGGAGAGTAGCGTAGGCGCGGGCTGCGATGGCACCGGAATAGCGGTGGCCAGCATGGGGAACAAGAAGCGCTACTGGATGGCCCGCAACATCGTTTTCCGGAACGTTTGCCAGATACCCGCTGATCTTCTCCTGAAGAGCAGATGCATCCCCCTCATACCACGAGCCAGCCAAGGCCGCTGGACGAACGGTAGCCGGCACCGATCCTGAGTTCGCACTGTCACCCTCGGCGGCCTTCGGGCGAGAGGAAATCCTGGTACCCGGTAGAGGCGTTTGGGCATCCTTCGCGGCCTTCCGGCGAGAGGAAACCCTGGTACCCGGTAGAGGCGCTTTGGCATCCTTCGCGGCCTTCCGGCGAGCGGAAATCCCGGTACCCGGTGGAGGCGCATTGGCATCCTTTACGGCGGAACCAACAGCGGGTTGGGGAATTGTGGGAGCTTCTGGCGACGACTCTACCACCGGTTCACGACAACCGATGCTGACCATCACAGCGGCAAGCACGAACCATCTGGCCATGGTCATCCCTCCTTTTAGTCAAGCGTTGCGGCGGCGACCTCTTCGCAAGCAGATCACGCCCACCACGAGTAGAATTATTCCCAACAGGGTTTCGGAGAAGCTGGCGCCCGCACGAATACTTCCGACTTGCTCCATCAAAGGGCGAAAAGTGGCCCGGGCAGTCATTAATTCGAGGGCGAGATTTGGCAACTCTCCACTGCCTAGAAAGAGTTTGTCGGTGACCCGTTCAAAATAGAGGTTGTTGGCCTGCATCAGACGCACACCGCGTGTTCCGTCAGGCTCTTCATTAAAAGACCTGACCGCATCACACCAGCGCCCCAGCTTCTTCACCGCCCGAGAGTCGAAACGGGCGGCGACAAGGTCATTGTCGCAAGCTCGCAAGAAGACCACCGCCGGAGCGGCTGACCCGGCGACCAATTCGGCCACCTTGTCGCCATCGTAAAAGAGCTTGCCAACTCCTAACCTGCCACTGCCGAAAAGGCCATCGCCGATGTCGAAGAGCCCTGCGAGAACGACGATTGCTCCAACGATATACCAGACGTTGTATCTTCTCTTGCTCATCGCCTCCCCCCTACTGCACGCCAGTGAGATGAACCAGCCAAAGACTGAGTCCGGGCCAGTAAGTAATCACTAGCAAGCCGGCGAACATGATGGCCAGAAAGGCCAGGGAGGCCGAATACAACTTGACCACCGGTCGATTGAATCGCAGCGATGCCACGAAGAGGTTGATGCCAACCGGCGGTGTGGAGTAACCGATCTCCAGGTTCGTGAGGAAGATCACCGCCAGATGAGCCGGATGAATGCCAAACCGATAGGCGATAGGCAAGAGTAGCGGCAACACCACAAGGATGGCAGAGAAGATGTCCATCAGGCAGCCAACCACCAGTAAGAAGAGGTTGAGCATCAAGAGGAAGATGATCTGTCGAGGAATGACGAAGAGTCCCAAAACTGGCAACTCCTCCGGAATAATGTTCTCAATAATGGAGAGAACCGTATCCGGCACCTTGGCCACCACCAAAAAGTTGAGCAGGCCCATGGCGGCAACGAGAATGATTAGAATACCACCCACCAGCACCATGGAATCTACGAAGGTGCGCACGAGGGTGCGCATTCCAAAATCCCGGTAGAGGACGAGTTGCATAAACAGAACATAGGCTGCGGTGGCAGACGCCGCTTCGGCAGGCGTGAAAAAGCCACCAAAGATCCCCACTCCGATGATAATCGGAATGGGCAACTCCCAGCGCGCCGACCCGAGTGCTTTAACAGCTCCCCGAGTCGAGAACCTGGTCCTCAGGACATTGCTTCTGAAGCCCAGAAAGATACAGTAGATGGCAATGGCGAGCACCATGAGAATGCCGGGAATCAGTCCGGCAGTGAAGATCTGGGTGCTGCTTGGCACTGCGATAGCGCTTCCTTCCTCAACCAGGTCATCGTCGCTTTGCGGGACCAGTTCCTGCCCCTCGCCATTCCGCTCTACGCCAGCCACCAGCGACTTTTCTGGGGGCTCGGGCGAATCAGTCCCCGCAACAATCGTCTCGTCATCACCGAGTTCGAACTCATCATCTACGGTCGGCTCTTCAGCCACCTCAATGGCTTCGTCGTCACCTAACTCAAACTCATCGTCGGGGTCGGCGGCTGAGGAACTGTCACCGAAAGTATCGTCCTCCCCCAGCTCGAACTCATCGCCACCCTCGGCGGCTGGTGAGGCAGCCTTGTGGGGGGCCATCCGCTCTTTCAGGAGGCGGTCAATTTCATCCTCCATCGCCTGGTCGCCAGCGTTGAGGACAGCATCCTGCGCCACTTGCACACGGCGCTTCTCAATCTCCCGCTGGTATAGTTCGCTCTTCTCCTGTCGCGGCAACACGGCAGACCCGAAGGGACCGGTGGCAGTCACTGCGTCCCAGGAGAGCCCCATAATCATGGCCAGGAGGAAGACTGGAATAGCCGGGGGAAAGATCAGTCCGCGACTCCCCCCAGTCGTCAGCAGACCGAGGGCAAACTTTTCGGGATAATGGTCCGCCATCAAGATGGGCAGCAAGAGACCGCCGAGAGCTATGATTGTCACCCCAGACGCCCCGGTGAAGGCAGTGAAGAAAGAGCAGGCAATCAGAGCAACGATGGCCACGCCACCCGGCATCCAGCCGAGGAAACCGCGGAATAAGCCGACGAGGCGCTGCGGCGTCTTTCCCTCGGCCATGAGATATCCCGCCAGCGTGAAGAGGGGGATGGCGAGGAAGATGGTGCTCTTCCGAAATCCACCGATGCCGTCGGCAACAAAATTCTGTACCGGAATCGCTTCAATCGCGTAATGGCCGATAAGCGCCACGGCGGCGATAACGACAAACAGCGGTGCACCGAGTAGGGCCAGGGCCAGGGTCAGCACCATGAAGAGGCCAGGGGTCGCACGGATGAGCCCCCCTAGAGAGCCATCGGCAAAGCTCGTAAGACCATCCATGGCCAGCCATTGGAGATCAACCGCCGCGACGAGATAGACGAGAAGAATCAAGACGGCGCCGACTCCACCGCTCAGCAACCGAAGGATGCGACCGCTGCCCAAATGTGCACGCCATCTGACCCATGTGTGCCACAACATGACAAGAAAGATAAAGGGGACCAGATCGGTGAAGAAAGCTTCGAAAACCTGTAGGTCCAACGCCTCGATGGTGAAGAGTGGCAGTGACGATGTGGCGTGCTTTGCCAGGGTAAACTTGAGCGAGGCATGGAAGAGTGAGAGGACAACGACCAGGGACATTGCTCCAGTCACTCCGCGAACCCATTTGAGCGCAGGTTCCGGCAGCAGTCGTCCGGCGATGTCAATACTGATATGTTTGTCCCGCGCAATGGCGAGGCTGGCCCCCAGCAATCCGACCCAAAGTACGAATAGGCGGGCAGCCAGATCGAGCCAGGGCACGGAGGGATTGCCCGGCAGATTTCGCAATACGACCTGGAGAAAAGTCATCGCCACCAGGAGCATCAGAAGGGCAAAGATGGAATAGCCCTCCAGAGTCTGTACCGCTTGGTCGAGTCTGCTAATCAGCCCCTGGCGTGAAGACAGAGCTTCACTCTTACTTTCGTTGCCCATCCAGCAGCGCCCTCACCTTCGTTAACAGTTTCTTCGAGTAGAGTTTGTCCGCCATGGAATTGGAGGCCTTGAGACCAACACCTTCGAACTCCTTGATGTCCGCAGGCGTCGGGTCGACGATTCCCAGGCCCTTCTTCTTCAATGTGAGAATAGCCTTATCATTGGCCTTGCGAGTCTTCAGGGATAGTGAGCGCAGATACTTCGCGCACAGGGTCTCGAGAATAACCTGGTACTCGGCGGGCATCTTGTCGAAGAACTCCTTGGAGATGACAATGGCACCGGCCCCATCCACAACCGGGAAATTCACCATATACTTGGCCTTGCGATACCACTGTAAAGCGATAGCTGCTACGGGCGAAATGTAGAAGGTGTCGATCATGCCCGTGTCGAGGGATGTAGCCACATTCTCAATGGAGAGCGGAATTGGATTGATCCCAAAGGAGGCGAAGGCTGCCGTCGCCAGAGGGTCGACATCCCAAACCCACGGTTTGGATTTCTTCATGTCTTCTTTCGAAGCAATCTTGTGGGTCGACATGATGTAGACAAATCCCTGGTCAACCCAGCCCAGTACTTTGAAGCCCTTGGCCGCAAACTTCTTTTTGAAGTACTTGGAGAGCTTCCGCATGACGTAGTCAACTTCTTCGTAGGTTCTGAAAGTAAAGGGAATCTCCATGACCCTGATGCCCGGATAGATCTCCCCGAGCCCGACTCCCGTGAGGCCGGCCCCCACAAACTGGCCGCCCTTGATCTTTTCCAGCACGGTCTTGTCGTCGCCGGCAACGCCACCAGCATAAAATTTGAAGTGCACGTGCCCATCCGTCTTCTCTCGCAACTTATCGTCGAGCTTGTGCATTTCCTTCATCCACAACGATCCTTCCGGGGCCACCGTGGCAACAGATATTTCGAAGTCCTGAGCATCCGCAGGCGAGGATGCCAGGAGCGGTAGTAGCAGGGCAGCGACGAGGGCAAAGCGGGTCATGGTCATCCTCCTAGTCAAGGTCCAAATCAATATCATCTTCTTCGAGGGGCTCCACATCAGGTTCCAGGCCTGAGGGCCCCTCGTATCCCGGAAAGAAGTCCCCTACCCGGTCGAGTAGCTGCACCGCGTCTCGACGCGCGACCACGTTGGGCAGTCTCATGTCGGGAGGGTCTTCAAACGTGGACGTGGCAACTTCATTCAAGAGTCGAACGTACAACTCGGGATTCTGACTGTTGACAGCATAAGAGGTGGCATAGAGAAGCTTGGTCAGGAGGAACTTGCCGTCATACATCTTGACGGCTTTATCGAAGTACTCACGGCCCTTCTCCAAGTTTCCCCCGAGCATCTCAGTGCGGCCAGCATTGAGCACACCGAAGAAGGTGTAACCGGCGCCATAGTAGAATCCCGGATTCTTATCGACGCAGGCCTGAAAGATCATTTCGATGATGCCAAGATCGGCGGCCAACGTCTCATCCATTGTTGCGTTAAGCTGTCCGCCCCAGCAGAGGCCAGTAAAGAAAAGGAGCGGCAGCTCGTCCTCTTCATCAATTTCAGGGAGCAATTTCAGCAACGCGGCCTCATCGCCCCGTTGCAAAGCCGTCGCCAACTCCTGGTTCACCTCGGCCAATCCTCGCATTGCATACTCCCTACCCTTGGCATACTGCTGGGCGGCCCACTCGGGGTCACTTCGATCGAGAAAGGTCATGGCGTAACCACAATTCAACTCGGCCGCCTGGAGCAACATCTTCTCGTTTCGGGGAGATGAGACAATGAAACCGTCGAGTTGCTTGAGCAGTGCGGGGCCGCCGTAGAATCCCTGTTGGGGGCTCCCCTCGTCAAAGAACGCCGTTCTGATATCCGCCATTGAAGAAGTCATATTGTTGGCGATGAGCCGGTTCATGCTACAGCCGGCCGGAAGCAGGAGAAGAGCTATGAACGGGGCCAGAAAACGCAGCATTATTCCTCCGGGAGACCAGAAGCCAACTACACCGATGGGGGATATTATGCCTTTGCGAAGTGAGCAGGGTCAAGGAAGAGTTGTGCGTAACTGAGGGGTCGGTTCAGAGTCGGAGGGGGGAACTAGGAATCATCCTCATCTTCGACGAACTCCGAAAGCAACTCGAACTTGTCCAGGATGCGGGATCGATAGCACCCCAGGACATTGCAGATCCCAACGACATCGCCTTCGGCAAGGTCTCTACGCAGGTAGACTCCCACAAGATTTCCGCCATCTTCACAGCCACAACCCTTGAGTTGGGGCATCTCAACTTCGCACTCCGGGCAGCGAATCTCGCAGCGCGCTCCGTTGGGGACGGTGCGTGGAATCCCGAAGCGTGAGTGGTCGCCATGAATGGGACTCAAAGAGACTTCGCCAGACCATTCCGGAAACTCAACAAAGAGGGTGATTCCCGGGTAGCCATCGAAGAGTGCATCGTTCTCTCGAACCAGGTTATGTCCATTGGGACAGAAGGCTTGCGTGATGACGATGGTCACCCCTGCAGGACCAACTTCGATGCTATCGGCACCGCTCGGTAACGGCCGGCGCATCTCAACTGCTCCTTTCTTCTTTCTTTCAACCATCTTGGACCTCCCTTCAGCCCGGACTCGCAAGCATTATAAGCACGCCAAATGATGAGGCAAAGAAAAAATGAGTCGGAAGGGCACCCCGACTGACCTTCGCCGACCCCGTCCAGGCCACGCGAAGCGTGTTTGTCCGAGGAATAGGTTGAAAGTGACGACCATCGGGCGCACTATGTTAGCAATTCGAACCGACTGGCTGGAGGAGACCTCGGAAATGGACAAAGCAGAGATTAGAAGAACCGTCAAGGAAGAAGGCGTACAGATCTTGCGCCTCATGTTTATCGATGTCATTGGCCGCCTCAAGGGCCTCAATGTCACCGTCAGTGAGTTGGATAGAGTCCTGGATGAAGGCGTACCTTTTGACGGGTCGTCCATTGAAGGTTTCGTTCGAATCGAGGAGTCGGACCTGCTAGCGGTGCCAGACTTAGATACCTTTCGAGTCTTCCCCTTCGAGAGCGGCGGGTTGAAGAGCGCAATGTTCATTTGCGACGTCACGCATCCTGACGGCCGGCCCTTGGAGTCAGACCCTCGCCGCGTCCTACGTCGCATGCTCGAGAAAGCTGCTGCCGCAGGTTTCGACACCGTCAACGTTGGACCGGAGCTGGAGTATTTCTACTTCGCCAATGACCGGGACCCGACACCGATTGACTCCAGTGGATATTTCGACTTGCTCCCCCTCGATGCCTCCGTCGACGCTCGCAAGAAGACTCTGAGCATTTTGCAATCCATGGGCATCAAGATGGAGGCTTCGCACCACGAAGTTGCCCCAAGCCAACATGAGATAGACTTCCGGTATGGGCCGGCCATGGAACTGGCGGATGCGATTATCCTCTCCAAAGTTATCGTCAAGGAAGTGGCGCGACGCAGCGGACTATACGCCTCCTTCATGCCGAAACCAATTGCCACGGAAAATGGCTCTGGCATGCACGTTCATCAATCGCTTTTCAGTAACGGTCAAAACGCGTTCTACGCCGCTGACGATCCCTACAACCTCTCAGCCACAGGCCGCAAGTACGTTGCCGGACTTCTCCACCACAGTAAGGAAATTACGGCAGTGACGAACCAGTGGATCAACTCTTACAAACGTCTGGTGCCTGGCTATGAGGCCCCTTCGAATATCTGCTGGGGACGGCGCAATAGAACTGCATTGGTCAGGGTACCTGCTTTCAAGGAAGGGAAATCGAGTTCCTGTCGCGTCGAGTATCGCGCCCCCGATTCGGCGGCCAATCCCTACCTGGCGTTTGCGGTAATGCTGGGAGCCGGGCTCTCCGGCCTGGAAAACGACTACCCATTGGCAGAGGCCATGGAGCACGACACCTACAGCATGTCGGCTGCAGAGTTGGCTTCCCATTCCATCGAATCACTACCGGGCGACCTCTTTGGAGCTACTTTGGCCGCATCCAAGTCTGACCTCATCCACAAGACCCTGGGGGAAGAACTGTCTGGCAAATTCCTCGCCAACAAGTTCGAGGAATGGGACCGCTACCGACTTCAAGTCACGGACTATGAAGTGCGGACCTACCTCCCCGCGTTATAGAAATCAGGCGAAACGAGACTCGTTCATTCGAGATGATTTGACACGCAGCCCAATGCACGGTGACTCCTTCTCTACTTGCTCATCTTCGCCCTGATGGCGGTCGCTGCCTGTTCGTCTCCCGCACCAAGGGGAATGGACGACTCCTGTGGGCAGGTCGATACTCCTCGACGGGACGATTCGGTAGCCACTGCACAGCGGGACCAGACTCGGTCGACCGCCTCGACAGAGATTATGCGGCGGACATCGTCCGGGCGACCACTGCCGCAGCAACCATGACTTTGGAGTTTTCCACCAAAGAGTAGAACCTCCGCCGCCTGCCCCTCGTATCAGGGCGCCTGTTCTCAGGGTCACCTGAGACTCACAACACCGCTAACAAACACCTGGAAGGGGGTTGTCATGAGAGGAAAGGTATGCTCAAAACTGGTCATTATGTTGGTCGTCTCGCTTATCGTAGGACCATCAGCGACACCACTTTTTGCCAATGGTAAGTCGACCTGGGAAGAGCTGCCTCGAACGGTCTGGACCGCGGCAATGGGCACCGTCAAAATGAACCAGGCATCGCTGACTGCCAGCCGCCACGGCCACAACCTGACGGTTCACCTGCCCCTCGAGAACTCAGGCAGCATTCCACGCTTTGCCAGCTATCGCGTGGCCCTTTTCAACCTCAGAGGAGAGCGCCTGGTTCACCGACGAGGGAAGGCCGTCCTAAGCAACGGCAGGTCGACGGTGGATGTCGCCATGGAAGTTGAATCGCTGGCCGAAGGGCACGCGGCCGAGGCAGCGTACGTGGTCTCCTACCGAGTCGAGGTGCCTGACCAGGTCTACCGTGGCAAGCGCAGTCTCTTTCATCTGGTAACCAAACCGGCCATCTCCCTGCGCCTCCCTGAAGAGGCATTTGCCGGTGCCGCGCTAACTGTACCCGTGCTCCTCACTGACGCCTTGCGAGGTACCCCATTGGTGAGGCAGCAGGTCAATCTCTCAGTCACTGATGGGAACGGAAGGACTCACTCAGCGACCGCGCGCACCGATGGTCACGGGGGCGCTGAGATTACCCTTCCCGGACTGTCTACGGGCAGAGCGCGAGTGACCGCGAGTGGGGGGCTCACAGGAAGGAGTCCGGACGTCGTCAGTGCTGAAGTAGAGATAGTTTCCGGTACTCGCATCCATCTCTCCACCGACAAGCCACTCTATCAGCCTGGCCAGACCATGCACCTTCGCTCCCTCATCCTGTCGCGGCCCGACAACCTGCCAGCAGCGCACGAAGATGTCCTCTTCGAGGTCTCTGATGCTCGAGGCAACAAGGTCTTTAAGGAGGTCTCCCAGACAGACGATTTCGGCATCGTTTCAACGAGTTTCGTGCTGGCTAGCAAGGTGAACATGGGCAACTACAAGATCCTGCTCACGGCCGGAGACAATCAAG
This sequence comes from uncultured Myxococcales bacterium, assembly GCA_964522395.1. Taxonomy (GTDB): domain Bacteria; phylum Myxococcota_A; class UBA9042; order CAIXZC01; family CAIXZC01; genus CALGBT01. The sequence continues at coordinate 14,178 of CAZFVN010000001.1, forward strand.
TGGAAAAGAGCGTCAAAGTCGACCGCTACGTCCTCCCGAAGTTCAAACTCGACCTCAAACTTGACCGCGACTTCTATCGTCCTGGGGGGACCATGGAGGGAACCGTCCAGGCCCGATACTTCTTCGGTAAGCCAGCAGGGCAGTCCCACGTCAAGGCAACCATCTTTGATTACCAGGGTCAGTGGGTGGCCGATCGCGAAATCACCGGTCAGGCGAACGAGGAGGGTCTCTACCATTTCAAGTACCAGCTTCCCGAGAGACTCGTGGGGCAGCCGGTAGAAAACGGCGATGCCATGCTGATGGTCAACGTTGAAGTCACGGACAGTGCGGGCCAGACTCAAACTGCCAACCGGCAGGTGGTGGTCGCGGCCAATTCCATAAAGGCCTACTTGATTCCTGAGAGCGGCTCGGTTGTTCCAGGCGTGCGAAACCACTTCTTTGTCGCTGTTACAGACCCGGGAGGGGCTCCTTTGAGGGGCACAACGAAGGTCCACTTCATGACTGACACGGGTAGCGAGCGAACGCGGCGGGTGGAAATTGATGGTTCGGGGCTCGGAGCCGTCTCCTTCACTCCTCCAACTGGTACGTCAAGCGTTTCTGCAGAATTGAACTTCAAGGGCCGGGGGGATATGACCGGACAACAGTCCTTCCAACTCCCTGTCACGGGCGGAGAAACCACTGTCCTGCTCCGCACCAACCGCAGTATCGTCTCCGCGGGTGATGAGATTTCCGTTGAAGTACTCGCCAGTAACTCCATCAGCGACGCGTTTCTGGACGTGACTCGGGACGGACAGACTCTAGAAACCCGGACCATTACTCTCTCCAACGGTCGGGGCAGAGCACAGATCGCCATCGACCCGGCAATTTCAGGTACTCTGGCGCTCTCTGCTTTCGTGCTGTCGGCGAGGGGGGAATTCACTCGAGATGCAGGAGTGATCTTCGTGCACCCGGCCAATGAACTGTCGGTCACAGCAAAGCTCGATAAGAAGACTTACCGGCCAGGCGGAAGTGCTAGGATCGATTTCTCAGTTGCCGATAACAATGGCCCCCGACAGGCCGCATTGGGGATTCACATCGTCGACGAGGCTCTCTTCGCTCTAAGCGAAGCGCAGCCTGGTCTTCTGAAACTGTTCTTCGCGCTGGAAGAAGAGTTACTTAAGCCGACCTATCAGATCGGGCAGGGAACGGGGCAGACCCTCGGCAATCTCCTGCAACAGCCCGCGGGTGCTACTCCCAGGGTGCAACGAAAACGAGACCGGTCGGCGCAGGCAGCCATCGCGGCGCAAGGTGATGTGGCCGTGGCGCGCCAGGCCCCTTCCTCATTTGTTGGTGCCCGGGATCAGGTGAGGGCCATCCTCAACCAGCATGGCGAGGAGCTCCGTCAGCAACTGGTCGCAGCCGCCCTGAACCACGGGAACTGTCGTCTGAACAACGGTGGACTATCCGACTACAAGAAGATTGCCAGCAAATTCAGGCGCGATCCGTGGGGACGCAGCTACCGCAAAGTCACCGACAACAGCCAGATCAAGTTGCACTCCGCAGGCCCCGATCGGCACTTCGACACCTGGGACGACGTGCAGACCCAGATCAGCATGTGGGAAGCATGTCCCCCCATTCGAGAAACCCGCGGAGGTTGGGGACGAGACGAATGGGGTGGACAGCCGATTCCCATGGCGATGGCTACCGGTGCCCTGGCCAAGAATGCCGAAACGGATGGAGTCGCCATGCCAATGGAGAAGGAGCGAACCGAGCTCAAGAAGCCGACTGAGGAAGAGGGCCAGAAGAAGAGTGGCAGAAGCTCAAAGGGTGGCAGCGCAGTAAGAGTACGCAAGTGGTTCCCGGAGACCCTCTACGTCGAAAACGCCTTGCTCACCGATAGCGAGGGTCACGCGACCATTGAGGTACCCCTCGCCGACTCCATTACTACCTGGCGAATGTCTACTGTAGCCTCTGACCGGAAGGGCCAGATTGGCGGCCTCGCCGCGCCAGTGCGAGTCTTCCAGGACTTCTTTGTTGACATCGATTTCCCAACGCACCTGACTCGCAATGACCGGATCGAGTTCCCCGTAATAGTGTACAACTACCTCGAGGAAGCTCAGATTGTGAAGCTCAACCTCGAACCCGCCACCTGGTATCAACTCGATGGGCCGGGGGTGGCGGAGCTTGAGTTGGCGGCGGGTGAGGTGGCTGCAGTCCATTTTCCGGTACGAGTCACTGGTGTTGGCTGGCGTGCCCTGACGGTCTTCGGACACGGGTCTGCCGGATTCTCCGACGCGGTTCAGCGACGAGTCGAGATCCGTGCCGACGGGGAGAGGACCGAACGGAGCGATGGCGGAAGCCTGCGTACCGAGGGGGATGGCTCTGGTCAGGCAATCATCGAGTTCCCCTACCCTGCCGGGTCCATTCCCGGATCGCGTAGCCTGACGGTACAGATCCTGCCAGGACTGAGCAGCCACGTGGTTCAGGGCATGGACAGTTTGCTGCGCCTGCCAGGAGGGTGCTTTGAGCAGACCACTTCTTCTGCCTGGCCCAATGTCCTGGCCCTCAAGTACCTGAAAGATACGGAACAGTCGACTCCGGAAATCGAGATGAAGGCTGCCCAATTCGTCTCCGCAGGGTATCAGCGGATTCTCACCTTCGAATGCGCCTCGGGGGGATTCAACTGGTGGCAAGGCGATGCCACGGGAAACGTCATTCTCAGTGCGCTGGGAATCATGCAACTCTCCGATGCCGCCCGGGTTCACCCTGCGGTGGACCGCAAGGTCATAGAGCGAGCCTTCACTTTCCTCAAGAGACGGCAACGAGAGGACGGTTCATGGGAGCAGGATAGGCACCTCCATGCAGGGAATGAGAACCTCGGCCGAGGCAATCTACGAACAACTTGCTACATCTCATGGGCTCTGCAAGAGGGTGGTCTGGGAGGAGAGGAGTGTGCTGCGCGCGCCATTGAGTTCATCGAGAGGAAGCTCCCGGAAGAGAAGGACCTCTATACCGTGGGAATGTGCGCCAACGCACTGGCAAAAGCTGACCGGCGTGGTTCGTCGCTCACTGGCGCGCTGAAGAAGATTGTCGATGCGGCAACCGTCGAGGACGACTTCGCCTGGTGGACCATGCAGGGCCAGACCCTTGTCAACTCAGGCGGCAAGGCAGGCCAGGTAGAGGCCAGCGCACTGATGGCACTGGCACTGATCCACGCGGGGCAAGACCAGGCACTGGTCGCTCAGGTGGTCAACTGGCTAGCGTCCACCAAAGACCCGCAAGGCAACTGGGGCTACAACACTCAGGCAACCGTTTTGGCACTGAAGGTCTTTCTTGCTGCCGCGACTATCGATACCAGCGACACCGATGCCGATGTCGTGGTCCGTTTGGGTGATCGGGAGTTGGGGCGGCGACACTTCGACAACTTCAACAAGGAGGTGGTCTGGCAACTGGATGTACCAGTTGATCTTCTGTCGGACGATAGTCGGCTGGAATTGCTCGTAGAGGGGACAGGCAATCTTGGCTATCAAGCAGTAGCAGTCCACCACATGCCGTCTGAAGGTGATCGCCAGCCGCGCCGGGAGCCGCTCTCCATAGACGTCGTCTATGACAGCTCTAAGATCCGCACGAACGACACGGTTAAGGTGACAGCTACCTTCACCCGCAATGACCGCGCAGCCGAGGGGGCCATTCTAGCGACCCTCGGGCTCCCTCCCGGCTTCGACCTTCTCACGGAGGACCTGGAGAAGCCGAAGGACCAGAAGGTCATTCGCAGCTACGAGACCACTGGCAGAAGCCTCATTCTCTACCTTGACTCTTTGCCTGTGGGCAAGACCGTCAGTCTCTCTTACAGGCTGCGGGCCCGTTACCCGGTCAAGGTAGAAACCGGTCCATCCGAGGTTCGCCTCTACTACGACAATCAGATGCGTTCCAGCCAGCCATCTCGCGGGCTTGAGGTACTCTAGCGAGAGTTATCGCCAAAACTAGTCACCGTCTTCCACCCGCCACACCTGTACCATGGAATCCTCATGAACCAACGAGAGGTGGGGCGCGGTGAGCGCTGAAATCGCCCAGGGAAGTTCGCCCGGCGGAGGGCACCAATTTCCACCCCGTCCGCGATTGGCCCCCTTGAAACGCACGACATACCGGACACCCAACCGCCGGAGCGACGATGCTTCGAGAGGGGAGAGGGAGTCTCCATAATTGATCTCCCGGTGGGCCAGAGTGAGGGGTGACGGCGAATGGGCGCTGGCAAGATGCGGGGGCTGGTGATAGCCACCGATTCCCTTGCCATGAGCTGTCTGGTAGTAGAGCGAGAGAAAGGGTGTTGCCCCCGCCACTTCCAAAACGGCGAATTGGTCCGGCTCGGCTTGAAGATCGCTGAGGACCGTCGGGATGGCAGGGAACTCAAAGTACTCCAGCGGCGCAAAGAGCCAGAGATAGCGCTGCCATACCTTTTCTGTGGGCAAACTGTCAGAGGGGCGGTGGAAATCTCCCGAGCAGACAAGATGTGCCAAATGAGGGTCGCGAAACCCGACCAACGGGCGGCCTCCACTGCTGGTCACTTGCAACATGGAACCGGGCATGCGAAAGGTCGCCGACGCTCCCAACTGCGGAAGTACTAGAAAGAGCGCGGTACAATAGAGCACACCCTTGCGCATTGGATTGGCCAAAAAGGGGCTAACAAACTCTGCCATACGAAAGCGTCGCCAGAGCAAGGCGGCCAGGCACCCGGCACTCAACAGTCCTGCCAGGGCGAGGCGATCGGGGTGAGTGAAGCGCCAGCCAAAGGGAATCGTGCGTAGCAGCCAGCCAAGTGGCAATACGACCTGCTTGGTCCAAATCCCATCCATCCCCTGCTGTACCGTAGAGGGGTAGCTGTCCCCAAGGGCGAAGATATAGAGTAGCGTGGTACAAGTCAGCCAGAACCAGCTTCCCCTCCCCCGTAGCAGCCAGGTTGCGGCCACTAGGATAGATAGTCCCAGTCCGCCCATCAGGATTTCAAATCGGGCGATTCGGCGCATGACGAGAGAAGTCAGGTCACCCCGTCCCGCACCAACCCCACGAATCGTGGCCAAGGGGCCCCAGAGTACAACTGCCAGAACTACCATGGCAGCCGCCATGATTAATACCGTGTAGAGGAGTGGTTGGCGTCGAGAACCACTCCCATGAAACTCTCCTAAGGCAGTAAATGGTAGGGCCAGGACGAAGAAACCGAGAAGCATGGCTCCGTAGTAAAGATGGCCCAAGCCGGTGAGCACCGCAAAGAGCAGAGCCAGAGAGGCCGACGGCCAGCCAGGCCGTTCCATGGTACGCAGCCAGAAGTAGAGCGAAAGGACGAGGAAGCCGGCATTTGAGAGGCTGAGATCGAGTAACTGATTGTCGAAGAAGAGAGAGTAACTTGCCACCAGAATTGAGAGCACCAGACCGATGATTCTCGACTGCGCAAGATGGCGGAAGAGTAGATAGAAAGAGAGCAAGGAGAAGAGAAGCGCAGTGAGTGCGACGGTGTTCGCCGCCGCCACCCCGCCCCACTGCAGATGGAACCACCCGGCCACCAGTTCGTGGAGATAGTTAGGCTGCGCACCAAAATAGTCTGCCCCGGCTGGATAGTTCAGGATGGGACTGAAATGAACGCTCTCTTCCAACCCGGTAAGGACGCGACCAGCCCACCAGGTGGCCCAGAATTGGGAAAAGAGGTCGTCTATGGAGAGTCGCATGGCAAAATGGCGCGAGGCAAAGTCAGCCAGAATTGAGGAGACCTTGAAGAACCAGAAGAGAATTAACCCGCCAATGGCAAGAACGTCGCCGCGGACCCACTGAAGCCGGGTGCGACCTTCACTTTTGTGGGTTAGCTTATCCACGGCCATCGCCTTCCAATCTCCTCCCGCTGGGACTCTATCACGTTGATGAGGACTCGTCATCATGTCGACGGGTCCGATTGCCATTGAATCACCTCTTCGAGCGAATCTAGGTGCTTTCGACTTCTTGAGATTCGGCATCGAGCAAGCATCCCAGGGCCCCGTTGAAGCGAGGGTCAGCGATAGGGAGGGCATCGCGTCCGGTGGCCTGCTCCAGGAGTTGGCGCAGAGCCGCACTGTGGGCCAGACCTCCGGCTAGATGGAGGGGGAGACTATGGTCCCCTTCCATGCGAGCCAGGAGTTGAGCCGTCCGGGTGGCAACGCTGGCCAGGATGCCCGCACAAATGCGGGGAACCGGCACACCGTCGACCAGATGTCCGATGACTTCGGACTCACCGAAGGTCGCGCAGATGTTAGTTAGTTGGACGGGGTCGGAGCTATACTCCAAAACAGCATCGAGAGACTCGCCGAGGAGACGCGCCATGTTCTCTACATAACGCCCACTCCCCGCCGCACATTTGTCGTTCATAACAAATCCGACAAGCCGACTATCGCGCACCTCTACGACCTTAGTATCTTGCCCACCCCAGTCAACCAGGAGGAAATGGGCCTCGTCCACCTGCGCCGCCGCCCCCCGGGCGTGTGCCTCCATTTCGGGAATAATTTGAGCGTTGTCGAAGTGCAGCAGATTGCGGCCGTAGCCGGTAGCCACCGCCTTCATCACCTCCTTGCCCTGAACTCCCAACTCAGCTAGGAGGCTCGCCAGATCAACCTGCAACCGGTCCTCCTGTCGCCGTGCAAACCTACGATAGAAGGAGATAGTGTCGATGGACCAACGTAGCTCGTCACCACCCACCCGGACCATGACCTTTGCAAATCGACTACCGAGGTCTAGTCCGACATAGACCCCATCCCGGTTCATGCCAGCAGCGATGGTGCGGCGCCCCAGGATACCGGAACCGCCAGCCGTCGCCGACTCTTCCCGGCGGGCACGAGAGAGGGACAAGAAGCCCTCCAGCCTGATCCGGTCTCTGGCCGCCACCTGACCTGGCACATCGCTTTCCAGCACCAGTGTCGGGTAACCAGCCAACGCCTCTTCAACCCGCTTCAGCTCAAGGTTGTGGTGGCAAAAAGCCTGGGCATTAATGAGAACACTCTCCACCCTTCGTTCTTCAGCGAGTTGCACGAAGCGCTCAAGCCGGGCATCCAGACCGCGTGGATAGGCGTAGTTGAGGTACTGATCGACCAGTGAATCTGCTGGCTCAATCATTGCGAAATCCCGTTCGGTTTCCCAGAGTACGGGCCGCGCTCCCATTTCTTCAAGAGTCTGAGCGAGGTCGTCCAGAATCGTAGGAATTCCGAAGACAGCAACCCTTGGCCCCCGGCCGTCAGGGGAAGGTCGGGCTTCTTCCAGCCCGCGCGAGAGTCGGCGGGCGAAGAGTTCGGGATTACCATTGAAATCCGTGGACTCCAGGAGCAGCAATCTGGCCCTTGCCGCGGGCAGTTGGCCCCCTGCCACCCCCATCTCGTCAACCTGCCGCAAGAGCTCTCGCAGCGGTTTCAACTCCTCCCAGGTGCGATTGGCAGCTTCCAGAGTGGTGCCAAGCTCCTCGGCGAAAGTCGCCAACTCCCGTTCCAGATGGGCCCGCTCATCGTGACCCGGCACAGGATAGTTGAATCGAATGACTCTGATTCCGACCCGCTCCAGCAGCTCGGACATGGTGACGTTGTTGGTACAATCACCACACGGGACAACTACGATGGTCCCCAGGTTGTTGGCGATTGTTGCGCCGTAGAGACCGCGAGTCCAGGCACATATATTGCGCGGCACCCCACCTTCATCTGCGGCGTGCAGAAGTTGCATCGGTTCCGGGTTCGTGACGAATAGATTGTTGACATCCTGAGGCACCATTCCGGCAGCTAGGATGACCTCTACCGGCACCGTCGAAAAGACCCCAACCCGCCCCTTGCGTCGCACGTTCATCCTCTCTTTCCGTCCTTGCCCCCGGCGAAAGCCATTGCCGCAAAATTCTCGAGGCGCATGACGCGGGTGGCATCGAGATGGCCCAGGCCATCGGCCTCAATCACGAGGATCGGCTTGCGAAACGCGCTGCGCACCCAGGCCTCCTCGAGTGCACTGGCACAGAAAGGTTCTACGACCAGCACAATGGCGTCAACATCCTCCAGGATCCCCTTGACTCGCTCTTCCCTGGAGGTCAGGCCGCAAACCAAGGGTGAACTGGACAATGCCTCGAAAGGTTGTTCTGCAAAGAAGAGCTCGGCGCTCAATTCGAGCCACTCATCGTAGACTACTCGGCCGCCAAACATCTCGATATAGTCGAGGAGGTCGGTGGGGCCGGCAAGTGCTCCCAGTAGTGCCACTTTGGCGGGCTTCGCCTTTTCATCGGCAGCAGGAAGGGCGGGTGCTCCCCCTAACAAGAGTCCCAAAAGGAAGCGTCGCCACTCAGCCGAGGGATAGTGCCCCTGCCGTTGCCGTCGGGCGTGTTCTTCCAGTGAACGGGCCAACAACCTCTGGTCACTGGCAGCGGGAATACCATCCGTATTGTCAAACCCGGCGACCATTCTCTGCCAGGCCAATTCAATGAGCTCGCTGTTGCCAGGCACGATAGGCAGCAGATGGGTGGCTAGATGAGGATGTAGAATGGTGAGGGCAGCACGGTGGTCCACCAGATCCCCGGGCACTGAGACAATCGCGTGGCGATACCCCCTGACCTCCGCCAGCCCAGCCGCAGCCTTCGCAGTGGCCGGTGCGTTACGAATGCCCAGCAGTTTCTCACCCCGTTCGAGAAAGACCTGGGTGGCCCCACTTTCGGCAAGCAATGCACGGACGGGTTGGGTCTGAATTCCGGCCTTAATAAGCAGGCGGCTGGGCAAAGGTAAGGTGACCAGTGCACGAATCATGTCACCATCCTTTAGCACCGTCTGACCTTGATTGTAGGCAGGTGGTTGAAAGAGGGTGAAAGTCGACGGGGCCGGCCCGCAACCGCCCCCCCCCGCAATTTGACAGAAATTACAAACAGTCAAC
>CAZFVN010000001.1:23073-99791 GCA_964522395.1 uncultured Myxococcales bacterium
GCCCGGGGGTGGAACGCGGGGCACCGCCCCGGGGCCCGGCCGGCAACGGCCGACCCCGTCATTTGCAGAGAATTACCAGACAGTCACGCTGAGCTTGTATTTACCGCTGCCGATAGTACCGCCAGTGGAACCATAGCCCTGCCAGACGTCGACGATAATCCAGTAGGTGCCAGCCGCGAAGGACTTGACGCCCTGTGACGGATAGCCGTAGCCCGACGGTGGGTGGCCAGGCGTTGAACCGCAGGTTGAGCCGCAGCCACCATCGCCCCATTGCAGCCAGCTATTACCATTACTCAGGCAGACCTTCTTCTTGGACGTACCTGGACAGGTGTCGCCCTGCCAGACGTAGAATCGCGGATTGTACCCGCTACTCCAGCCTGTGGTCCTCTGAACCCGGATGATAACGTTGCTGGCGGTTGCCAGCACCAGTCGGTAAACCTTATCGCTGCTGCCGTGCCGCGCGGGCGGATTGCTGCAGCTCGCGATTTGACCGCTCAAGCAGTTGTGGTCGCTACAGTTGTAGTAAGTATCGTAGCTGCCCCAGTGGTTGAAGTCATTGCGGTCCCCACCGAGGTTGTGGTTGTAGTACTTCATGGACGGCTTCGAGCTGAGGACGATGTCCGTGTAGCGACTGCACATGTCCGCATCCTCCAAACACTCGTCGGAGTTGGAGGTATTCTCGCCGTAGCTACTGTCGCAAGAGCAGTTCTCGCACAGTGAAGTGAAGGTCATGTTCAAGTTGTAGTCACCCTTCTGCGTGCCATACCCGTCAATGTAGAGGTAGTAATCCATGCCGGGCTTGAGCTTCAAGGTGAAAGTCGAACCGCCACTGATGCCGTCCTTGGTGAAGTTGTTGGTTGCGTGGGCCAGATTCTGACCGTTGCCACCACACTGGGTGGTCTTGAGATACATAACGGTGGTGAAGGTACCCCAGACTTCCGCCTTGAGCTGGACACCGACATTGTCATTCTTCGTGTCGAAGTGGTAGACCCGGTCCGGTGCGTAACTACCGTAGGCAGAGCTGGTACCGGCATACTCGAACTGGTTGGAGTTACCGTATGTCGAGCCCTTGTAGTAGCTGGTGGCATTGGTCGGTGCCAGCCAGGTCAAGGGATCGGTTAGTTCAATAATCTCATTGCACGAGTCACCGTCGCAGCACCAGTTGGCACCGCCCTGAGTCAGGCTGATCGGGCAAGGTGACGCCTTGGAGCAGGTCTGGCAGGCCGCGGCGGCCTTGCAGAGCGCTGCTTCGCAGCAGTTGACGTCCGCCGAGCATGAAGTCCGGCAAGCATCACCGAGGCACTTGTAGGGGCAGCAACTGATGCTGCCGGAATCGAGGCAGGCACCGACACCGTCGCAGTAATCGGTGGGCTGCAAGGTTTCATCATCACAACTCTGACCGGCGCAGATTACCGATGCATCCCAGTAGCGGCAAGCTCCAGATCCGTCGCAGGAGCCGTCAAGGCCGCAGGAGTCGGGGTCAGTCTGCGAGCAGTCACTGAAGGGATCGGTACCGACGGCCGCATTCATGCAGTTACCAGAGCCGTTGCAGACCGAGCAGACCCCGCAATCATCTTCGGGGTCGGAAAGGTATGAGTGATAGGTGCACTTGCCCACGAAGTCAGCCTTGTTGCATGCCTGGCATTCACCGGCACAGCCAGTGTTACAGCAGACGCCGTCGACACAGTGTCCAGAAGCACACTGTTCAGCACTGGTGCAAGAATCACCGTCGGCGAGCTTCGAGATACAGGTGGCACCGCTACAGTAGTAAGCGTCGCAGCAGTCGCCGGTTGTGGAGCAGCTTGCGCCACAACTATCGCCGGAGCAACGGTAGGGACAGCACGATGCGGAGCCGCTATCGAGACACTGACCGTCACCTGAGCAGTAATCAGCCAGATGGACCAGAGTATCAACGCACTTCTGAGCCTCGCAGACCGTGGATGCGTCCCAGGCCTCACAATCACCGTTGCCGTCGCACGCTCCCGACTGACCGCAGGATTCTGGTGCCGTCTGGTTGCAGTCGCCAAACGGGTCTTCGCCCACGCCAACAGCTTCGCAGGCTCCAGCGCCGCTGCACTGCTCGCAGGTACCGCACTCGTTTTCTGGGTCAGTACCTTGTGGTCTGTCGGTACAGACACCGAGTGCACCACCGACATTGCAGCCTTCGCAAGAGTCGATGCACCAACTGTCACAGCAGTACCCGTCAACACACTTGCCAGAGGTGCACTGTCCCGCACTTGAGCAAGCTTCGCCATTGTCCAGTTTCGCCACGCAAGCTGAGCCGTTGCAGTAAGCATCGCCACAGCAATCCGCGTCCACCGAACAACTGGTCTTGCAGGATGTGTCGCTGCACTTGTACGGGCAGCACGATGCTGCCGGCGTATCGACGCAGGCTCCAGCACCGTTGCAGTAGTCAATCCCTGCCAACTGTGTACCGCTGCAAGACTGGTCACCACATTGAGTTGCTATGGACCAGTAGCGGCAAGCCCCAACTCCGTCGCAGGTACCGTCAGTGCCACATAGGGTTGGCGTCGTCTGGTCACACTCGGACTTGGGATCATGGCCGTCTGTAGCTGTCTTGCAGGCACCTGCACCGTTGCAGGCCCAGCAAGTTTCACATTCGGCATCGGGGTCGGCATTGTTACCGAAGTAACTGCACGTGCCCGCGAAGCCAGCGATGTCGCAGGCTCGGCAGAGGCCGGTGCATGAAGTATCGCAGCAGACACCGTCAACACAGTGCCCGGAGAGGCACTGGTTGTTGGTACCGCAGGAATCGCCGTTGGACTTCTTGGCGATACACTCGGAGGCCGAGCAGTAGTACCCGACCACACAGTCATTATCATCAGCGCAGTTGCTGGCACAGCCATTTCCGGAACACTTGTAGGGAGTACATAGCGTCGTCCCGGAGTCCGTGCAGTTACCAACCCCGTCACAGAAGTCAGAGAGGTAGAGCGTCGAACCTGAACAGGTCTGTGCGTTGCACTCGGTGGAGTCATTCCAAACCCGACAGGCACCGACACCGTCGCAGTAGCCATCCTGGTTGCAGGGGGCCTGTTCGATGCAGTCAGCAAGTGGGTCCTGTCCGTTGGCAACATTGACGCATGATCCACTGCCGTTGCAGACCAGACAGGTGGCACACTCATTGTCCGGGTCGGTGTTGGGTGAGTGCTGCGTGCAGACACCCAGGGCACCATCAACGTTACAGGCTGCGCATTCACCGGCACAGGCCGTGTCGCAGCAGTAGCCGTCAACACAGAAGCCGCTAGAACACTGACCCGCAGCAGAGCAGGCCGAGCCGTTAGGCAGCGTCGACTTGCATTCGCCGTTGACGCAGAAGTGGTTGGCGCAACATTGCGTGTTGCTTGAACAGTCAGTTCGGCATTCGTTACCCGAACAGCCGTACGGGCAACAGTTGGTTGATGCTCCACCGGCAGAACAGGATCCCGAGCCATTGCAGAACTTGGTGTCCAGTTTCAAGCCAGCCGTACAGCGCTGGTCAAGGCAGACAGTCGCACCGTCCCAGTAGCGGCAACCGCCACCACCGTCACAGGAACCATCATAGCCACAGGTATCGGCGCCGGTCTGGGTACATTCTTCCAGCGGGTCAGCACCGTTGGGTACATTCACGCAGGAGCCCGTTCCGTTGCAGACCTTGCAGAGACCGCACTCCCCTTCCGGGTCGGTGGTCGCTGTGTGCTCGGTGCAGGTACCTTCTTCACCGGCCACGTTGCAGGCCTGGCAGGCGCCGCCACACCAGGTGTCGCAGCAGTAGCCGTCAACACACTTGCTGCTCGTGCACTCGGCGTCAATGGAGCAGGTCTGTCCATTGTCCTTGCGGGCTACGCAGGCGGAACCCAGGCAGTAAGAGTCACCGCAGCAATCGCCGTGCTCGGCGCAAGAATTGCGGCAAGCGAGGCCAACGCCATTGCACTGGTAGGGGCAACATGAGATGGAGCCAGACTCGGTGCAAGAACCGTCACCGCTGCAGTAGTCAGCGGGGAAGTAAGTGTTCCCACCACAGATGGCGTCATCACAGACCGAGGTATTGGGCCAGAAGGAGCACTGTGCATTGCCGTCGCAAGTGCCGTCGTAGCCACACCCAGTCATTGCCTGAGGAGCGCAGTCATCCTTCGGGTCGCCGCCATAGGCAACGCTCTTGCATGCACCGGCACCGTTACAGGTGCGGCACTTACCACACTCTTCTTCCACGTCATCGTTGTTGGCGTGGTTGGAGCAAGTACCTTCGCTGCCATTGACGTTGCAGGCGGAGCACTCCCCGTCACAAGCGTTGTTGCAGCAGAAGCCGTCAACGCAGAATCCGGAGAGACAGGCGTCCGGACCGCTGCATGCGGTCCCGTTGGCCACCTTGGCAGAGCAGGAGCCCGCGTCATCACAGTAGGCATCGGAGCAGCACTGTCCGCTGCTGGTGCAAGATTCACGGCAGTCAGTTCCTGTGCCGTTGCACTTGTACGGGCAGCAAGATTCGGTGCCAGAGTCGAAGCAGATTCCAAATCCGGTACACTCATCTGGAACATAGAGAGTGAAGTCGGAGCAGACCTTGTCGGAGCACTCGGTTCCGGCGATCCAATCGCGACACTCGCTGGCGCCGTCACAGAGACCGTCGTAGCCGCACGTGCTTGCTGCCTGCTGGACGCAGTCGTTGGCCGGGTCAGTACCCTCTGCCGCTGGCGTGCACGCACCCGAACCGTCGCAAACCTCACATTTAAGGCAGCTATTCTCCGGGTCGGTGTTGTTGGTGTGGAAGGAGCAGGTACCCTGCAGACCTTCAAGGGCACAACCTTCGCAGAGCCCGTCACAGGCCGTGTCGCAGCAGTAGCCATCGACACAGAAGCCGGTGCCACACTCGTCGTCGCCCATGCACGTCTGGCCCTGGTCACCCTTGGACTTGCACTGGTTCTGCTCGCAGTAGTAGCCATCGCAGCAGTCATCGTCGCCACCGCAAAGAGAGCCACAGCCCTTGCCATCGCACATGTAGGGGCAGCAGTCGGATGTATCAGCGCAGCAGCGGACGTTGCCCACTGCCAGACTGCCGTCACTGCAGTCCTGCGGGAAGTTGCCGAGGTTGGCAGCTTCGCCAGCGCCGGTGTAGTACTGTCCTTCACCGCACTCGCTGATCGTCCAGACTCTGGCATTGCCATAGCCGCAGCCAGTTCCGGCTGCTTCATCATTGATAAGTTCACTCCAGGTACAGAGTCGACCACCCATGGACTGGCAGTGGAGCTTCGCCTGAGCGAAGGTCATGAGGCCACTGCAGTTCACGTCGATGGTGTCAGACTCACCGCAGACAAATGGTGAGCCTTCCGCAATACTCCAACCGAGAGTGCCGCAATCGGAAGCGGAAGCGAGGCACGAGCCGTCGCCATCGCAATACTTGGTTGCCGCCACCGTGCTGGTGTCGCAAGTCTGGTCGGAGCAGATGGTACCGCCCGGCCAGTGGCGACAAGCAGCGTTGCCGTTGCAGGCGCCATCCTGACCACACGTGGATGGCAATTCCTGGTCACAGTCATCCTTCGGGTCAGTGCCTTCGTCTGCATCGTTGCACTGGCCGGAGCCGTTGCAGACCTTGCAGTCGGCGCACTCGACCTCGGGGTCGGTGCCGTTGGTGTAGAAGGTACAGATACCCTTTGAGCCGGCAAGTGCGCAAGAGCGACAGGAACCGGCGCAACCGCTGTTACAGCAGTACCCGTCCACACAGTAGTTGGAGAGGCACTCATTGGTTGCGGAGCAAGTCTGACCGTTGGACTTCTTCGGCGTACAGACCGCACCGGCACAGTAATGTCCGGCAATACAGTCGGCATCAGAAGTACAGGAGCCCAGGCAGTTGACCGCGTCAGCGGCACACTTGTAGGGCGAGCAACTTGAAGTACCGGAGTCAAGACAGACCCCCGCACCGTTGCACTGGTCAGTCTCGTAGAGCGTGGAGCCAGTACAGGACTGCGCCGCACATACCGTGGTCGCATCCCAGTATTCACAGGCCCCGCCGCCACTGCAGTCCCCGTCGTAGCCACAGCCGTGTTCCGGCATGGCTGCGCAGTTCGCCTTCGGGTCAGAGCCCTGGGTGGCGTCCTTGCAGGCCCCGCCGCCGGAGCAGACTCGACACGGACCGCACTCATTTTCCGGGTCGGTGTTGTTGGTAAGGTTAGTGCAGGTACCTTCGAGACCCGCAGTATCGCAAGCCTGGCACTGACCACCACATGGACCGTTGCAGCAGTAGCCGTCAACGCAGTACCAGCTAGCGCATTCGACATTCAGCCCACAGGTTTCACCGACATCCTTCTTCTCTACGCACTCGCCGTCGACGGTGCAGTAGAAGCCGAAGCCGCAGTGATATTGCTCGGTACATGCCGTCCGACATTCGCTGCCGTTGTCGGCGCAAGCGTAACCTTCGCAGGAATCGTTGCCACCGTCGGTGCAGACGCCGCCGCCATTACAGGTGTCAGAGTAGAAGACCACGCCGCCCACGCAGTACTGCGAGAAGCACTCGGTGCCATCATCCCAGTAAGCGCAAGCACCGCTACCATCACAGTAGCCATCGTAACCACAGGAAGTCTGGGCCATGGCGGAACAGTCATTGACCGGGTCGGCGCCGTCGCCAACCTGGGTGCACTCGTTGTTGATACCAGTGCAGACCCAGCAAGGCGTGCAGTCATTTTCGGGGTCTGTCAGACTGGTGTGGTACGAACAGGTACCTTCCTTGTCTTCCAGCGAGCAAGACTCGCAACCGAGCTGGCACGGCCCGTCGCAGCAGTAACCGTCGACGCAGAAGCCAGTGAGACACTGGTTATGTGCATCACAGGTTTCGCCCTGGGCCTTGCGCTGTTCGCATGAACCGGAATTACAGTAGGAATCGGTACAGCAGTGGAAGTCTTCGCTACATCCGGTTCGGCAGCTTGAGCCAGCGGCATCGCAGGCGTACGGGCAGCACGAATCGGTTCCATTGTCATCGCACGCGCCCCAGCCGTCGCACATGTCAGCGTGGCTCAAGTCAGTACCGTTGCAGACCTGATCGACACAAACTGTCGCAGTGTTCCAGAAGTCGCAAGCGCCGGCACCGTCACAGGTACCATTGAGGCCGCAGGACTGCTCAAGAGACTGTGCACACTGGCTCTTCTCATCGGTGCCAATCAGTGCACTCTTACAGCCACCCGCGCCGTTGCAGACTCGACAGAGTCCACACTCGAATTCCGGGTCGGAATTTGAAGTATGGTTGGTGCAGGTACCTTCGCTGCCCGCAGTGGAGCAGGAGCGGCAGTCACCGTCACAGGCTTCGTTGCAGCAGAAGCCGTCAACACAGAATCCGCTACTGCACTCATTGCCATTGGCGCACGGACCGCCATCAACCTTCTTGGCGATACAGGACGCACCGTGGCAGTAGTTGCCCACGCAGCAGTGGTCATCAGTGGAGCAGCTATTGCGGCAAGCATCGGTGCCATTGCCACAGGTATAGGGGCAACAACTTTCAGAACCGGTCTCGAGGCAAACACCGTCGCCATCACAGTAGTCGGTATTGGTGAGCGTTGAGCCGGTACATGCCTGAATCTCACAGATGGTTGTTTCATCCCAGAAGGCGCAATCACCAAGTCCGTCACAGTAGCCGTTGAGCTGGCAAGTAGCGGAAGCAAAGTACTGGCAATCGTCCTTCGAGTCGAAGCCCGAGAGAGTCGGATTACAACTACCCGCACCGTTACAGAGCTTGCAGGTCCCGCAGTCGTCTTCGGGGTCAGTCATATTGCCATGGAAGGAGCAGATACCGCCCTGACCTTCGATGTTGCAGTTCTCGCAATCCCCGTCGCACTGGTTGTTGCAGCAAACGCCGTCAACACAGTAGTCAGAGGCACATTCGACATCTGCATTACAAGGCGACCCGATAACCTTCTTCAGGACGCAGTTAGGAGCATCGCACCAGTGAGTTCCAACGCAGTCGTCAGTTTCGGTGCACATCTCCAGACAATCAACGGCGGCATCGTCACAGACGTACGGCGTGCAGGTGCCGTTACCCTGGTCAATGCACTCGCCGATACCATCACAAAGGTCATTGGAATGCTCGACCCCATTCTCGCAGTACTGCGGGAGACAGATGCTATCTGGAATCCACAGTCGGCAAGCGCTAGCGCCGTCGCAGGTACCGTCATCGTCACAGGTGGCGACGGGGTCTTCTGCGCAGTCGTCTTCGGGGTCGTCGCCTGCTTCAACAGGAACGCAGGTGACATCGCCGTCACAAACCTCGCAGAGAACGCATTCGTCTTCGGGGTCAGTGTTGGCGGGAATGGCAGTACAGGCACCGATAAATCCATCAAGTGCACAGGTGTGGCAACCCGCTTCACAACTGGTGTCGCAGCAGTAGCCGTCCACGCACTCGTCGGAGAGACATTCGAACTCATCGTTGCAGGTCTCGCCATTGTCCTTCTTCGGCAAGCAGTCGTTGCCGTCGCAGTAGTAGTTTTCGTAGCAGTGCGCCTGCATCGTACAGTGAGTACGGCAGGAGATGTCATCGCCATCGCAGACGTAGGGTTCACACTCGGTGAAGCCCTGGTCGATGCAGAGTCCATCGCCATTGCAGAGGTCAGGCGCGTATTCGATGGCGCTTTCGCAGAACTGGTCGAGGCAGACAGTGCCGTCGATCCAGAGGCGGCAAGCACCAGCACCGTCGCAGGTACCGTCATCCTGGCAGTCTGCGGGGTCGAGCACTTCACAGTGGCCGAAGGGATCCTCACCCACGAGCACTGGGATACAGCCGCTGTTACCGTCGCACATGTTGCAGAGGCCACATTCGGCTTCCGGGTCAGTACCGAAGTCATAACCGGTACAAGCACCCTCGAATCCGCCCAATCCACAGCTCTGGCAAGAATCTTCACAAGCGTTGTTGCAGCAGTAGCCATCAACACACTCATCAGAAAGGCACTCGAAGCCGTCGGAGCAAGTCTCGCCATTTTCCTTCTTGTCGAGACAGATCTGGCCTTCGCAGTAGTAGAGAGGCTGGCAATCGACCTGGACTGCACAGGTGAAGAGGCAATCGGAACCTTCTTCGTTGCAGACGTACGGAACACAGTCTACGTCGGGAAGGTCGATGCAGGATCCAACCCCGTCACAGAGGTGTTCCGGATCCTTGAAGATTCCGGTACACGACTGGTCAAGACAGGGTGTGGTGTCGTCCCAAAGCTGGCAAGCGTAGTTGCCATCACAGTTCCCGTTGAGACCACAAGTCGCAGTACTCGACTCGGCACATTCTTCCTTCGGGTCAACACCCGGTGCCGCTGCCTTACAGGAGCCATTGCCATTGCAGACGCCGCACAGGCCACATTCGTCCTCGGGGTCACTATCGTTGAGGTGGTATGAGCACATACCTTCAGCATCCACCTGGTCACAGGAGGAGCAGCCGTCATCACAAGCGGTGTCGCAGCAGACGCCGTCAACACAGAAGGTAGAGAGGCACTCGTAGCCTACCCCACATTCTTCGCCAAGGTCCTTCTTTGGTACGCAAGTATTGTCAACGTCGCAGTAGTAGCCGATGAAGCAATCATCGTTGGACCCACAGGCCTCGAGACAGGCCAGCTCGTCACCGTCACAAACGTAGGGTTCGCAGGTTGCGGACCCACCATCGTCACAGGTGCCGTCGCCGTCGCAAGTGTCATTCCAATGCACGGTTGCCGTGGAGCAGTACTGATCCAGGCAGACAGTGCCCGAGATCCAATCGCGACACGCACTTGCACCGTCACAAGTACCGTCATAGTCGCAGGTTGTCTCGGAGGCTGCTTCACAATCATTTGTCGGGTCCTCACCGGCGCCGACGACAACACAGTCATTGTTGTTTCCGGAACAGACCTCGCAGAGAGGACAGTCATCCTCGGGGTCACTGTTGAGCGAGTGGAAGGTACAGGCACCTTCGCTGTCAGCAACGTTGCAGGCCTCACAGCCATTCTCGCAGGAAGTGTCGCAGCAGTAACCGTCGACGCAGTGGTCGGAGAGGCACTCGTTGCTGGCGATGCATGTCTCCCCATTGTCCTTCTTAGGAGTGCATGTATTGCCCAGGCAGTAGAAGACCGTCTGACAGTCATCGTCGTCGCCACAACTGGTCAGGCAGTCGTCGCCAGCTTCGTTGCAGACGTAGGCTACGCAGAACTCAGAAGCGGTATTGATACAGCTTCCGGCCGCATCGCAGAAGTCATCCGGGTAGAGGGTGTAGCCGATACAAGTCTGCTCTACGCAGATAGTAGTCTCATCCCAGTACTCACATGAGCCGAAGCCGTCACAACCGCCGTTGAAGCCGCAGTCGGACTCAGCAGAAGCGGTGCAGTCATCCTTTTCATCAAGCCCCACGCCAGCATTTGAGCAAGCGCCGGTACCGTCGCAAACCTTGCAGAGACCACATTCAAATTCGGGGTCAATGGTTTCGACGTGGTTGACGCACATACCGGTCCCGCCACGCACAAACTGCGCGGTGGTTGCGGAGAGCGGTGCGCCGCCCGTCCCGATTGCATCTGGCCATGAACTCCAGATGAAGGCCTCAGCATTGTTGTTGGCCCACAGGTACATGGAGAATCCAGTGGCCGGTGCCAGACTTCCGAGGTAGGTCCGCGGAATCGCGACTTCGGATGTCTTGTTGCCCGCCCAGCCGGCGTAGTGCGACCAGGAGTCGCCCACGGGCTGTGCGGCATCCCAGGCTCCTGCACCATCGTGCGGCACGTAGTAGATCTCGTCCGCAGCAACAAACGCAATGGCATAGTCGGGAGTATGGCCGCCATCGAAGGTCATCCCGCCAAACGCAGCGGTGGAACCCTGGCCCTGGTCTGGTGCCAGAGCTTCGTCGAAGGCGATGTAGAGCTTGTCAGTGCCGAGGTTGACACCATCAACGGCAACATAAATGAAGGAAGCATCCCACGTCATGTAGTACTTGACGCCTGCGGCACCAGTACCAAGTTTGTGAGCCTTCAGGTCCCAATCAGCCAGGGAACCGTCGACGGTCACGGTGAGCGGTGCTGCCCACGTGCCCGAGCAAGTAGTACAGGTCCCATCGCAAGAATCGTCGCAGCAGTAACCGTCGACGCAGCTTCCGCTGATGCACTCGCCATCAATGGCGCAACTGTATCCGTTGGGCTTCTTGTAGGAACACTCGTTGTTGTTGTCGCACCAGTAACCTGGTACGCAGTGAGCGTTCTCGAAGCAGAGCGTACGGCATTGCTCAATGTCGTTGCACATGTACGGTGAGCAGTCTTCCTCGCCGGAATCAGCACAGGAGCCATCACCGCTACAGGCATCGGCCGGGTAGAGAACGTGGTCAACACAGGTCTGAGCAACACACTCGGTCTCGTCGCCCCAGAATTGGCAGGCGTAAGCGCCGTCGCACTCACCGTTGAAGCCACAGTCGATTTCATCACCCTGCTCACATTCGCCCTTCGGGTCGGTGCCCAGGGTCGCGGCCTTGCACTCGCCGGAGCCGTTGCAGACACCACAGAGTTCGCACTCCGCATCTGGGTCGGTATCGTTGCTGAAGTAGACACATTCACCGATTGAATCGGCCTGGTCGCAAGTGCTGCAGGTACCATCACAGGCCTTGTCGCAGCAAACGCCGTCAACGCAGAAGCTCGACTTGCACTGGTTGCCCAGGATGCAGCCGGTTCCGTTGTCGTACTTCTCTTTGCACTCATTGTCTTTCTGGTCGAAGGTGTCGCACCAGTAGCTGGCAACACACTCGGTATCCTCGGTGCATGATAGGAGACAATCGAGCTCGTCAGCGTCGCACATGTAGGGTGAACAGTCAGCGGTACCACCATCTTCACAAACGCCAGCCCCGTCACAGATGTCGATCAAGTGCTTGGTCGACTCAACACAGGACTGCGGCGCACAGGTCAGGTCGGCATCGTAAACCGCACAACCGCCGGCCCCATCGCAAACGCCATTCATGCCACAAGTTGCCACGCCTTCATCTTCGCAGTCATCCTTGGTGTCCATGCCCGAATCGGCGTTGACACACTCAGCATTCTCATCACAAACCATGCATGCGTTGCAGTCACCGTCGGGGTCTACTCCGACATCGACGATATGGCAGTCGCCAGGATCGACGTCGTCCTTCGGGATGCATGTGTAGCAGGTTTCGGAGCAAGGAGTGTTGCAGCAGTACCCGTCGACGCAGAAGCCGGAGGTACACTCGATACTCTCGTTGCAGGTATCGCCTGGGTCCTTGGTCGGGACGCAGACACCATTGTCATCGCAGTAATAACCGGAAACACAGTCATCGTGATCCGTACAACTGTCGAGGCAGTCGAGTGCTTCATCGTTGCAGACGTAGGGCTCGCAACTCTCCGTGCCACCATCATCGCAGACGCCGCCACCATCGCAGGTATCGGCAAGGTGGAGGACATCGACATCGCAGGTCTGTGCCACGCAGACGGTGCCGAGCACCCACTGGTCGCAGGAACCGGCGCCGTTGCAGTACCCGTTGGCACCACAAGTGGACTGCTCTTCGACCGAGCAATCACTCTTCGGATCGGAATCCACGAGTGCTGCCACGCAGGAGCTATCCGCACCACACACGAGGCAGGTGCCGCAGTCGCCTTCAGGGTCAGTCTGTTCCGGGTGACCAGTGCAGGTACCCTCATTATCAGTAAGGTTGCAGGCCTTGCAGTCGTCGGTGCAGGCATTCTCGCAACAAACACCATCGACGCAGAAGTCAGACTTGCACTCGTTGCCGGCAGAGGGACCGGAGCAGGTTTCGCCGTTGTCCTTCTTAATGATACAGGTGGCACCATTGCACCAGGAGTCCGGCGCACACTCCGAATCGGTGAAGCAGGTGGTGTAGCAGGCAAGGTCGCCATTGCAAACATACGGATAGCAAATGGTCAGGCCCTTATCGGTGCAGAGTCCAGAGCCATCACAGACCTTGGTGCCATTTTCAAAGTCTTCCATACCGTCGTTTAGGACTTCGCAGCTACCATCAGCACAGACCGTGCCCTGGAGGTGCTTACGACATGCGCTGACACCGTCGCAGGTGCCGTCGAAGCCACAAGTTTCGGCATCGGTTGCAGTACACTCATCCTTCGGGTCAGTTCCACCCGCAGCAGGAGTACAAGAGCCGGTACCGTTACAGACCGAGCACTCGCCACAGTCCCCTTCCGGGTCACTTTGCGGTGCGTGGTAGGAGCAGGTACCTTCCAGTCCAGCCACGTTGCAGGCAGCACATGAGCCTTCGCATGCCATGTTGCAGCAGTAGCCGTCGATGCAGTAGTCGGAGAGACACTGGCTGGAGCCGTCACCGACAGCGTCAAAGGCCAAGTCCGAGCTACATTCGGCGCCATCATTCTGCTTGGCAACACAGGCACCGGCAGCATTACACCAGTATCCGGAGACACAGTCGTCGTCCGAGGTGCACGAGCTGTCACAATCGATTCCGTCGTCATCGCAGTAATAGGGCACGCACGTTGTGGTTCCACCGTCAACGCAAGCTCCATCACCATCACAGATGTCGGCCTTGTACTTAGTGGTCAAGATGCAGCTATCAGTACCGCAGACAGTCCCCTTGACCCACTGAGCGCAGGCCCCGGCCCCATCACAGGTGCCGTCGTTGAGGCAGGTGTTCTCGTCATTGGCCGGGCACTCGTTGAGGGGGTCAAGTCCATCCGCAACGAGGACGCACCCTGAAGCACCATTGCAGACCGAGCAGAGACCGCAATCATCTTCCGGATCAATGCTATGTACGAACGATGTACAGGTACCTTCCACGTCAGCCTGGTTGCAAGATTCACAAGCCTTGTCGCAAGCCTCGTTGCAGCAGACGCCATCGGCGCAGAAGCCGGAAGCACAGTCAGAGTTCTCGTCGCAGCCAGAGCCCAGCGGCAGGTCCGTGACGCAGGTATCGTCACAGTGACAGGCATCGGAGCAGTCATCATCTGTATCACAACCCGTTGCACAGTCCGGCGCACCCTGTATTTCTTCAGAGTTGCAGTATGCCGGCGAGTAGCAGCCACATTCCTTGGCCACGGTCTCGGTAGTGCAGCCCGAGTCGTCATCAATAGGCTCATTGGAGCAGATGAAGCCTTCGCAGCGCTTGTCGAGACGGGTACCCTGGCAGTTCTCTGCATCGGAACATGAGGGCGCTTCGTAGTAGCTCTCCGGGCAGTTTGACGCCTCGGCGCAGCAGTCACCGCTATCGCAGCAGAAGCCGTTCTGGCAGTGGCTCGAAATACAGTCGGAAGCTTCGTCGCAGACCTCGCCGTTGGGAAGGTCGGGCAGACAGATGTCGTCGCAGTGAGCGGAGGCATCACACTCGGCATCCAGGGTACAGGAATCGGGACAACCGCTGCCGTCCTGGTCCTTGGTGCCATCGCAGATGATATCCTTGTAGTAGCCACAAGTGTTGGCCAGCAGATCCGGACCACACTCAGAGTCATTCCCGATGGTGGCACCGACACACATGAAGTCGAGGCAGACCGCACCTACCTGAGAACCCTGGCAGGTGGAAGGACTGTCACAACTCGGTGTTTCGAAGTAGTCTGCCGGGCAGGTTTCACCGTCGCCACTGCAGCAGTCACCCGGGCCGTCGCAGCAATATCCGTTGGAACAGTAATCGGAAATGCAGTCAGACTCCTCGTCACACTCACCGCCGTTGGCAACGTCAGCCAGGCAAACGGTGTCACAGTGGGCCCCAGGGTCGCACAGTTCATTGTCGTCCAATCCGTCGGTAAGACAGTCACTGCGGCACTCGGGAGGAGTCTGGTCAAGACCACCCGGGCAGTAGACGGAGAGGAAGAAGCCGCAGTCATCAGCCAACATACCCAGGCTGCACGCGGTATCATCATCGATTGGGACGCCGCCGCAAATGGAGTTCACGCACATCGAATCGACGCGGTGACCCTGGCAGGTATTTGTGTTGTCGCAAGTTGCTGCCTCAGCGTCTTCAATCGGGCAATCTTCATCCAACGTACAGCAAGCACTTTCGCCTTCTGCGCTACAGCAGAACCCACCCTGGCACTCGTTGGAGATACAGTCGGAATTCTCGACGCAAGCATCACCGTCGGGGAAGTCAGAAACACAGGCGCCAATGGGGTCGAGCGGTTCTCCCGAGCAGTGGCACGACTCGTCACACTGGGTGTCATCATTATCGGTGCACTCATCGGGGCAGTCAGCCGCCGTCACCACCGATTGGTCCTGGTCTTCCGTACATGTAACTGCGTCGTAGCAGCCACAACCCAGGGCGATTTCACCGTCGCAGCCACCATCATCATCCTGGCTGGAGGAGGAGCACGCGTAATCGGTACAGGCCGCGATAACCGCATGACCCTGGCAGGTTGCAGTGTCGTCGCAGACCTTGCCCGCATTGTATTCGGCGGGGCAGGTTACCGCATCGCCGGAGCAGCAAACGCCGCCGACATCGCAGCAGTAGCCGTTGTTGCAGTGCGTGGAGATGCACTCGATGCTGGCTTCGCAAGCTTCGCCATTGGCCTTGAGAGTCGCGAAGGTGGCATTCACAGTGTAGGTTCCCTGTTCACCATCCGCACCATCGACGAAGAAGTAGTATGTACCAACGTCTTTAAGGATCTTGGAGAACTGCTCGGCACAACCGACTTCGGAGCAGGAGTCCTTGCAGATCATGGTTGTAGTATTGCAGGTGCCTGCCTTCTGGTTCTTCAGCGCGATAATTGCATCATACTGCGCCTCAACCGAGAAGACGACTCGCTTGGCCTTATCCAGCGTAAAGGAGTAGACGCGGTCCGCAGCGCCACCACCACCACAAGAGCTACCGTAAGCATCACTTGCGCAAACCGTGGTTCCAGCGATTTCCTTCGTACCATCTGACGAATCGATGGCGATTGGGGAAGCGCAGGTGTCACCAGTGGAGAGATTGTCGGAGGTGGACGCAACGTAGACACCCCACGACCGGAGGAGACCCTCATTATTGGTTGTTGTGTCGCAGACCTTCAAGCTCCAGGTACCGCTGGCCGCATGACCCTGCAGTGAGCAGAGGGCCCCCGGGATATCCTCGTAGGAGGTGGTAAAGGTATTGTAGAAGTTATCCGCGGTACCGCCGGTGCCTTTGGCCCACAGATCAACTTCAGTGCCTTCTGGGTCAGTAAGGGTGATGGCGATGTCGCCGATGTTGCTGTGCAGCAGCTCGACCCTGACATCCAAATCAAGGATGTAGGCATTGGGGGCCGTAACCGCGACTGTCTTGGTAACGCACTGGTAGTCATTGATCGGGGTGTTGATGACGCCGGAACTCCCGACGCCACAGCTTGCCGAGGAACAAATGGGAGTACAGGTACCCATCCCATCACCGGCAAGACCACCGACGCAAGCATCGTCATAACCGCAGTCATTGTCACCCGCGTCGTAGGAGTGCTCACCACCACAAGAGCTCGTGCAGTATTGCACCTTGTTTGAGCTGTCGCACGCGCCCAGACCACCGTTCAGTTCGTCGTTGCACTCGTCTAGCGTGCACGCGCTATCATCATCACAGTCCGGCACGGTGCCGTCAGTGCAGCCGAGGGCATCATCACAATACTCCGTACCGTCGCAGTACTGGCCATTATCGCAAGCACCGTCGTTAACCTGGTGGACAACCGTGTCCAGAGTTTCGTTGCAGTAGTCCTGGGTGCAGGCAACATTGTCGTCGAGGGTCGGAGCGGTCCCCGATACACACCCGGCAACCTTGCTGCAGGTTTCGGTTCCGTTGCACCACTTGCCATCATCACATTCGGAATTCTGGGGGGTGTGCTTCAAGTCCCCGTTGGTGCAACTATCCAGGGTACATTCGATGCCGTCGTCAAGTGCCGGAGCAACGCCGTCCTGGCAGTCGAGGTTGACATTGCAGACCTCGGTGCCGTTGCAATCGTCGTTGTCCGAACAGAAGGAGTGGTTGGCGGTGTGGGTTACTGTCTGGGAGTCTTCGCTGCAGACGTCCACAGTACAAGCTATACCATCGTCGACTACGGGCACATTGCTGTGGACACAGCCTTCAACCTTGGAGCAGGTTTCGGTTCCGGTGCAGTAAAGGCCATCGTTGCACAACGCATTGACCGGGATGTGGAGCACGATGTCATTTTCTTCATCACACGAATCCGTGGTGCAATCGAAGGTATCGTCCAGCTCCAATCCGGCGTGCTTACAGCCTTCCACTTCATCACAATACTCGGGACCGTTACAGAAGGTAAGGTCATCGCAGTAGTTGTCATTGGCGGTGTGAGTGACGACGTCGTTCTCTTCGTCACAGATGTCCATGGTGCAGCCGACATCATCGGAGAGCACCGGCGCATCGCCATCGATGCAATCACCAGTATCGGGGTCGCAGGACTCTTCGCCGTTGCAGAAGTAGCCATCATTGCAGGGGCTGACGCCTGCCGCACAGGCACCACCACCATCACAGAGGTCACCGGAGGTACAGAGGTTGCCATCGTCGCAGGCAGCACCCGCTTCCTTGGGACCCTCTTCGCAAATCCCGGTATCCGGGTTGCATGTGTTCTTGAGGCAATCTTCAGCGTGCTCTTCGCAGTAAACGACTGAGTCCGCCTTGGGCTGACAGATGAGGTCCTTACATTCCATGACGCCATTGCACAGATTGGCGGGTTGTTCACAATCATCGTCAGACTCGCAGGCACAATCCGGATGCGGATTCGGCTCACCGGTCTGGCAGTAACCGCCATCGCAGTAGTCGTCAATGGTGCAGAAGATGCCGTCTTCACAGGAAGCAACATCGTCATTGCTGAAGATACAGCCGAAGTCGGAATCACAGGTCGGAGTCAGGCAGGCTGCTGACTTGGGTCCATCATAGACGCACAGCGAGTGGCTGGGCGTATGGGTGATGGAATCGTCCACCTCAACGCATTCGTCGACGGTACAGGCGATTCCGTCAGTAAGGGACGGCGGCGTGCCAGATACGCATCCGGCATCAGGGTCGCAACTCTCTTCGCCGTTGCAGTAGAGGTCGTCGTTGCAGAGGCTGTCGTTCGCCACGTGGGTGACCACGTCGGCACCTTCATCGCAAGCGTCAACGGTACAGGAGAGGCCGTCTGACAAGAGGGGCGTCGCACCGGAAACACAACCCAATTCTGTGTCGCAAATCTCGGCGCCATTACAGAAGAGCCCGTCGTTGCAGGCGGAGTTCTCTACCGCGTGCACGAAGACATCATTATCTTCGTCGCAGGAGTCGACAGTACAGGCGATACTATCGTCCGCGTCGGGGGCGGCACCGGCCTGGCAGCCAAGAGTGACGTGGCAGGTTTCCGTCCCATTGCAGAAGAGGTCATCGTCGCAAAGTACGTCGGATGCGGTGTGTTGCACCACGTGGCCTTGCTCGTCACAAGTATCAATCGTACAAGGATTGCCGTCGTCAAGGTCTTCCGGAGTACCCGGCATGCAACCTTGAACCTCGTCACAGGTTTCAGAACCGTTGCACCACGCACCGTCATCGCACAGACCGTCCTGGGCCACGTGCTTGACCGTCTGCGAAACTTCATCGCAGTAATCAGCAGTACAACCGATGCCATCGTCCACGAGTTGCGGTATACCGGCGGAACAGCCCGTGTCCGAGGCGCAGATTTCTTCGCCATTGCACCAGGCACCATCATCACAGGGCAATTCGGCGTAGTTGCAGAGCCCGTTTTCGTCACAGGTGTCGATGGTGCAAGCGTTGTCATCGTCACATTGCACATCCGCGGTACAAACAACCTTGGCTATGAAGAGTCGCCAGTCGACCAACTTCCCGGAATCACCGGTAGCCCAGTCGTGGATTGTCAAGGTCCAGGTGGTCTCATCCGCTTGCTGTCCGTCAAAGCCGCTCAAGTCGACCGCCCCATCGGGGCTCTCAACCAGATCATAAACGGCGTAGAGATTGTCAGCCGCCCCGCCACTTTGATTGTGCAGATAGACGGTTGTGGTGCCATTACCCAGCGAGACCGTGAGGTCGCCCTTGTAAGTGTGGGTAATAAGGACCTTGACGTAAACGTTCTGAATCTGCTTGCCAGGGGCGCTCAACGTGATTGTGCTGGTCAAGTCAGTGGGTGAGTTGTCCGGAATGGACGCCGGGAAGACCGTCGCGTCCAGGACCTGGTGGACATCACCGGGAATGAGCGTGCAGACCTTGCCAACGGGATGACAGTAGTCGTTGGCACCACAATCGGCGTGGGTGGTGCAGGGAGCATCACAAGAATCAACCATGGTGTTCTGGCAGGTACCGGAGGCGGCGACGCAGAAATCAGTGGTGCATTCGTTGCCATCGTCACAGTCGACGGTAAGAGTATTCACGCACTCATCCGCAGTGTCGTCACAAGAATCGGTGGTGCACTTGCTGCTATCGCCGCAGTCCCGCTCCTTGTATTCACAGTATTCGAATTCGGTATTGCAAGTATCAACGGTGCAGAAGAGTTCGTCGTCACAGTCACTATCAACCTCGCAATCGTCTACTTCCGCCTTCAGGTAGAGTTCCCACTTCACCAACTGACCACCGTTCAAGGCCGAGGTGTCTTCAACCGTCAACGTCCAGTTACCATTCATGGAATCGCCATCAAAGTCATCCATGTCGCCAATATCGACGGCCAGGAAATCGTCATAGGTGTGATAGAAGTTGGCCTTCGTATCGGTGGCATCAGCGGAGACCAGTTCTACCGAACCAGCACCATGCGTCAGAGTAATCTTGAGGTCCCCACGGTAGTAGTGCTTGAGGAAGACCTTGGCGTGCACGTCCTTGACCGGAGCACCGTGGGTCACACTGATTGTGCTGGTCACGGTGTTGGCCGTGGCGGAGCCGATGGTCTTGGGTGTGTCAGCAGAGGCGTAGACACCGATGTCCGCATCGTAAGGAATCGCGGCGCACAGGTGGTTCTTCATATTGCACGCGTAGTAGTCATCGCAGTCTGAGTCGTTAACGCAGACCGTGCAGTTGTCAATCTGTGCATTCTCACAGACACCGCCATCGCAGGTGTCCGCGGTGCAGGGCACCGAGTCGTTGCAGAAGGTATCGGCGACGCATGCGGGGTAACCGTTTTCGAAGAAGTCAATGTAGCGGGCCATTATCCCGTCAAGCGTGCCTTCAGCGGCCACCATGGCCGTGAAGGGCACGGAGACACCGATGGTCCGATACTTCTTGGTGGCGTGCTCAAAGGCGACGCCAAGGTGGAAGTCACCCGAGGTATCAGTGATGATGGGCTTGGCCAGGGTCTGAACCTTCTTGTCAATGCGATCGATGAAGTTGTTCACCGTGTAGTCAGTACTCACCGTGAAGTTCTGCCCGTCGCAGAAGTGGCGCCCATTCACCGGTCCGGCATAAGTTTGCGAACCATCGGCCAACCCAGTGATCTGGAAATAGGGCTGCAGGTTGGTCCAACTGTCGTGGGCCCAGACATCTCCACCTTCAAGGTAGATCTTACCACCTTCGTTCAGGTAGCTACCGAGGTAGTAGGCATCGGCATTGGTGAGGACATGACATCCGCCATACACACCAGCGGCAATGAAGATTCCCGTGAATCCGGAGAGGTCCTCAAAGACGGTGTAGTCGTCAACGATCTGAGCGGTGCGATCGTTGGCCTTAATGGATGCCGCCAGCGCTGCGGCATGCGCGGAAGGAACTTCGGAGGGATCCCACACGAGGTAACCGGTCGCCGCAACAACCTGGGCGGTCAGCGTAACATCCTGGGTCAGACAACCGTCGGAGACGCGGATCGTCACGTCGTAGCTGCCGACATCATCGATGCCCGTGGGGTTCAATTTGAGGTAACCCTGGAAGTTCTTGGTTGCATAGTAGTATTCGATATCTGAGAGCGTCGCGAAACTGGGACCGGAGACGATGGACCAGGTAAGGGCCGCGCCTTCGTCGGCATCCTTCACGACGAGAGCCTTGGAGTACGAGTCGTTGTACTCCACGGCTGCAACCGTAGGATAGCTGATCCACTTGGGCGAGACACCGCCACAAACCTTGACGTTGTCAATATCGAAGTGGTTGACATTGTAGGTGTCGGAACCGGCAACACGGAATCCTACATAAAGATGATCGCTCAGGTTTGCTTCAGACACTACTGCCTGGAGCTGCTCAGCTTCGATGTCGTCAGTAGCGGTGGCATCGGAGAGCGCAATGAACGTATCCGAAGCGGACGGTCCGTCGGCATCAAGGTCGACAATGACATAGGTCCCAAGGTCAACAGAACCGGTGAAGAGGTCGAGGTTACGCTCATATTGCACCGTCACTGTAGTCTCGTCTGAGGAGTCCAGTGGGGGGGTCACGATAAAGGAGTCAAAGTCTACGGTCTGGGGAGTCCAGTCAAAGCGTTCGTGGTTGTCAGGTCCAAGATCGCCAGCGGAAACGCGCTTCCAGTTGCCGGCCGCGGAGTTGCCACGTTCAACCTGTGACCAGGAGAGAGTGGAGAGTGAACTGGTCGAGTTAAAGGTCTGCGTGTAGGGAAGATCCTTGGCACAGTTGGATTCCACTGTAGGGGTACAGACGGCATCGGTGCAAGCCACGGTAATGCAGGGATCTGCGGAGCTCTCACAGTCATCGCTCGTCACGCAGCAGGAGCCGGGCAGTCCGCAGCTTGCAGGCGCCTGGTCGGGTCCGAGGTGACGGCATTTTCCGTAAACGCACTTGTCGCAGGTGCATGGATTGGAGTCCTCGCAGTCCGATGCCTCGGTAGCGACCTCGCAGCAGTCCGCCTGGGCGGTGTGCACGCACTCGTAGTTGACGCACTGGTGGACCATGCAGGGGTCGGTGTTGACGCAGTCATCGGCGGAATTGCAGCATTCGAGGTCTTCGTTGGAGTAGTCCGCAGTATGGACGCAGAGATTATCGGTGCAGGCGTCGGTGGAGCAGGTGATACCGTCATTACAATCCGTTTCCTTGGTGGCTTCCGTGCAGCAACCGTTGCTCTTGACGTGCTTGCAGGACCCCCCGATACAGGTATCGGTTGTACAGTCGTTACCATCATCCCATTCACCACCATCGCCGCAATCGGCGGCGGAGGTGCAGCATTGGTCCGCCTCAGTGTGGACACACTCGTTATCTGCCAAATTGCAGCTATCCGAGGTACAGCCGTCCTCATCATCGCAATCAGTATCCTTGACGCAGCAATCCTTTATGGCCGTGAACTTGCATTGCTCGACCTCATAATCACATTCATCGGTGGTACAGGTATTGGAGTCGTTGCAGTTAGGGTTCGCCAGGTTGCAAGCCACTGAGGTAACGTAGGCGCACTCTTTGTCCGAGTTGCAGGAATCCACAGTGTAGGGATTGGCGTCATTGCAGTCGACGTTGGACCAGCAACATTCGGGGTCCTGGTCAGGCACCAGGCTCCTGACACATTCGTAGGTGTCGGTATTGCAGTACTCCGTGGTACAGTCGATGCCATCATTACAGGTGGAGTCAACGATACAGCAGTCGGGCAACGTCCAGTCCGGACCATAGCGACAGATATAGTTAATGCAGACGTCGATATTGCAAGGATTGTCATCCTTGCAGTACTCATCGGTCGTGCAGCAGTCGTCCTTCTCTGTGTTGACGCACTGATCGGCAACGCAAGTGTCGGTGGTGCAGTATTCGCCATCATCACAGTCGGTGGCATCGGTGCAGCAGCCGTCGATGGGCGTGTGCTTCTTAACGTTGTTATCGCAAGACTCAGTGGTGCATTCTTCACCATCATCTTCCACTGGGAAATCACAACCGGTCACGCACTCGCAGTACTGGGGGTTGAGCGTGTGCACGCACTGGTTGGAGAGGCAGTAGTCGATGGTGGAAGGTTCGCCGTCATCCCAGTCACCGCCGGTGCTACAGTCGATGTGCTGGGTGCAGCAATCCTCAGAGCCATTTGCGGTGTACTCGCACTGATTGGAACCGTCACAGGAGTCGTCTGTGCAGGGATTGGAGTCGTCACATGCGGAGTCATCATTACAGCAGAGATCGTCCCATACCGGACCGTGGCGACATTCGAAGTTAATGCACTTATCGATGGTACAAACGTTATCGTCGTCACATTTATCAGAGGGGTCAGTCTCACAGCAGGGGGGGTCGGAGTCAACATCGGTGTTGGTACAGTACATACCGGCGAGGTTGCAAGCATCCGTGGTGCACACGTGGCCGTCATCGCACTGTCCGTCAGGGTCTGCGTTCTGGGGGTCGCAGCACTTGCCGTTGTCAGTGTAAATCCAGTCGTTGGCACACTTGTCGGCGGCAACATCACAGGAATCGTCTGTGCATGCGTTGTCGTCGTCGCAATGCTCGTCCGTTTTGCACTCGCTGCAGTTATTGGTTACGTCGCTGCAGTAATCCCACATATCGTCTTCACAGTCGCAGTTGTACTTCGACACACAGCAATATGGCAACTCAAGGTCAGTACCATAGTGGCACTTGTAGCCGTCGGTCGTATAGACGCAAGCGTCAATAGAGCAGGGGTTGCCATCAATGCAGTCACTATCGTCAAAGCCATCGCAGGGCATTTCGACCTTGACGACAATGGTGGTAGTCGCTTCGCAATTGGTCAGCGGGGTCCCATTGAGTGCCAACCGGCAGGTCACATAATGCAAGCCGACCGAAACGTCGGGCACCAGGAAGACCTCCGACTCCGTGGAGCCGGCCTCCTCGCCATCGACGTAGCAGATCACCGACTTGCCCGCCTCGGGATAGGGGGCCCAGTTGGTTACGGAGACCGTGATGGTCACCGGCGTAACTGGCGTACCCAATTCGAAATAGGTGTGGGTAGCCGGGTCGGTAATCGTAATAGTCGGATCGCCCGATGCCGGTAATACCGCATGCCCCGGGCCGACATCCAGAACATCAAGGATGCCGTCCAAAGCGTCATAGCCATAATAGCCAGCGTTGCGACTTTCCGTACACGAGTGACCAACCACGCTCAGTACGACGAGCATAGCAAAAACAAAACGCCACGTTGCCCCAGATCTCATGTGACCTCCTGCAAACCTGCACTGCTTCGGCGCAAAATGCGCCTGACAAACTTCCGATATCATCCCCGACCTGCACTCCGCAGATCGGAATATTCCTGGCTGACGGTTGTTACGACTCTGTGAATTGGGCTTCATTTCCTGCTGCACCCCTTGAATGCGGCTAACTCCGTTAACATATCAGAACTGCACGGGACACACTACTACACAAGATGCCCCATGGCAGGCTATGCAGATCTCGTGCCATTCGCTGCCGATTCCGCACACCCCTCTCGCCCAGCCGAGAAAACCCTGTGATTCTGGGGACTTCAACGTCAGCTAGAGACCCTACCTGGGCAACCGGTAGTGCGAGAGCCATTCGCCACTGTCACACCACTGACAAAAAACGGCACCAAGCAGCATCATGAGGGTCCCTCCGCGACGGGCCCCAGTGTACATCACCCCGCGTGTGCGGACAAGGGAATGGTGCTATGGCCCAGCACTGACGCCGAGGCGCGCCCGTAGCGAGGGGGCGACGGAAGGAGCGACAACCCGGGTGAGGGAGAGATACGCAAACATTGCACAGGGCGCAACTTTTGTTGGGTTTGTTGGGAGTATGAGCCCGACAGAAGTCAGTTGCGGAGAGATGTCACACTATCGTGCCATCCTGTCACACCAGACCCTTCGGAGCGCCCAAAAGAGGAGGGCAGCGAGGGCAATCAGCAGGATCATCCCGCCGGAAGCCCGAGGATTGGGTGGGGTCGTACGGCAACCGCAGTCTTCACCGGGAGTACCGAAGCTGCCGTTGCCAAATTCAACTACGGTGGGCTCGGCCATGAAGATGTCTGAGTCGCCCTCAACAGTGCCTTCCGGGCACCCCACGGCGTACCATTCGTCGGCACAACAGAAGCCGTAGTTCACTGTTGACCCGCCACAGTAGCAGCCCTCGTGGGTGGTAACGTAGACGCCCTCGGGGCACGCTTCACAGGTACTGCAAATGACGTAGATGCGGGGGCCTGCCAGGTTGTCACCCTCCACAGCCTCCTCAACGGCGTTGGGCGAATCGGAAATGACGTAGGCACGGTACTCGCCGTCGGCCAGATCCTCGATATCGACCTGCCATTCCGCCAATTCGTCCACGTCCAGTTGGGAGACCTCAAGCATGAGGTCTCCGAAGTCGCCCATGATGGGCTGCCCTTCCTGGTCAGAGAAGAGATCAATACGGAAGGTACCGGCCACTGGCTTAACCCCGGTATTGCGCACCTGAACGTTGAAATGGACGGTATTGCCGGTGGGGTTTGCAGAGAAGTGCTCGATGGTCAGGTTGGGCAACCCATCAATGTAGTGGGGTACCTCGACATCCAGGCAGTGAGCGTTGTTTGATTCGTTTGTCTCATAGATCTCGTTGGTAATGTCGAGGACCAGGCAGGTGTGGTACTCACCTTCGGGGATTCCACCCTGGGGACTCCAGGTGAAGGAAACGAGACGCGCATCCCCGGGTTGGAGCGGCTCGTCGAAACGCTCGTAGAGACCGTCGTGCTTCCCCGCTTCCTGCCAGGTCGGTGGCTCTTCCACATCCCAGAAGATATCCACGTCAAAACCTTCCACCGCCTCGGTACCCGCGTTCTCCACCCAGATGGCGTAAGTGACATTGAACCCCTTGTTGACCTCTTGAAGTTCGGTTGAAGCGTCTTTGACGACGAGGTCAGGACCCTCGGAATCGACTAGCAAATCATCGGTCTCGCGGTTGTTCTTTTCGTCCATCTCAAAGATCTCGTTGTCACAGTCCAGAACGACCCAGGATTCGTAGAACCCATTTGGCAGGGGGGGCGATGCGTAGCCGAAATTGGATTCTGTGCCCTTCTCGAGGCCGGTGGTTATGGCCAGGACCCAGCCCTCACCCGCAGTCACATCGGGGCAAACGTTGATGTCCGGACCACCAGGTTTGTTAAACCAGATCCCAATTTTGAAAAGGTCAGTCTCGGTGATATCAACAGTACCGTTATTGGCCATGACCCCCTGAAAGTATGGGGTCACACCGGCTAGATCGACATCATAGCTGATTACTTCCAGGTCGGGATTGTTGGCTGCCTCGACGCACTGGTAGGCCTCGGTGAAGGCGCAGTTGTTCTGGTAATCAGGCTCTTCCAGTTCATTGAAAGCATTAGCTACGCAAGCACCCGTGTAGGGGGCGGCCGGGCATTCGATCGTAGCCTTGACCTCGACCACTTGCGCCGGCTCCAAGCCTCCGGGAATCAGCGCAAACCCATCGCCCAGCTCATTGAAGTGCTCGTCGCAAGTGTCCCCCAACTTCTGCAGGTAGAACTCTACATTGACTGGATCTTTGGAGGGGGAACTCCCGACATTCTTGATGGTCGCGACGAAATCCATGTCCGAGGCATTAAAAAGGGAGGGGACAACGACACAACTCTCAACCAGCAAATCGGCCTCTCCAGCCACCGGCAAAACTTCGTACTCCTCCCACACAATGTTGTTGTCTTCATCGTCTTCCTTGCAGATATTGAAGACAGAATCGACGTAGACCAGATAGTGATAGGGGAAGATATTGGGGGTGACTTGATGGGGAAAAACGATCACATACGGCTCGCCCCCAGGTTCCAGGTCCGGTATCTCATCATCATTCCAGGAGAAGACCTGGCCGCACCCTTCCGCCGGCTCGCCGCTAGCGCACGTGAACTCGGGCCAGAAATCGAGGTACCAGCCGTAGCAGGCCGCATCTCCTACATTGGAAACGCTGATGTAGTAGGTCACATCAACGACATCGTCGTCCTCATCGTAGGCTCCCAAAATGAATTCGACGTCCACCACAAGATCAGGTCCAGCAAGGACCGGAGAGGACGCGAGCAAGAGGCAACTCAGAAATAGTAATCGGGGCACCAGATTCATGTTTCGCTCCTTCAACAACCGTCAGCAACGGCTAACCAACCACAGTATATCCCCAGCCCGTGGAGCGGACAACTTTCATACATTCACATGCAAGGTCGATGCCACCAGCGCACACGCCCCGGATACGAGGAATAAGCGCCCGTGAGCGGGCGCTACCAGCAGGAATAGGCGCCCGTGCGCGGGCGCTGCTCGGGCGCCACAACAACGGCTTCTTAAAAACGTCCTTTACACGCACGAGGGTTTCCGATACCCTCCTATGTCGCGATGAAGATTCGGGCGTATAAGGAGGCTGTAATGGACCTGCGAAAGGGAATTCTGGTGGTGTTGCTCCCGCTGTTTGCACTGACTGCGTGCCTCGGGGATACGGAAGAAGCGGAGGAGAACCCGCTGGTTCCTCAGGTGGTGGGGTTGTCGCAGACGGAACTGGCTGTCGGACAGACGGTTTATATTGCTGGAAAGAACTTTCTCGCCGAAGAGCAGGGCCGTACTGAACTCATCTTCAAGGGCTTTTTCATGAGAGATGACGGCGTCAGCGAGGATGTCGAGTTCGCAATTGCCCCTCTCTTCGATGGCGAATTCGATGGGTCGGGCAGCGTCGGCGATATTCTAGTAGAAGACGGCACCAGCCTCCTGCGCTGGTCTCGCTTCGGTCCCTATTCCGTTCCATTCTCCGCCGACGGCAACCAGACCGGCCTTTTCAAAGGCTCGGTGGTGGCTCGAAATCTGATGAACGATGGCACTACGGTCTACGAGTCAGACCCCACCGACATCAGCATCAACGTGCGGCCTTCCATTATCATTCGCCGCCTGGAGCCTTTCGTCGGCTTCGATGACGATGGCGCACCGATCTACGCGGGTAACGACGGTAAGGGTTGCGGAGCCCCGGCGATACGGGCCCTCCACAATCTCCCCTACGTTCTTGAAGTGGAGGCCGTGGGCTTTGAGCCGACCTTCTTCAACTACGAGTTCAATCGCATAAATGGCAACGGCGATGGAACGTTGGTCAAATACTCTCATGCCACTGACGGCGCGGTCAGCGACACCATCGGCGACCCAGACAGCGGCAAACTCATCCTCTTCAACGAGGTGCCGGAAACCAAGTCGTTCTATTGGGCCACCATTCGTGTCACCTCCCCCATTGAGGGAGAAGCTGGCGACTATGTGGAAACCGCACTGCCGATTAGCGTTCATCGCCCCATGGAGTTCCACATGTCCCAAGGCGGGTCGCGCATTGCACAATACTACGAGCCAGTGGCGGTGAGCGGCTGTATTCCCGGGACCCTCAACAATGTAGTGACTTATCAGGAATCAAAGTCGGAATCGCGCCAGAACGCGGTGTCGGTTTCCCTCTCCAAATCCTGGACCAAGAGTCATGAGATCTCCCAGAGTCAAAACTGGTCTGAAGGTATCAGCGAGAGCCAGACTGTGTCCACAGCCACAGGCGAAAATTGGAGCCACTCGGAATCCGAAACCACGGGGGAGACTTTCGGCGTCACCTTCAACCACACTGAGGGCAGTTCAGCCGACTTTTCCACGACCGACGGTGAGAGTTATGGCTGGACCTACAATGAAGGGACGAGCAACGAGGAAATGCAAGCGAAGATGGGCGAAATCTACGGCGAAGTCTCAACTGCCGTGAACGTCGAAGTTTCCGCGGAAGGGTCCGTGCCCGGGTTCGCCAAAGTCGGCGGTAAAGTGGGTAGCACCGTTGGGGCATCGGTGGGCGGAAAGACGGGACAGACCACCGGCGAAACCGTTGGCACGAGCACCAACTCGGGCTCCAACATGAACAGCAGCACCAACTCGAGTGAAGCTTACGGCTCCACCACGACCGACTCCGAAGGCGGGTCGGCAAGCCAATCCTACGCGCTGGCATCCCAGGACCAAATCGGTGGTTCTACCACTGAGACCGAAGCGAATACGA
The DNA here is from genome assembly GCA_964522395.1 of uncultured Myxococcales bacterium. Lineage (GTDB taxonomy): Bacteria > Myxococcota_A > UBA9042 > CAIXZC01 > CAIXZC01 > CALGBT01. The sequence goes on from CAZFVN010000001.1 coordinate 51,773, forward strand.
GCAGCAAGGTTTACACGCTGGGTGGTTCGGGTGGCATCAGCGAAGGACTCTCAGTGGGCGAGCAGGAAACCTGGGCCGAGACCTGGGTAACCACTGAAACATCCGAAACGCTGACCGCCTTGTCCGGAAAGGTCCCCATGGGACGCTACGGTGTCCTCTACCGACAGACCTCCCGCTTTGTCCGTGAGGCGCAGGTCTTCTCCTATGACCTCTGCGGGCAGCGGCAGGTGATGGGCAACCTGACCTTCAACGAATGGGAATGGGCCCCGGCGCTTGCGGTAGGCAGCGAATGTGGCGGCTCGGTAATGCCCCAATCTGAACAGCCTGCTGCAGAATGTGTCATCCCGCCATGTGACTAGAAAAGCCCGCAGCCCGCAGCACGCAGCACGCAGGGCGCCATATGGCGCTCGCAACGCACCTCCCGACCTAGAACACCAAATAGAGGTTACCCTGCATCGTCCAGGCCCAGTCAGCTTCCTTGCCCGGAAGGTCGTAGATGAAGTTGTCGGGACGGTCGAGGGCAGCGAAGGGGAAGAGGGCGCCAAAACCACCGGTAACCAGGAAGCGGTTGGTCTGCTCGTAAAAGAGGTGAGCGTCGAACTCGAGTCCGAGATTGCGGCTATTGCCGGGATAGGCATCGGGCTCCAGAGCCATGGCGTAAAGAGCGGAGATCATGCCACCAAAGGCATTCTCCTCCGTGGGAATAACGTCGAAATCGAAGTGAGGACGGAAGTAGACGCTATTTGAAACCCCGCCGAGCACTTCCCGATAGAGGAGCATATCAACGGTATATCCGCGATTGAAGCTGAAGCTACTGAACTGATCGTCGCCCCAGGGTGTGTCCTTGCCCAGGTAGGCCATCCACCTATCCGCCGAGTCCCCGGACGCGGCCCCCATGTCCAGCCCGAAAGAGACGAGACCGAGGGTGACATTGGTTTCCAGAGCGGCCCCCCACTGCATGACCGAAACCTCGGTGGCGGGATCGGTGCCAGTCGCGTTGCCGATGTTGCCGACCACCGCAACTCCTTCCAACGCCGCATAGATACGAGTCTTCGGGTCGGGCCGCCAGTCGAGGCGCAGCCAAAGATCGGGGGTCAGGAGCCAGGCATCACGCTCGACCAACTCCCAGGAGGCGTAGTCCACCGTATAATCGTCTGCAGCAGTGACACCGTCGGCCAGCCGACTTGCCATGGACTGGGCACGATAGGTGACGTAGAGGCCCCAGTCGATGACTGGACGACCGGAGAAAAGTGCCTTGCGACGAGCCAGCAGGTCATGGTGGCTCTCGGGTCGGGAATAGATGGCGAGCTCGGCCTGCCAGATATCATCTTCCTGCTCGAGGTCGTAGGCCTGGGTAGTGGTGTTATGCATGACCCGCGAGGTTGGTCCACTGGAGAGCCAGCCAAAGCCGGCCATGACGCTGACTGCACCGAAGTCGAGGTCCCACATACCGCGGTCGAGATAGTTCCCCCATTCACTATCGAGGGCCCGGAAACGGTCCATGGTGGTAAGGGACATGTCATCCCGGCGGTAGTCTCCTCGCTGGCTGACGATGCCCAGCCCCCAATCGTAGGCGAAGCGGCCCAAGCGTAACCGTCCCAGAGTGAAAGAATCGGGCCGCAGTGTCTCATCGAAAGAGATCACCCACTCACCATAGGCCTCCTTGACGGCGACCGAGTCAGAGAGGGAGTTCACCCCTGATGCCGGCGGCAGTTGGGTGGCAGTGAAGGTATCGAGAGAAACGCCGGCTCCGGGGAAACCGGAGTAGTGGTTCAATCCGCCGGTGACATTGCCAAGGTATTCGGGGGTGCTGCCCAATACCACATTGTCGAGGAAGTCGACAGTAGTATGGATGCGCAGATTGTCGCTCAATCTCACCACCGGGCTGATTCGCAGGCGCATGTTGGCCGTGGCGATAGTCTTCTCCTTCTTGCCATCGAGCTGGTCGGAGAAGGTGGCCCCGCCTGAGCTGTTGGTATGATTATCGACAAGAGGGGGGAGCATCAGAGAGGTGCCAACAAACTCAGTTTGGGATTTCGCAGCGTAGGTGGCAAGGTCGGCATCGGTGAAGAGGTCGGCCCGAAAACGGAAGTAGCCGTGCCAGTCGATGGCCGGATACTTGTTGAGCGGTGGCGCCGGCCGGCTCAAGTTCTGCCTGGCTTCCGCTTTGACCTGGTCGATGAGCGAGGGGGAATCCTCATCCTGAAGGATCTCGTCATCCTCCTCATCGTCATCGACTTCCTCGACCACATCGAGGTCAGGGTCACCATTAACTTCCTGAGCCACCACGGGGACTGCGGCCAAGAGGCCCAGGGCAAGGATTGCACTCCAGATGATTCGCATCGGTCCGCCTCTACTTAACTACGATGTTAACAATACGGTCAGGCACGACGATGACCTTGATGATGGTCTTTTCGTCGGTCCACTTCTGCACCGCTGGCTCGCCCAGGGCGATCTTCTCGGCTTCTTCCCGGGAGGCCCCGCGGGGGGCCTCGACTTTCGCCCGCAGCTTACCGTTGACTGTGACGGCCAGCAGCGCGGTGGCCTCGACACAAAGTGCATCGTCAAATTCGGGCCACGGGGTTGAGTCGAGACGCCCTTTGCACCCAAACTGCTGCCACAGCTCCTCACCGAGATGAGGGGCAAATGGAGCGAGCAATTGGACGAGCGTCAAGAAGGCCTCGCGGACGACTGCCGCCTCTCCGGCGCGGGCCAGTCTCCCGCCATTAGAGAAGAGATGATTGCCGAGTTCCCGGAGTCTGGCAATGCAGGTGTTAAAGCTGAAGCGGCCGATATCAGTCGAAACCGCCTTGATCGTCTTGTGGGCTGCCTTGCGACAGGCCAGGGCTCCTTCCGGGTCCTTTCCTGCCAGCGCGTCATCGGCCAGCCATCCCAGAAGATCCTGTCCGAAATTCCAGATCCGCTCGAGGAATCGGTAGGCTCCCTTGACGCCTTGCTCCGACCAGTTGAGGCCAGCCTCCGGCGGCGAGTCAGACATAATGAAGAGGCGGGCCGTATCGGCCCCATATTCCGCCAGGATCCGCTCGGGGTCGACGACGTTCTTCTTCGACTTGGACATCTTCTCTACCGGACCGACGGTAACCTCTACAGTTGGGTCGCCAACCAGAACGTGACGCCCACCTTGTACCTCCACCTCCTCGGGGTAGAGATAGCGCTTGACGGTGGATCCGCCGGGCCCCGGCTCCTCGACATAGTAGAACTCCATGCAGACCATGCCCTGGGTCAACAGTCGAGCGAAGGGCTCATGGACATCCAGGTGCCCCAAATCCCGCAACATACGGGTGAAGAAGCGAGCGTAGAGGAGATGCATAATGGCGTGTTCAACCCCGCCAATGTACTGATCAACCGGTGCCCAATAGCGGACATCGTCCGGCTCAAACACACCCGCCTGGTAGTTGGGACTGGTATATCGGAACTGATACCAGGACGATTCCACGAAGGTATCCATGGTATCTGTTTCTCGTTTGGCCGGTATCCCGCACTTCGGACAATCAACCTGGTAGAAACTCTCGAGTCGGGCGAGGGGTGAGCCGGTGCCATCGATGACGACCTCCTCGGGTAGTCGCACCGGCAGATCTTCGAAAGGCACAGGAACAACACCGCAGTCGGGGCAGTGAATCATGGGGATGGGGCAACCCCAGTAGCGCTGCCTCGACACACCCCAATCCCGCAGCCGATAATGGACCATGCGGCTGCCAAGCTTCTGCTCCTCAAGATAATCGATGATGGAATCAATGGCCTCCCGATTGTTCTGTCCCGTGAAGGGGTCAGAACGAACCAGAACCCCTTCCTCCACATAGGCGCATTCCATTGTGGCAGGGTCCAGCTCAACGCCGGGGGGATTGATCACCACTTCCACGGGGATATCGTAAACTTGAGCAAACTCGTAGTCCCGCTGATCGTGGGCCGGGACCGCCATAATCGCCCCAGTGCCATACTCCATGAGCACGAAGTTGGCGACGTAGATGGGAACCTGGCGCCTGGTGAGAGGGTTGATCGCATAGTTTCCGGTAAAAACGCCCTCTTTCAGGAGCGCCGCTTCCTCGGTTCGCTGGGCCCCGAGTTTGCGGGCTCTGACAACAAACTCCTCAACTCCTTCCCGGCGGTCCTCCGCGGTAAGCTCTGCAACCCGCGGGTGCTCGGGAGCCAGGCACATGAAAGTCACGCCATAGAGGGTGTCGGGTCTGGTGGTGAAGATCTTCAGGGGCTCATCGCTGCCCTCAACGGGAAAGGTAACAGAGGCTCCGTAGCTTCTGCCAATCCAGTTCTGCTGCTGTCGGATGACATAGTCGGGCCAGCCATCTCGAAGGGTCTCAAGGCCCTCCAGCAGTTCGTCCGCATAGTCCGTAATCTTGAGATACCAGGCGGGCATCTCCTGCTGGACGACTTCGCCGCCGCACCGCCAGCAGATGCCGCCCTCAGCCTGCTCGTTGGCGAGGACACCGTGGACGTGGCACCAGTTGATGGTGGCCGTCTTGCGATAGGCGAGTCCTTTTTCGTAGGCCTCAATAAAGACCCGCTGCTCGTGCTTGTAATAGTCGGGGTCGCAGGTCGCCAGCTCCCTCTCCCAGTCGTAGGAGAAGCCGAGGGTCTTCAATTGCTCCCGCATGGTCGCAATGTTCTGCCGGGTCCAGGTGGAAGGTGCGATTCCCCGCTCAATTGCCGCGGTTTCGGCAGGCATGCCAAGGGCATCCCACCCCATAGGATGGAGGACGTTGTAGCCCTTCATGTGCTTGTATCTGGCAACTACATCACCGATGGTGTAGTTGCGGACATGCCCCATATGGATGCGGCCCGAGGGATAGGGGAACATCACTAGAACGTAGTACTTCTCCTTGTTCTCGTCGCGGGCCACTTTCCAGCGGTCAGAGGCGGTCCACTCCTGCTGCCAGCGACCTTCGATCTCTGTGAACGCGTAGGGTTTTCGCTCCTTCACTCGCTACTACCTCATTAGCTATGCAATGGTGTGGGCCTGTCGATGCCGAACCTAGTTGGAGCCCTCTTTCTTGATGAATGCGAAGTTGTCAAAGAGGATCAGACCGCTGTCAGGGTAGTTCGGCTCACGCTTGATCTTAATGCTCAGGGACTTGATGCCCGCCGGGTCAAGGAGGTCTTTGTAGACGTCTTCCAGAACGACTTCGAAGCGAGTCCACTCGCCGGTTGCCTCGAAAGGACCAACGGCCTCCGGACGCCCCTGATGGAACTCGGCAAATCGTTCCCAGTTGATCAGCTCAAGATAGAATCGGTGAGTCTTTTCGTCGCCCGACTTGGCAATGAAGGTGGCGTACTTGTAGGGCGTCGTGTCGTAGGGCTTCGTTTCGCAGTCCTCGCCAACCGAGAGATTCTCATAGTAGCCGCAGTAGTCGTCGTGATGGGGGAGGTCATAGCTGTAAGCCAGGACACCCTCTTCTTCATCGTAGGTTTCGTCGAAGGCGCAGGTGGCGAACTCGAAGTTCCAGGGGCCAAATGGTGCGTCATGAAGATTGAGTTGGACATCATCGAAGTAATCTATGATCTCAGTTACGGCGTCACCCTCTCGAGCGGCCTTCTCTTTGCTCACTTCCTCAGCAGATTTCTTACGCTTCTTGGTGAGGTCCACAGCGAGACCAGTTGACTTCTTGTCCGTGCCGCCAATCTTGGTAACGCACTTGACTTCCTTGCCCTTCATGGTCTTGTCGTAATCGTTGATCATGTCCCAATCTTCCGGGATGGGGTCGGGGCGAACCTCGAGAGCGGCGAACTGCGCTGAGCCTTCGACCTTGATTCCGAACTGCTTCTCAAAACTCCCCTTGGAACCCATTGCCTTGAGGGTCAGCTTCTCGTTACAGTCCTTCGCCATCTTGCCGCCGATGAAGACTGCTTCGGTGCTCTTCTCTTTCTTCCACTGCAATTCACCACAGGTGCCCTCGCCCAGCCACTCAAACGAGAACTCTTCGCCGGTCTTGTTCTCGACCCACATCTTGACCTTCTTGTCATGCTTGACGATGCGATCTTCAGGCTGGAAGAAGGTGGCGATGCCAGCGGGCCAGGCGGCGCTCTCCTTTTCGCCCTTCACGGCCTCGGTCTTCGCGGTGCATCCAAAGGCAAACAGGACTGCTAGAAGCGCACCAGTCAAACGTCTCATTACTCCCCCCTTCTCGAAAACGGTTCTTCAACATAATAATCGCGCCTACTCTACACGGCGCGCGTCACGTACGCAAGGCTGAAAGAGGGGCCCTAAAAGGGTCCGCCTCGATTTGACTTGGAAGGGGGTCGGCCCTATACTCGCCGTCGTGGCGGAGGTGCACCAGTATGCGACTGACTAAAGCGCTGTTCGTCTTGCCCTCTCTCTTCACTTTGTCCAGTGTACTCATGGGTCTGGTCTCCTTAGTGGCCGCTGCCGAAGGTGACTTCCGGCTCGCCTCTTTGACCATCTTCTTCGGGGTCCTTTTCGACTCCCTGGATGGGGGCGTCGCTCGTGCCACACGGACCCAGAGCAAGTTTGGCATTCAAATCGACTCGCTGGCCGATGTCATCACCTTTGGTGTTGCTCCCGCGGTTCTGGTCTACCTCGCCCTATTGAAGGGTCGGCTGATGTGGGGGGCCATTGACATGGGCTTCGTCGCAGCATTCGCCTTTCTCGCGGCGGGCACTGTTCGGCTGGCCCGCTACAATGTTCAAGCAGAGCGCAAACCGGGTCCGGTTACCCGTTTCACCGGTCTCCCAATACCAGCGGGGGCAGGCTGTCTAGCGGGTCTGGTTTTCGGGCTGGCCAGTGAGGGGCAAGGCCTGGCTCCAGGCATCGCCCTTGTCTTTCTACTGCTTCTCGCCTTGCTGATGGTGGTCACGGTTCCCTTTCGCAAGAAGATCAATCTCCGTGACCCCTTCGCGGCCACTCTGATAGGTCTGCTGGCTCTGACCTTAACGCTTGTAGCATTTGTGCGACCAGCCTTCACTCCCTTCGCTTTCTTCGCCTACTACACGGCAACGGGCCTTGCAGAGAGCTCCTTGCGCCGCGCCTTCAAGTTCGGGCGTCGGGTCCGAGCCAACCGTAAAGCTCGCCTCCATGACCGGGATTCTCACTAACCCTCCCGACGGATACGCAGCCCCCGGGCTGTCCCCCCAGAGGAAGCTGATCTTCCTGCTTGGTACGGGTGGTGTCGGCAAGACTACTTGCGCTGCGTTGCTCGCCCATTCACTGGCCAATCGAGGACTGCGAGTCCTACTCCTCACAGTCGACCCCGCACGAAGACTGGAGGCGTTGATGGAGCGACTCGCCTCTGAACAGCGCTTCTTGACCGTGGAGCAGATGGATGTCCCGACCGGCTTTCGCCGTTTTGTTGAGCGGCACTCACCGGACGAGGAAACGTCGAAACAGGTACTTCAATCACGCTTCTTTCCCCACCTCTCAGAGCGCCTGCAAGCGCTCCACGAGTACGTTGCCGGCGACCGCATCCTGGAATTGAGTGGTGACCCGTCATACGACCATATCGTGATCGACACTCCGCCCTTCGCCTACGCCATGCATTTCCTCGATGCTCCGCAGCGATTGCACCAGATGGCGATCATCGCCAAGTCTGCCTTTTCGGCAACGCAGACAAGTGGCCAGGCAATCAAGGTCCTCTCTCCACTACTGGTGCGGGGACTCTCCTATTTCCTCGGCCGAGGATTTCTGGCGGAACTGGTTGAGTTTGTCGCCTCGCTCGGTCGCCTGTGGGGCGAGGTCGCCGAATCGGCCAAGGAGACCCGGAGGCTCTACGAAGAGGAAACTGATTTTGGTGTCGTTGTACGCGCTGACTCGCGCAGCGCCACAGATTTGCTGGCTTTCTTCGACGATGCACCGGAGTGGCTCACGCCAGGCTTCCTGGTAGCCAACCAGGTCCTTGAAGCGGCTCCCGAATTTGTGCCGCCCGGTGACGATACGTCTGCCGCGGTTACGGCAGACCTGGCGGCAGAACCGGCCTGTCAGGCGTGGGAACCTGACCGACTTGAAAGTGCTGCGGCATCGGGGATTTCATTGGCCCAGCTCGTGAAGACTCTGCAACAAGGGCAGCATGCAACTCTCGACCGGATTCTCGCTCACCCACGGTCCCCAGGAGTCGAGGCCATGTTCGTGGTTCCGCTGGTTCGTGGCGGCGTTCGGACCGCGGACCAGCTTGAGGGGCTGGCGACGCGGTTCGGCACACCGTAATTCACTTTGCATCCACGCCCTCTTCTGATAGAAAAACAGTGAAAAGAGTGGAGGTCTTCATGGTTGTTGCCAAAAAACTCGTCAATATTCTCGTCTGCCCTCGCACCGGCAGGAAGCTGGCCGAAGCCACCGGCAAGAAGCTCGATGGCTTGCTGCGACAGGTGAAATCGATGGAACTCAAACCCGCGGGCGACGTTGACTGGCAGGTCGACGAAGTCACCTCGTTGTTGCTCACCGATGACCGTAAGGGGGCCTATCCCGTGGTCGACGGAGTGCCGGTGCTGCTACCGGGGTCCTACCTCACTATCTCTTCCTGACCACTGCGCCCATAAGCGGCTGGCGGACCATGAAAACGAGCGAAAGACTGGCCGACTTTACCTCATTCATAGTAATGGACATTCTTGAGGAAGCCCTCTCGATGGAAGCGGAGGGCATTGACATCGTTCACCTGGAAATCGGTGAACCGGACTTCGCTCCGCCACCACCGGTGGCCGAGGCCATGTGTCGGGCCATTGAAAATGGCCATACCCACTACACCCATTCCCTTGGCCTCTGGCCACTGCGAGAGGCAATCAGCGCATACTATGCAAGGGTTTACGGAGTTGAGGTGTCGCCGACTCGCATCTGCGTCACCACCGGAACTTCTGCCGCCTTCCTGATGCTCTTTGGAGCGCTCCTGGATGGTGGGCAGGGCGTCGGCATGTCCGACCCAGGCTACGCCTGCTATCCCAATTTCGTACGTTTCGTGGGCGGCCGGCCTATTGCCATTCCCATTGGCGTCGAAGATGGCTTTCAGCTAACCCCCGAGCGGGCCGCTTGCACCACTGTCGAGCAAGCCCCCATCATTATCATTTCGTCGCCGGCCAATCCCACGGGAACGCTCACTGACCGGCGCACTTACGAATGGCTCCTGGAAAGGGGGCACACGGTGATTTCTGACGAGATCTACCACGGCCTGGTCTATGACGACCGGCGCGTTCAGACGGCCTTGGAATTCTCCCAAGATGTGCTCGTCGTTGATGGCTTTTCCAAGCGCTATGCCATGACCGGCTGCCGCCTCGGGTGGATGGTTGTGCCCGAGACTCTGGTGCGAACGATTAACCGCATTTCGCAAAACCTTTTCATCTCCCCCCCTACCCCATCGCAACATGGTGGCATTGCGGCATTGGAGGAGGGAGATGGCCACGTCGCCTGTATGCGACAGGAATATGGAGAGCGACGTCGAGTCCTGATTGACGGTCTCACAAGCCTGGGGTTCAAGGTGGCTTTCGAGCCGCAAGGGGCCTTTTATGTTTTCGCCGAGATCTCCCGTTTCTCCGATGATAGCTTCCGGTTTTGTGAAAAAATGCTAAGGGAGGCTCACGTCGCCGCTACACCCGGAATCGACTTCGGAGTTCACGGGACCCGACGCTACGTTCGCTTTGCCTACACTCAAGCGCTGGGATGCATCGAGAAAGCTCTGGAACGACTGTCACAATGGCTGGCCGCCTAGCAAAATCCACCACATCTCCAGTCCCTACCAGACGGTTACGCTGAGCTTGTACGCTCCCGTACCGATGGTGCCACCAGTTGAGCCATAACCCTGCCAAACGTCGACGATGATCCAGTAGGTACCAGCGGCAAAGGTACGAACGCCTTGAGCCGGGTAGCCGTAGCCGGCAGGCGGGTGTCCAGCAGTGGAACCACAGGTGGTACCACAGCCTCCGTCACCCCACTGCAACCAGCTATTGCCGTTACCCAGGCAGATCCGCTTATCGCTCGAACCGGGGCAGACGTCCCCCTGCCAGACGTAGAACCGTGGGTTATAGCCACTGCTCCAGCCAGATGTTCGCTGAACCCGGATGATGACGTTGCTGGCAGTTGCCAGCTTCAGACGATAGATCTTATCGCTGCTGCCGTGTCGAGGCGGCGGCGCATAACAGCTCTCATCGGTGCCACCGTTCAGGCAGTTATGGTCGGAACAGTTGTAGTAAGTGCCATAGCTGCCCCAGTGGTTGAAGTCATCCAGGTCATTGCTCAAGTTATCGCTATAGGCGCGATTGAAGGGTTTGGCCCCCACGGTGATGTCCCGATAGTTGCCACAGTAATCGGACTGGTCTCGACAGTCGACGGGGTCATTTGTGGTGTTTTCACCATAGCTGGCGTCACAGCTACAGTCGGCACAGAGAGTTGTGTAGTCCACATCGAGGACGAAGTCACCCTTGTTGGTGCCCCAGCCGTCGACAATCAGCCAGTAGACGGTATTGGGTTTGAGTTTCATGGTGATGCAGCTACCGCCGTTGGCGAGGCCGCAACCATCATCATTGTAGGCGACGCTGGAAGCTGAGCCACAACTGGCCCCTTCCCGGATGTAGAATACCGTATTGAAGGTACCGGATACCTTGAATGAGGCGGAGACACCTACCGGATCGGCAGAGGTATCAATCTTGAACACCCGGTCCGTACCGAAGCTTCCAAACTGATTCCCATTTCCATACTCAAAGGCATCGGTGGAACCATATGTCGAGCTGTAATAGGTGCCGTCAGACCCGTCGGGCGTCACCGTGTTAGTGGGATACTCAAGGGTTACTGGACTGGTGCACGAATCGCCGTAGCAGCACCATTCCCCATCGGGACATGGAATCGCCGGGCTGCAGTTCTTGCAGACACTGCCAACCTTACAAAGTGCGGTATCGCAACAGGCCGGGTCGGAGTCACAGGAGGTACCGCAAGAATCCCCCAAACAGTCGTTGGGGCAACAGTCGGTGGTGGATGCAGCGAGACAACTTCCTCCTCCATCGCAGTAGCGCATATCAGTGAGCGTTGCGTCATCGCAAGTCTGCCCGGCACAAATAGTACTGGAATCCCAGTAGCGGCAAGCACCCGACCCATTGCAGAGTCCGTCGAGGCCACAGCTTTTCGGATCCTGCTGAGTACAGTCACTCAAGGGATCGATACCCTCGACGACGGCAGCGCATGAACCTGCTCCGTTGCAGGCCTGACAGGCGGAGCAGTCATCATCCGGGTCCCCATTGAAGGGATAGAAGGTGCAGAATCCGATCTCATCTGGAATGGTGCACGATTCACACTCGCCATCGCAAAGCGCGCTGCAGCAGACCCCATCCACACAGTAGTTGGAGAGGCACTGGTTGTCGGCGCTGCAGGCAGTGCCGTTGGCGTTGCGCGGAACGCATGAACCGCTCAGGCAGTAAGAGTCATCGCAGCATCCAGCATCATCGCTACAGGCAAGACCGCAGCTACCGCCGCTGCACATATAGGGGCAACAATTGACCGATCCGTTGCTGGCACAGGAACCGGCACCATCGCACATACTGGGCAATTCAAGGTCCGAAAGGAGGCACTGCTGAGCTTCGCAGATGGTCCCAACTGGCCACGGCCGGCAGTTTCCGGCACCGTCGCAAGTCCCATCCTGACCACAGGTCGACTGATCGGTCTGACCACAGTTGCCCTTTGGATCTGAGCCGTCGGCCACAAATCCACAAGCAGCGGAACCGTTGCACGACTTGCAGGGGCCGCACTCAACATCGGGGTCAGTGTCAGCGAGGTGGTTAGTACAGGTACCCTCGCTGCCGCCCACATTGCAGGCCTGGCAATCACTGGTGCAAGCGCTGCCGCAGCAGTAGCCATCGACGCAGAAGCCGCTGGCACACTCTGAGGCCCCGGAACAGGTCTCGCCTACAGCCTTCTTGGCGACACAGGCAGAGCCGTCACACCAGGCCGACCCGACGCAGCAGTCGCTATCTGACGAGCAACTCGTTTTGCATGCGCCTGCAGCACCGCACGCAAAGGGACAGCAGGATTGAGCTGGCGTGTCAACGCAAGCTCCCGCCCCATTGCAGTAATCTGTGGGCTGCAAGGTAGTACCCGTGCAAATGGAATCCCCGCAGGCTGCGGCGATGCCCCAGAACCGGCACGCTCCCGCCCCATCACAGCTACCGTCAATCCCGCACGTGTCCGGATCGAGTGGCGCACAATCGTCCTTCGGGTCGTGCCCGTCGGTTGCGGACTTGCAGGCGGCCGCTCCGTTGCAGACCTGGCAGGTACCACATTCGCCATCCGGGTCAACGTTGTTGGGATAGTTGAGGCACTGTCCTTCGAAGCCCGAGAAGTTGCAGCCCTGGCAAGTGCCGCCACATGAGCTATCGCAGCAGACCCCGTCGACGCAGTACCCTGAGAGGCACTGTCCAGCGGCGCTGCACACATCCCCGTTAGTCTTCTTCGGGACGCAGACACTGGCGCTACAGTAATAGCCCACCACACAGTCGGCACTGGAACCACAATTGGAGGCACAACCATTGCCGCTACACTTGTAGGGAGCGCATGATTCCGTCCCGGAGTCGGCGCAGACTCCATCGCCATTGCATTTGTCGGCAAAGTAGTGAGTGTCCCCGGAACAGCTTTCCGGCGTGCACTCAGTGCCACTGGTCCACAGACGACACTCCCCGGTGCCGTCGCAGGAACCGTCGGTACCGCAGGGGGCCGCAGCGTTGCAGTCATTGAGAGGATCGGACCCGTTGGGGACTACGACGCATGCGCCGGTACCATTGCAGACGCTACAGATACCGCACTCATTGTCGGGGTCAAGATTGGGTGAAATGACTGTGCAGGTACCCTCGGTGCCCGACAAGTTGCAGGCTTCACAGGTACCGTCACAGGCAGTATCACAGCAATACCCGTCAGCGCAGTTGCCGCTGATGCAGTCGCTGTTTTCGACACAGGTTGAACCGTTGGGCTTGGCATCGATGCACTCACCGGCAACACAGTAGTAGCCCGAGCAGCAGTGATCGTTGGTGAAGCAGTTGGAGCGGCAGTCATTGCCGAGACAGACGTAGGGGCAACAATCGGTGGTGACGTTGTCGCCACAAGCACCCGCACCGTCGCACATCCCAACTCCTGTGACTGTATGGTCCAGGCAGGTCTGCACTTCACAGACCGTCGCCGCGTTCCAGAGTGAGCAGCTCCCCGACCCGTCGCAGGATCCGTTCAATCCGCAGGTACTTTGGGCTGCCTGAGTACAGTCATTCAGTGGATCAGTATCTACCGGCACGTTGCTACAGAAGCCGAAGCCGCTGCACATCTTGCAGGCCGGGCAATCGCCATCGGGATCGCTGTACCCGGGGTGGAAGGAACAGGTACCTTCGCTACCGGCGATATTGCAACCCTTACAGACGCCACTGCAGGAGCCATTGCAGCAGACTCCGTCGACGCACTTCCCACTTACACATTCGGTGGTATCTGAGCAAGTCTCTCCATTGGCCTTCTTCGCGGCGCACGTTGCACCATCGCAGAAGTAGCCGGAGCAGCACTCAGAGTTATCGGCGCAGGTGCTCTTGCAACTGGAGGCCCCACATTCGTAGGGGCAGCAACTTTCGAAGTCCGCACAACAACGTACATATGCGCTGTCGTTGCTGGGAGTACACTGCTGTGGGATTGCGCCAATATTGGCTGCATCTCCAGGTCCCGTGTAGAAGGAATCCTCGGCGCACTCGGAGATTGTCCAGATACGCTGCGAGTCGTAGGCACAGCCAGTACCTGAAGTCTCATTATTGATCAACTCCTGATAGGTGCAAAGCCGCCCTCCGCGCCCCTTGCAAACCTGGAGCGCCTGGTCGAAGGTCACGGCCCCGCTGCACGGATCAGTTTCACCGCAGATAAGGGCCGACCCATCGTTGTCGGGCCAACCGAGGTCGTCGCAATTGGATGACGGGTCTATGCACGAACCATCACCATCGCAAACGAGGGCAGGTGAGAGGTCAGAACCACCGCAGGTTGCGGCACTGCAGATGGTACCGCCCGGCCAGTTGCGGCACGAGCCCAGTCCGTTACAGGTGCCGTCGAAACCACATTGAGAGACGTCCTGAGTCGGGCAGTCGTCCGTGGGGTCGATGCCTTCTCCAACCAATTTGCACGCACCGGCACCATTGCAAACCTTGCAGGAATTACACTCGTCTTCAACATCAGTGTTGTTGGCGTAGTTCGTACAGGTCCCTTCGGAGCCAGCGATGTTACACGCCTGGCAGTTTCCGTCGCAGGCCAGGTTGCAGCAATACCCATCGATACAGAGGTCGCTCAAGCACTGATTGTCAGCGCTGCAGGATAAGCCATTGGCCTGCTTTGGCTCACAGACATTGGCACTGCAGTAGAAGGCATCCAGGCAATCGAGGTCATTTGAGCAATCACTCTTGCAAGCCGTGCCGTCGATCTCGCAGGCGTACGGTGAACAAGAGGTGGACGCGCCTTCTACGCAAAGACCCGCTCCGTCACACTGGTCTTCGCCATAGAGGTCACCCTCAAAACAGTAGGCAGCGTCACAGGTGGTGCCGGAAACCCAGAGACGACAGGCACTTGCGCCGTCGCACGTACCGTCGTGGCTACAGGTTGTCTGCGACTGCTGGACGCAGTCGTTGGCGGGGTCGGTTCCGGCAGCGGCTACGGCACAAGCGCCGGCACCATCACAGCTTTCGCAAAGTGCACATTCATCCGCGGGGTCGGTATCGACCGGCACGGACGTGCAGGCACCCTCGCTACCGGCAACATTGCAGGCCAGGCAGAGGCCACCACAAGCGGCATCACAGCAATATCCATCAACGCAATGTCCACTGAGACAGGTATTGTCTGCTACGCAAGTGTCTCCGTCCGCCTTCTTGTCGACACAACTTCCGACCTGACAGAAATAGTCGGAGCAACAGTCAGAATCGGCACCGCAGGAACTGCCGCAGCCGTCACCGTCACACTTGTAGGGACAGCAACTGGCAAACTCGCCACAGCAACTAACCATCGCGGTTCCCGAATCGGCCAGACATTGGGAGGCCCCATCGCCATTGCCCAAATGGATGGAGTGCTGTTCTTCACCGCACTCTGAGATGGTCCAGACAAACTGACCATCATAGCCACACCCGGTTCCCTCGGCCTCATCCGCCTCGATTTCATCGACGGTGCAGAGTCGACCGCCGCGGCCGGCGCACGTGGCGAGCGCTTGCGAGAAGGTCTGTGCCCCGGCGCAGGGAGTAGAGTTACCGCAGACCCACTGCGAGCCGTTGGCAAAATCCCAACCGAGTGCTTCACAATCTGAGGAAGGCGCCACGCAGTTACCATCCCCATCACAGTATTGGACTGCCTCCAGATCGCTATCGCTGCAGCTCTGGTCAGAGCAGATTGTGCCGCCGGGCCACTGCCGGCAAGCGCCCTTACCATTACATTGACCAGTATCACCGCAGGTAGTGGGCGATGAGGTGGTACAGTCGTCATGCGCATCGGTACCATCGGAGGCCGCGGCGCAAGCGCCGGAGCCATCGCAGGCCTGACAGAACCCGCACTCGCTGTCCGGGTCAAGGTCTGCAAGATGGAAGGTGCAGGTACCCTTCGAGCCGTCGACGTTGCACCCTCGACAGCCGCCGCCACAAGCTGAGTTGCAGCAGTATCCGTCAACACAGTTCCCGCTAATGCACTCACTGGCGGCGCCACAGCTTTGGCCGTCGGTCTTCTTGGCTACACAGACGTTTCCAGAGCAATAGTGCGTGTTGACGCAATCTGTATCATCAGCGCATGTCGTCAAGCATGTGCTCACACCGCAGACATATGGCGAGCAGGACTCAGTACCGCCGTCGATGCAACTACCACTTCCGTTGCAGGCATTGGCCAGGTCATGGGTGGTCCCGGTACAAGATTCGGCCAGACACTCCTCAGCAACTCCCCAGAAGGCGCATGCCCCAAAGCCGGAGCAGAAGCCATTGTGACCGCAACTAGAGGCCGGCGAGAGGGTACACTCGTCCTTCGGGTCAGTTCCACCGGTTGCAGACTTGCAGAAGCCACCGCCGCTACAAGCCTGACAGAGGGCGCAATCGCCCTCGGGGTCGGTGTTGTTTGGTGTGTTGGTGCAAGTACCGACATTGCCCGCCGAGTCGCAGGCCTGGCAGTCTCCGGAACAGGGTGAATTACAGCAGACGCCGTCAGCGCAGAAGGCCGTTGAGCATTCGTTGCTTGCTGAGCAAACCTCGCCGAGAGCCTTCTTCGCAACGCAACTTCCAGCGGCACAGTAGTAACCGTTGAAGCAGTGGGCATCGGCAGAGCAATCGGTGCGGCAACCCAGCCCTGCGTCGTCACAGACGTAGGGCTCGCAACTGGCGATGCCACTGTCCTCACAGGAGCCAGTGCCATTGCAGAGGTCGGGAGCAAATTCGAACCAGCCAACGCAATACTGAACGGTGCATTCAGTGCCAGATTCCCATTGCTTGCAGCTACCGGCTCCGTCGCACTGCCCACTCAGGCTGCAAGTTGCGACTGAGAATTCCTGGCAGTCGTTGACCGGGTCCTGGCCATCGACAACCAGTGTGCACGAGCCGACAACACCGCTGCAAACGTAGCAGACGGCGCAATCGTTTTCAGGATCGGTGCCCGCGGTACGTGAGGTGCAGGTACCCTCGGTACCGGCAAGGCCGCACGAGGCACAGGAGTCGGCGCAATCCGTGTCACAACAGTAGCCGTCAGCACAGCTCCCAGATTCACATTCGTAACCCGAGTTGCAAACTTCGCCCTGGGCTTTCTTGTCTACGCAGGAGCCGGAGGAGCAATAGTAGTCGGCGCAACAATCGGACTGACTCAAGCACCCCGTACTGCAAGCACTGCCTGCCCCATTGCAGGTGTAGGGGCAGCACGAGCTGCTGCCGGAGTCGACGCAGGTGCCAGCGCCATCGCAGAAATCTGCCGTCGTTAGATCGCTATCGAGACATAACTGCTCGCCACAGACGGTGCCCGCTTCCCAGTAGCGACAGAGTCCACTACCGTCGCAAGCTCCATCGTAACCACAGGTCACTTCTAGAGTTTGCTGACAGTCGCTCTTTGGATCGTCACCATCGGCTACATTCACGCAGGTTCCGCTGCCGTTGCAGACTTCGCACGTCCCACAGTCGACTTCAGGATCTGTGCCGGAGTCATGGGAGGTGCAAATCCCCTCGCTCCCCGCCACCGCGCAGGAACGACAGTCGCTGGTACAGCCCGAGTCACAGCAGTAGCCGTCAACGCAGAATCCGGATGAGCACTCGTTGCCATTGCCACAAGCCTCGCCCTGGGCCTTCTTGTCGACGCACTCACTGCCCTGGCAGAAGTGTCCGGCACAGCAATGTGCATCATCACTGCAGGTTCCAAGGCAGTTGTCGCCACCACATACGTAGGGGCAGCAATTGGCACTGTCGGAACAGCAACGCACGTTAGCCGAGACGCTGGTCGCCGCGGTGCACTGCTTCGGCACGACGCCCAATTCGTCGGGATCGCCGGGGCCAGTAAGGAAATTTCCTTCTGAACACTCAGTAATTGTCCAAACTCTTTTATCTTCATAACCGCACCCACTATCCTGGGTCTCCCGGGCCATGAGCTCATCCCATGAGCAGAGGCGGCCACCGCGCGCCTGGCAGGTATTGGTCGCCTGCTGGAAGTTCACCAACCCGGTGCAAGGCTCAGATTCGCTGCAGACCTGCGACGACCCATAGTCATCGTCCCACATCAGCACTTCACAAGTAGCCAGTGCGCCAAGACAATTCCCGCTCCCGTCGCAATAGGAGCTGGCATCGAGGGCTGACCCGGAACAAGTCTGTGCTTCGCAAGTGGTTCCGCCGGGCCAGAGTCGGCAGGCGCCCAGTCCATTGCAGGAACCGTCCTTGCCACAGGTGCTCACGTCTTCGGCAGCACATTCGCCCTTGACGTCGTTGCCCTCAAGCTGCACGGCGCAGAAGCCGGCACCATTGCAGGTTTCACAGAGCCCGCACTCAACATCAGCATCAGTGTTGTGCGGCTGGAATGCGCAGATACCGACCAGCCCATCCAAATCACACGCCTGGCATTCGCTGTCACAAGCGGCGTTACAGCAAACTCCGTCGACACACAGGTCGGAGAGACATTCGTCACCGTCGGTACATGATTCACCTAGAGCCTTCTTGAGCAGACAGACAGAGGCCTCGCAATAATGGGTCCAGATACACTCTGTATCGTCGGCGCAGGTGGTAGCACAATCGACTGCATCGGCGCAAAGATATGGGGCGCAAGTCGCCACGCCACTGTTGGCGCAGTTCCCATCGCCGTCACATTCGTCCGCCAGGTGCTTGATTCCGTTGTCACAGAAACTGGCAGTACAAACGGTCTCAGCTTTCCAGTTACGGCAGCCACCGGCGCCGTCACACATACCATCGTTGAGACAGGTGGCCTGCGGCCAGGCCTGACATTCGTCGAGGGGGTCGGCGCCGCCGGCAACCACCATGCAGGAGTTGGCGCCGCTACAGACCCTGCAGAGGCCGCACTCGTTGTCGGGGTCAGTGTTGGGCGAGTAGGAGGTGCAGGTCCCCTCATCGCCAGCCACGGCACAGGAGTTACACGCCGCTTCGCATGCCGTATCGCAGCAGTAGCCGTCGACACATGAATCGGAAAGGCATTCCTTCCCTTCCGCACACGTTTCGCCATTGCTCTTCTTGGGCAGGCAAGAGTTGCCTGCGCAGTAGTAGTCAGCGACGCAGTGTTCCTGCAGGGTGCAGGCATTGCGACAGTTGATGCCGTCATCCTGACATTGATATGGAGCACACGCCTCGGTTCCGGAGTCCACGCAATTGCCCGCCCCATCACAAGCATCAGCAGGTGACTTCACCGCGGCGTCACAGGCGGTCTCGGAGCAGACGGTACCGGCTATCCAAAGTCGGCAGGCCCCCGCACCGTCACAGGAACCATCCTCCTGACAGCCGGTTTCATCGGTGGCAACGCAATCATTCTTGGCGTCAAAACCAACGCCCTGAGGAGCACACGCCGAAGCACCATCACAAGCCGCGCAGAAGCCACATTCTCCGGCCGGGTCACTGTTATTTGCAAAGGGAGTACAAGTTCCCAGTGAACCTGCCACTCCGCAGCCTTCGCAAGTGCCGGCACAGGCGCTGTTGCAACAGTAGCCGTCGACGCAAAGTCCACTAATGCACTCGGCTGCTGCCCCGCAGGTCTCTCCATTCGCCTTTTCCGCCTTGCAAACCGAGCCGGCGCAGTAATAGGCAGCGTGGCAGTCGGTATGCTCCTGACAGGAGTGGAGGCAATCGGTTCCTGTGTCGTTGCAGATATATGGCAGGCAGTCAGCGGTGCCAGCGTCAGCGCAGCTACCGGCGCCATCACAGTGATCAGCCAACTGTAACGTTCCAGCGGCACAACTCTGCTCAACGCAGATCGATGATATGGGCCAGTTTGCACATGCTCCGGCCCCGTCGCAGGACCCGTTCAAGCCACATTCGGTTTCTGCCACCGCCACACATTCATCCTTAGGATCGGTTCCCTGCGATGCTTCATTGCAGGAGCCACCGCCATTGCAAGCCTCGCAAAGCGCACAGTCTCCATCGGGGTCAGTGTTGTTCCCCACATAGCTGCAGTGGCCGAGGTTTCCGGCCTCATTGCAAGATTGGCAGTCACCGCTGCAGTCGGACTCGCAGCAAACGCCGTCGACACAAAGGCCGGAGAGGCATTCGTTGCCACCATCGCAAGCAATCCCCAACTCCTTCTTGGGCTCGCAGACATTGCCCGCGGCGCACCAGAAACCGGGGTAACAGTGGGAGTCATCATTACAGGAATCGTAGCAGTCGTCACCCGCACCGTTGCAGGCGTAGGGCGAGCAGGAAGAGGAGCCGCCATCGTTGCAGGCTCCATTGCCGTCACAGAGGTCATCGGCATAGAGATTGCCGTTGAAACAGTACTGGGCCAGGCAAATAGTCCCGTTGGACCAGAGTCGACAAGAACCGCTGCCATCGCAGGTGCCGTCCTGTCCGCAAACTGCCTCAGCCGTGGCGAGACAGTTTCCCTTGGGGTCCTGGCCGGGGGCTGCGTTGGTGCACCCTCCGGCACCATCGCAGACCTTACAGTCGCCGCAGTCATTCTCAACATCGGTGCCCGCAACGTAGTCTTCACAGGTGCCCGGATTGACGGAGCAAGATAGACAGAGACCGTTGCATGGAGTGTCGCAGCAGTAGCCGTCGGCACAGTGGCCAGAGAGGCACTCGGAGAAGTCGGAGCAGGGCTCTCCATTCTCCTTGCCCGGCTTGCAAACTCCACTATCGCAGAAGAACTGGTCAGCGCAATCACCGTCGTCGCTACAGCCGGTCATGCAGTCCGTGCCGATACCATTGCAGACATAAGGTGAGCAATCCTGAGTACCTGCATCGACACAAACCCCCGCGCCATCGCAGAGGTCAGCAAGTTGCAAGGTTCCGGCAACACAGATCTGCTGCTTGCAGATAAGCGTAGCTTCGTGGTAATCACACGCTCCGGCGCCATCGCAGACTCCGTTGAATCCACACGTTGAGACGTCTTCGGTTGCGCAGTCATCCTTGGCGTCCGAGCCGACATTCTCCACAACACACGCTCCGGCACCGTCGCAAACCTGACAGATGGGACATTCAGCGGCAATATCGGCCCCCGCAAGAACAAGCGTGCAGGTCCCCTCAAAACCGCCAATGCCGCAAGATTCACAGGTTCCATCGCACGGGGTATCGCAGCAATAGCCATCAACACAATTCTCGCTCAGGCACTGCTTGTCGGAGGTACAGGTCTCGCCGTCGTCCTTCGCCGGAACGCAGTCGTGATTAGCGTCGCAGAAGTGGCCG
Organism: uncultured Myxococcales bacterium; assembly: GCA_964522395.1. Lineage (GTDB taxonomy): Bacteria > Myxococcota_A > UBA9042 > CAIXZC01 > CAIXZC01 > CALGBT01. The sequence continues at coordinate 72,581 of CAZFVN010000001.1, forward strand.
ACGGTGCAATCGTCGTCATCGATACAGAAGGTCTGGCAAACGGAGCCAATATCGTTGCACATGTAGGGATCGCAATCTTCACTGGCACCACCGATACAACTCCCAGCTCCATCACAGACCCAGGAGAGATAGAAAGTGCTATCGACGCAACTTGGCTGCTCGCAGAAGTAGCCGTTGGCCCAGAACGCGCAAGCCCCGGCCCCATCGCAATAACCATTCAAACCGCAAGTGGAGACATCTTCTGGATCGCACTCAGATTCGAGGTCGAGACCTTCCGCTACATTGACGCAATCGCCCGTGCCGTTGCAGATTCGACATTCTCCACATTTGTCATCCGGGTCCGTGCCGTTGGGAACGAGGGTGCAGGTACCTTCCAGGCCAGCCATATTACAGGCATCGCAATCGCCGAGGCACGCCTTGTCACAGCAGAAACCGTCGGCGCAGAACGATGAAGTGCACTCCGCACCTTCGTTACATGGGTCGCCGATGTCCTTCTGGGGCACGCACGAACCGGCCTCACAGAAATGGTCTGATGCGCAGTGGAAATGCTCGGTGCAGTCGGTGCGACAGTCGCTACCGTCATCTGCACACATGTAAGGATAGCAATCGGAGGTACCAGCATCGATACAGTCTCCAATGCCGTCACAGGCATCCTCCAGGTGCAGCGTATCGCCGACGCAAAGCTGCTCGTGACAGATAGAACCTGGCAGATAGATACGGCAGGCTCCAGCACCGTCGCAGGTGCCGTCCTGGTCACATTCGGCCGCACCTTCATCGAGACAATCGTTGCCCGGGTCCGAGCCGGTAGCGGCATCGCCGCAGGCCCCGGCTCCGTCACAGGCCTGGCAGAATGGGCAGTCATCATCGGGGTCGAGTCCGAGGCCAATTTGGGTGCAGGCCCCAAGTGACCCGCCAACGGCACAGGATTCGCAAAGGCCATCACACACCGCATCACAACAGTAGCCGTCAATGCAGAGGTCGGAAAGGCACTCGTTGGCACCACCACAGGTGTCACCGTTGGGCTTCTTTGGCTGGCAGAGGCTGCTCCCATCACAGTAGTAGCCTGCCACGCACTCGGTGTCATCTGCACAAGAGTCCGCACAGGCAGTACCCATGCCATTGCAGAAGTAGGGTGCGCAAGGTTTAGTTCCATTGTCCAGACACCCGCCCGCGCCGTCGCAGGTGTCAACGAGGTCGAGGGTGCCGCCAGCGCAACTCTGTGCCTTGCAGATGGTTCCGGACAACCAGTTGCGACATGACCCAGAGCCATCACAGCTCCCGTCCTGAGCGCAACTATCCTGGTCCATCTGAAGACATTCGTCATGAGGGTCGAAGCCGGCATCAGTCGCACCACAGGCCCCAGCACCATTGCAACTCAGGCAGAGAGCACATTCTGATTCAGGATCAGTGTTGCCACCATATGGCGAGCAGATCCCTTCCAGTCCGGCGAGGGCGCAAGATTCACAAGTACCATCGCAAGCGGTGTTACAGCAGAATCCGTCCGCGCAATTACCGGAAGCACATTCGTCGTCCTCGGTGCAAGTTTCGCCATCTCCCTTGCCCTCGACGCAGACACTTCCCTGGCACCAGGTGCCCGCAGCACACTCCGCATCAGTTACGCAGGCGGTGTGGCAGCCCCAATTGCCATTGCAAACATAGGGGTAGCATTCCGTCGTGCCATTCTCAATGCAGGAAGATGCACCATCACAAGTATCGGCATTTTGCTGGGTCCCGTCAGCGCACGACTGGGCCACGCAGACGCTGCCTGAGGCGTAGAGCGAGCATGCGCTACTGCCGTCGCAAGCACCGTCAAGGCCACACGTGGCGATGTCGTCTGCATCGCAATCGTCGAGGGGGTCGAGGCCGGCCAGTACTGCCTTGCAGCTACCGACGCCATTGCAGAACTCACAGAGCCCACAATCATCTTCCGGATCACTTCCGGCGAGGTGGTAAGTACAGATACCTTCCAGCCCTGGCTTGTTGCAGGCCTGACATGAGTTGTCGCAGGCGGCATTACAGCAAACTCCGTCGACGCAGAAGTCGGTAGCACAGTCGCTGTCATCACTACAGGGGTTGCCTACGGGGTCTTTGGGAACACACTGGTTGGCGCCGTTACAGACAAATGCAGCCATGCAATCCGAATCGTCAACGCAGTCAGTTTGACAAGCATCGCCGGCATCGTTGCACAAATAGGGCTGGCAATCGACACTGTCACCATCGATGCAAGTTCCCAGGCCGTTGCAGATACCTTCGTTAGTGTAGACGTGGCCCGTGCACTGGGCCGGGTCGCAGACGGTGAAGGCATCCCAGTAAGTGCAGGTACCGAAACCAGAGCAATTACCAGTGAGCATACAAGTGGAGGGTGCATAACCGGGACAGTCGAAGACCGGGTCGTCGCCTTCGGGCACGAGTGAGCATGCACTGTTGCCATTACAGACCTCGCAAAGTCCGCAGTCATTTTCGGGGTCGGTGTCGGTCAGGTGGCTTGAGCAAGTACCCTCGAAGCCCGACATCGCGCAAGTCTGACAGTCTCCATCGCACGGCGAGTCGCAGCAGTAACCGTCAACGCACATATTGGAGAGGCAATCGGCTCCTTCGTCGCAGGCGCCACCATCGGGGAGCTTGGGCTTGCATTCCCCTTCATCGCAGCGGGCCAATGCATCACATTCGGAGTGATTGGTGCAGCTATCGGGACAGATGGGCGGGGTCTGGATAGCATCGCCGTTGCACACCATATCCTTGTAGTAACCGCAATTGTTGGAAATGACGGCCGGCGTGCAGGCTGAGTCATCATCAACGGAATCGCTGGCACAGATGAAGCCCTGGCAGACCGCGTCCAGTTGGTGCCCCTGACAGCCCGGAGGCATGTCACAGGTCGAGGGCTGGGAATACTCCGCAGGGCAGTTCCCAGCAACTGCACAGCAATTCCCGAAGTCACAGCAGAAGCCGTTTTGACAGTGCGCGCTAATGCAGTCCGAATCCTCGTCGCACGGGGTTCCGTTGGGCTGGTCAGGAACGCAATCCTGGCTGTCGCAGTGGGCTGCAGGATCGCAGTCGGCATCGATGAAACACTCGGTTGGGCAAACCGGGGGATTCTGGATCGGCGTGCCAAAGCAATAGAGGTCGGAGAAGAATCCACAATCATTGGCGAGGGTAATCTCGGAGCAGGCGGTGTCATCGCCAATTGAAGCCGACGCGCAGGAGTGACTCACGCACAAGGGGTCGACACGGTGTCCCTGACAGGAACTGGTGTCGTCACAAGCGGCGATGTCAGAGTAGTCGGCGGGGCAACTCTCAACGACGTCGCAACAGTCGCCAGCATCGCAGCAGAATCCGTTCTGGCAGTGGTCACTCACGCAATCTGAGTTCTCATCACAGATCTCGCCATTCTTGAGATCCTGGAGACAGATGTCGTCACAGTGGGCCGCCAGGTCACATTCGTCATCCAGGATACAGGAATCGGGACATTCCGGAACTGGCTGAACCTCTTCGCCCGTGCAGTAGATATCCTTGTACCAACCACATCCGCTGGCGAGGATGTCAACGGTACAGCCGGAGTCGTTGGCGAAGGTGAGCTTGGTGCACATGAAATCCCAGCAAGCCTTCAGGGAGAAATGACCCTGACAGCCACCGGCGTCGTCACATACGGGGTCCTCCTCGTACTTGTCGTCACAACCGGCGCCTTCAGTACAACAGTCACCCTTCTTACAGCAGATATTGCTGTTGCAGTGCTCGCTGATGCAGTCGCTGTCTTCGTCACATTCGCTACCATCAAGATAATCCGGTTCGCAAACGTCGTCACAGTGGGCGTCGAGATCGCACTCTTCGTCGGTGATACAGGAGTCGGGACATTCGGGGAGAGCCTGGTCCTCTTCTTCCGTACAAATCAGGTCTTTGTAGGAGTCGCACTCATCTGCCAAGGCTCCAGCGCAGCCCGAATCATCATCCACACCCACGGACGCACACTGGAAGTCCAAACAGGCTGGCTCCTGGCGCTCACCCTGGCAGCCTTCCTGGATGATGCACGCGGAATCGCTCGCGAAAGTACCGGGACAATTCTCGGCGATGGAGCAACAGGTACCCTCGTCACAGCAGTATCCGTTGTCACAGTACTGGCTGATGCAGTCAAAGTCTTCGCTGCATGGGAAGCCGTTGGGTAGAGCCTCATTGACGACCACCTGAAGATCGTAGGAACCGCCGTTGCTGGTCGCTCCGTCCACGAAGAGGTAGTAGGTCGTGTCGGCATCCAGGAGGACCGAAATGGTCTCCTCACATTCCCCGGCAAGGCAGGTATCGGAACAGTCCAGAGTCTCCTGCCCGCAGTTTTCACCTTCGGCATTCTTGAGGTAAAGCACCTGATCAAATGTGTTGGGGCCGAGCGCGGCCTGGAGGTAGGAATGGGTCTCTGTCGTCAGCTTGTAGACCCGGTCACGACCTGAGGCGCCACCGCAAGCACCAAGGTACTGCTTGGACGCGCAGAGAGTCTCGCCGCTATAGAGATAGGTACCCTCAGCCCCGGGTATCTCAATGGCATCGAGACAGTCATCGCCCGCGTTGGACACTTCATCGGTGGTGTCCACATAGAGCGACCAACCGTCGAGTGAACCGGCTTGACCGGCCAGATTATCACAAATCGTAAGGGTCCACGTCCCGTTGGCTGCAGCACCCTGGAACTGACACATGGATTCGGCAGTGTAGTCGAATGACTGGGTGAAAGTGTTGTGCATGTTCTTGTTGCTGTCGCCCAGGTTATCCCAGATGACCACAGCCGTACCATCGGGGCCGGTGAGGGTGACCTCGAGGTCACCGAGCCGGTAGTGGGTCGCTTCCAGTTTTAGCTGCAAAGTTTCGACCAGGGAGTCGCCGCCGTTGATTTCGATCTCCTGGACAACACACTCCTCATCCAGGATCTCTTCGACCAATGACTGAGTTCCACTGACGCAACCGTCGGATACACAAAGGGGCACACAGTTGCCCTTGCCCGGGCCCTCAGTGCCACCGACGCACGCATCATCGTAGCCGCACTGGTCATCTCCAGCATCATAGGGATGGGCCCCGCCACACTTACTATCGCAGTGTTTGACCCTGGTGCTGCTGTCACAGGCGCCCTTGCCGTTGTTGAGGTCCGGGTTGCAAACATCGATGGTACAGGAGTTACTGTCATCGCAGGTCACGTCTTCACCATCGACGCAGTCGACGACATCGTCACAAATCTCCTCGCCATTGCAGTAGAGACCATCGTTGCAATACTCGTGGAAGGGGGTGTGCAGAACCATGTTCAATTCTTCGTCGCAGAAGTCGACCGTGCAGGCAACAAGGTCTGAGAGGATCGGCGCGCCGCCCGAAATACAGCCAAGCGTCAGGTCACAGATCTCCTGCCCGTTGCAGTAAAGACCATCATCACACGCCGAGGGGTCAGGATAGTGGACTTCGCCGATATCGAGCTCACACGAATCGATGGTACAGAGGAGACCGTCATCAGGGTCAAGAGCTTCCCCTGGTTGACAACCTTCGGTGGTTGAACACCACTCAGCGCCGTTGCAAGAATCATCGTCATCGCAGACAACGTGTTCCGGCAGATGCGCGATGGACTCCGTATCTTCGTCGCAAACATCCGCGGTACACGCAATCCCATCATCGATTAGGGGGGCATCCCCAGCCGTACAACCCTGGGTCAGATGACACGTTTCCTTGCCATTGCAGAAGAGACCATCATCACAGTCAAGGTCATCTGCGATATGGACAACGAGGTCTAGGTCATCGTCGCAGTAATCCTCCGTACATGGCAGACCGTCAGAGATAGCAACGGCTTCGCCCGGTTGACAGTCCAGGGTGGGACTACAGGTTTCCGAGCCGTTGCAGTAGAAATCGTCATCGCAAGCCGAATCGCTGGGGGTGTGCTTTACTGCATCGCTGTTTTCATCACAGAAGTCGACGGTACAATCTACCCCATCGTCGGAATCAGGTGCAATCCCAGGGAGGCAGGCACCAGTGCCCGGGTCACAACCCTCTGTGCCATTGCAGAAGAGTCCGTCGTCGCAACCACCCTCGCCGCCGACACAGACCCCGAAGCCGTCGCAACTGTCGTCGCTGCTGCAGAGATCGCCATCGTCGCAGACGGTGCCTTCAGGCAGGTTCGTCGCTTCGCAATTGCCAGTGGCCGGGTTGCAGATTTGAGCGGTGCAGCCAGAGGGAGCCGGACAGCTAACCACGGTTGCCGCTTCGATTTCGCACTTGCTGGCAACGCAAATCATGGTTCCGTTGCAGCCATTGCCATCGTCGGGGCAGTCAGCGTCCACCACGCATTGACAGGCGGGCACCGGATTGGCTTGACCGCCGAGGCAGGCCCCAGCCTGACACTGGTCACCGATAGTACAAAACTCACCATCGTCGCAGAAGTCGGAATTGAATGCGTTGACGCAGCCCAACTCTGGATCGCAAGAATCTGTTGTACAATCGTTGAGGTCCTCGCAGGTGCCGTCTTGTGGCACGTGGTTAACCGTATCGGTGGACTCTTCGCAGACATCGTAGGTACAGACAACGTCGTCGCCCAGCTCCGGCGGAGCACCATCCTGACAGCCTGCCACTCCGCTACAAGTTTCAGCGCCGTTGCAGAAGAGATCGTCGTCACAAAACGCGTTGTCGTTGATGTGGACCACCAGTTGACCCTCTTCGATGCACTTATCGACGGTACAATCGATGTGGTCATCGAGGCCCGGAACCGGCTTTGAATTGCAGCCAATCTGGGCATCGCACGATTCCTTCCCATTGCAAAAAACTCCGTCGGCACAGTCGGAATCATCTGGCAGGTGGATGACCTTGTCTTGCAAGTCGTCACAGGCATCAAAGGTGCATTCAACGCCATCGTCAACTTGAGGAGCCGCACCGGAAAGGCAGCCCACGCCCTGGGCACAGTATTCCGCACCATTGCAGTAGAGGCCGTCGTCGCAGTCGCCGTGGATCAGCACGTGGGAAACGGTGTCAGTATCCTCGTTGCAGGAGTCGAGGGTGCAATCGATGCCGTCGTCGATCTCCAGTCCGTCGCCGGCGCTACAGCCGACATCGCCGTCACAAATCTCGGTGCCATTGCAGAAGAACCCATCCTGACAGACCGTGTGGTTCGGCACATGGGTAAGGGTATCGGTATCTTCGTCGCAATCGTCGAAGGTGCACGTTATGCCATCGCCCAACGCTGGAGGCGTGCCCGCAATGCAGCCGCCTGCAAAGACACTGCAGACTTCCAGGCCGTTGCAGAAGAGCCCGTCGTCACAGAGGAAACTATTGGCTTTGTTCCAAACAATATCGTTGATTTCGTCGCAGACATCTTCGGTGCAATCGATGCCGTCATCAATTACCGGTGGATCGATTGCCACGCAGCCAACGGCGGGGTCGCAGGTCTCACCGCCATTGCACCACAGACCATCGTCACAAAAGACGGGTCCGCCGCCGGCACAATCGCCCACGGCATCGCACATGGTGCCCTGGGTGCAAGCGTCTCCATCGTCACAGATGGTGCCTATTTCCAGGAACTCAAGCACACACTCGCCAAATTGCCCGCATACGTTCTTGACGCAGGCGGTATCGAAGGAGTCGTCGCAAGGGGGGGGTGGGTAATCGATGACGCACTGGTTATTCACGCAGGCGAGGGTGCCTTTGCAGGGGTCAAGCCCCCACGCGGTGCAATCAAAATCGGTGTCGCAGAAACACTCAGGGTCGGTGTCGCCCGCCTGGCATTCGCCATCGACACAAGTGTCATTGATTGTGCACACACCAAATTCACAAAACTCGTTGTTGGGAGTATGGATGCAGCCGGCCTCGTCCGCCGTATCGCCGGGGACACAGGCATCGTCTGTGCAGAGGTTGCCATCATCGCAAATGGCATCGTTGGGCAGGTGGGCGACAAACTCCCCTTCCTCATCGCAAAGGTCTTCAGTGCAGAACCAACCGTCATCGATAAGAGGCGCGCTAGCTGGCTGGCAGCCAACCCACTCAAGGCAGACGCTGGTGCCGTTGCACCACAACTCGTCATTGTCGCAAAGCGCATCTTCGGGGGCATGAGTAATCTCGCCGGTGGCCGGGTCGCAGGAATCGACTGTGCAGTCAACACCATCATCAACGCTCAGCGACTGGCCGCTGACACAACCCTCATCGGGGTCGCACAGCTCGATGCCATCACAGAGGTCGTTGTTGCTGCAGAGCGCGGCGCTGGGTACGTGGACCACAAGATCGGCCAGCTCGTCACAGAGAGCCACGGTACAATCCACTTCATCATCCAGGAAATCTAGAGGTCCATCAACGCAGCCGACATCGGGATCACAAATCTCGGCGCCGGTGCAGAAAAGACTATCGCTGCAAATTACGTGCAGGGGAGCGTGAAGCACGGCGTCAAACTGCTCATTGCAAGAATCGAGAGTACAGTTGATCCCGTCGTCGAGCTCGGGAGGTAGACCGGCGATACAGCCAACCCCAGCCTTGCACTTCTCTGGCCCGTTGCAGAACTGCCCGTCGCTACAGTAGGAGTCCACCGGATGGTGGAATACATGATCCAAATCCTCATCGCAATCATCGGCGGTACACGCTAACCCATCATCGATTGGGGGTGGTGTCCCGCCCAGGCAGCCATGCACCGAGTCGCAGCTCTCGACGCCATTACAGAACTGCCCATCGTCGCAATCAACTGCGACTTCCACGCAGTTACCCGCGTTATCGCAAGTACCGCCGGTTGTGCATGCATCGCCATCGTCACAAGCAGCCCCGATCTCGGCCTGCGTCCAGGTACAGGCACCAGTCGCCGGCACACAGGAGGGCACCAGGCAGCCGCCGTTCACGGCGACACCACAGTCGATGGCCGTATCCTCATCAAGGACGCAGAAGCCACCGGTGCAGATAAACTCGCCATTGCATTTGTCCCCATCATCGGGACAATCACCTGCTGTGACGCAGGCACAGGAATTCAAACCTGATACGCAATCGCCGTCGGTGCAAAGATCACCTGTGGTGCAGATGTTGCCATCTTCGCAACCATCGGCATTGGGCGCGTTGACACAGCCGATTCCCAGTGCACAGCTATCCGTGGTGCAGACGTTATCGTCATCGCAAGCGGCATCATCTGCCGTGTGAGTAACTTCCGCCAGACCTTCGCTACAGGCATCAACGGTGCAATCAACTCCATCGTCTACCGTCGGCGCGGTGCCGGGGGAACAATCAAACTGCGGGTGGCATATTTCCTTGCCATTGCAGTAAGATCCGTCACTACAGAAGGCATCGCTCGGCTTGTTTGTGAAGGTGTCGTTTTCTTCGTCACATTCATCCACGGTGCAGACGACGCCATCGTCGCCATTTGGCGTCATCCCTGCTATGCAGCCTGCCGCCGGGTCGCATGATTCGCTACCGTTGCACCAGAGTCCATCGTTACAGTACGCGTCGCTACCCACGTGGAGAATCTGGTCTACGTTCTCGTCACAGATGTCGGCCGTACAATCGACACCGTCATCCACGGGAATGGGTATGCCATCGACACAGCCATCTACCAGATCGCAAGTCTCCACTCCATTACACCATTTGCCGTCGTCGCACTCTGCGTCGGAGGGAGTGTGGATCACACTTTGACTATCCTCATCACAGTAGTCAGCGGTGCAGCCAATTCCATCATTTGAAACCGGTGGTGGACCGGCCAGACAACCGACAGCTTTTTCGCACACTTCGAGGCCATTGCAGAAGACCCCGTCATCGCATTCAATTGGAGTATTTTCGCAGCCATTGCTGCCCCCGTCCAGGGGCACGCAGAGGTCAACGGTGCACATGTCGTCATCGTCACATTGAGCGGGGCCCGTGCATTCGGCCAGCTTCAGGAAGAGGACCCAATTATCGAGGGTACCGGCATCACCGACATTCCAATCTTGAGCTGAAAGCGTCCAGGTGGCGTTGCCATCCAGCGCCAGGAAGTTGCTAAGATCCCCGGGCCCATCAACAACATCAAAGTCGTAGACGCGGCAGAGGTCATCGGCCGCTCCACCACTCTGGTTATGGAGGTAAACAGTTTGCGTACCGTTGCTCAGCTTCAACACGAGGTCGCCGATATAGGTGTGCGTCACCCAGACCTTCACATAGATGTCCTGTACCAGGCCACCGTCGGTGATGGTAACGGCGCTGTCAGTCCAGGAGGGCTGCCCATCTGCGATGGCGAGGGGAAAATCGCCCACGACATCGTGAGGCGTGGCCGGAATCAGAGTGCAAACCTTGGTACCCTCGTGGCAGTAGTCCCAGACACCACAATCATCGTGGCCCTCGCAGACCGCATCGCAGTGAAGTTCTGGAGCATGGACACAAAGCCCCGTATCGGTCATGCAAGAGTCATCGGTGCACGGACTCCCGTCGTCGCAGTCCTTAAGGGTATTGAGACAACCGGTAACCGGGTCGCAACTGTCAATGGTACAGAGGTTCTCGTGCCCACCGTCGTAGTCGACGCAGGTTTCGGCATCATGCTTGCACCAGCCATAGTAACAGCTATCCGCGGTGCACAGGTCGCTATCGTCGCACTCACTATCATCGTCACACGACTCACCAGTGGGAACAGCGTAGAGGCTCCAACCCACCAATGTCCCGCCGTGGAGGCCGGGAACCGTGTCTTCGATGGTCAAAGTCCAATCTCCATCCAGGGTCATCCCATCAAATGGGTCCAGGGGTGGCGAACCGGTTCCAAAATCGTAAGTAGCGCAGACTGTCGCCACATCATCGGTGGGATCGGCCGCTTTGAGAATCACTGTTTGAGCCCCGTGGGTAAGGGAGATCTCCACGTCGCCGCGATAGGCGTGGCCGAGGTGCACCTTGACGTGGACATCGACCACATCTTCGGCACTCGTCACGTTGATAGTGCTGGCGATGGTGGTCGGACCACCGACGTCGACCCCGAGGGGCACATCGTCGGCGTCGTAGCGGGCTCCAGGCACAATCTTGCAGATACCGGCAGCGAGAAGGCACGCCTCAACGCTGGTACAATCGCAGTCACTATCACATTCGGTGCAATCAGGAATGTCACTGTAGAAGCACTTGGAGTCAGGGCCGCAGTTATCGGAGGTACATGGGGCGCCGTCATTGCAATAGTCGTTATCAGGACAATCGGGCCAGCCGTTCTCGAGGAAATCAAGGTAGCGTTCAAGCAGATCGATGGGAGCGTCAGGGGTGTTGAGCAGAGCGGCAAAGGGCACACTCGTACCCACTGTGCGGTAACCGAAAGCATCATCCTCGTAGGCGATGGCCAGAGGCCACTGGGCATCGTCGCCATGACGAGCCACCACCACACCCCCAGTGGCCCGGTCGATGACATCGAGGAAGTTGTTGAACTCATAATCGGCATCCAGGTCAAACGCTAGACCGTGGCCAAAGTCCTGCCCGGTCAATGGTCCGCCCGTGGTAGCTGCACCATCGCTCTTACCGACAATCTTGAGCAGTGGATGGAGGAGTGTGTAGGGGTCCACATACCAGAAGTCCCCTCCCTCGATATAGAGACGCCCGCCCTGCTTCAAGTAGCTGGAGAAGGCGTAAGCTTCGCCGGGGGTAATGACGTGCTTGGCGCCGTAGACCCCCATGGGCAGGATAAGGCCGTCAATCATGGAGAAGTCGCCAAAGGGCTCAAGGTCTGAGACCACCTGGGCGGTTCGTCCCGTAGCAGCCACTGCATCGGCAAGAGTGATGGCCCCTGTGGAGGCCATTCCTTCGGGTTGCCAGACGAGATAGCCGCTCGCTTCATAGATCGTGACTTGGAACGTCATGTCGTCAACCAGACAACCGTCGGAAACGCGCACTGTAATCTCGTGAGTACCGACGTCGGCCGCGCTGGAGGGCGAAAGGTCGAGGACGACACCAAACTGCTTGAGTGCGAAGTACCAGGTCGGCTCCCCGAGGCTGGCAAAAGCAGGTCCACTGACGATGGTGAAGGAGAGCCCATCCTGTCCGTCGACGTCCCCTGCGTAGAGGGTCTCGCTATTGCTCTGCTTCCAGGTCAGCGAAACCGCCTCCAGGTCCTCGGCGAAGACTGGAGCGTAGCCGGGGCAGACCCGGACTTCGTCAAGCCCAAACTCATCGACGTCGTAGCTGGAAGCGAGGTCGAGATAGAATCCGAAGAAGACATCCGAGCCCAGGTATTCATCGGGCATCGGCAGGGTAAGAGTCTCTGCTTCCAGGTCATCAGTAGCGCTCTCAAACCAGAAGAGGTCAGCGTCAGAGAAATCTCCGATCTCGGAAATGGCGACGCCGAAGCCAGCCTGGTTCTGGAAGTATTCAATGGCGCGGTCGACCTGGACGGTAACGTGAGTCTGGCCAGCCAAAGTAAACCCGGGGGTCCGAACATAAGTTTTGACGGGCTCCACCTGAGGCTCCCAATCGAACTTCAGGTACGCGTCGGGACCCAATCCACCGGTGGTGCCGCATCCCCAGTTATCGGTAGTGGTATCCTCAAAATCGATGGTCGCCCAGCCGAGGGCTTCCAAGTCATCGCAGAGGGCAAACTGCTGAACGTAGGGCAAAGCCACATAGCAGGGGTCGAGAACGGTTTCGACACAGAGTCCGCCGGTGCAGGCAACGGTCTTGCACAAATCAGCCGGAGTCTCGCAGTCTTCGTCCGTCTCGCAGCAGGTGGCGGGGATATTGGCTTCCGGTGGGGCCAATTCGGCCGCGATGTTGCGGCACTTACCGAAAACACATTTGTCCCAGGTGCATGGGTTGTTGTCATTGCAAAGGGCTACTTCTGTCTCTTCGGTGCAGCAATTGCTGATGTCCTTGTTTTCACACTGGTAGTTCTGGCATTTGTCCGTGGTGCACTGTAACCCGTCGAAACAGTCCTGATATGAGCCGCAGCATTGATACTCGTCGGAATCGAAGTCAATTGCATACTTGCACACGTTAGTTGCCAGATTGCAGGTCCCCACATAGCAGGGATTCCCGGTTGCACATTCCGAATCTTCAACGCAGCAGGCGGCAGTACCGACGTGCTTGCACTCCTTGCTGACGCAGTAGTCATCGGTGCAGGTATTGCCATCGTCGCAGTCCAGGTCTTCGGCGCAGCAGCCGGCAATCAGGGTATTCTTACACGTATCGGTTACAGTATCGCACGTGTCGACGGTACAGAAGACCTCATCGGTGCAATCCTGGTCGACCAGACAGCAGCCGGGGATGAGGGTGTGCTGACAAAGACCCACCCCAACCGCGCAGGTGTCGATGGTGCAATCGTTGCTATCATCGCAGCTTGAGTTCACTTCGTCGCAGTAGATGGGCGAATCATCGTTGACGCAACCGCAATCTTCACATGTATCGAAGGTGGTAACCACGCCATCATCGCAGTCGACGGCGGAGAAACAGCAATTCTCGGTCAGAAGAATGTGCTGACAGGTGTGGTCGGTGAGACAGGAGTCAGTGGTCTGACAGCAGTTGGGGAGGTTCCAGTCCGGCCCGTAGCGGCAAACGTAGTTGATGCAGACATCGATGTTGCACGGGTTCTCGTCCTTGCATTCCTCATCAGTCAAACAGCAGTCTGCGATGGGCTGGAAATAGCAGGCCCCAGTCTCTTCCCCGAACGGAATGACGCAAAGATTGTCGGTGCAGCCATTGTTGTCTTCGCATTCTGAGTCGAGCAAGCAACACTCTTCCTCGGGGACATGAGTGCAGTTGTTGTCGACGCAGAGATCCTCGGTGCAAGCGTTGCCATCGTCGAGACAGGGGTCATCGCAGCCAGACGTGCACTCACAATAAGCAGGGTTCTCCACGTGGACGCAGAGAAAGGACTGACAGTAGTCGATAGTGGAGGGGTCCTCATCGTCCCATACCCCGCCGGCCGCACAATCGCTGTGCGCGGTACAACAGTCTTGCTTGCCCTCGTCCAGGGCGTAGACGCATGAATTCACATCTGGGTTGCAACTGTCGATGGTGCAGGGGTTGGAGTCCTCGCACTCTGAGACATCGTTACAGCAATTAGGGTCGACCACGGGGCCGTGGCGACACTCGTTGGCAATACAGACATCGATGGTGCAGAGATCGCCATCGTCGCACTTTGCATCATACTTGGTTTCGCAGCAGGCCGGGTCGCCGTTGTCGGTGTGGATGCAACTGTTGGCGGAAATGTTGCAAGAGTCCACCGTGCAGAAGAGACCATCATCGCAGCCGGCGTCGTCGATGCAGCAGCCAGGAGTAGGGTCGTTGACACAAATCCCGTTGTCACACGAATCGATGGTGCAGATGTTGTTGTCCTCGCACTCGGCATCCTGCCCGCACTCACTGCAGGTTGGATTGCCGAAGCCGGTGTCCTTACAGACCCAGCCGGGCTCACATTCATAGTCGGAGACGCAGCAGTTCATTTTGAAACCGTAGCCACATTTGGCAAAACCTGTAAGGCAGGAATCGGCTGAACATGGATTGCCATCATCACAATCGCTGTGCTCCGCACAAGGGGCAATGATCTTCACGATAACGGTAGCTCGTGCTTCGGGGTTGGTGTACTCGACCCAGCTTCCCTCCAGGTTCTGGGCAAGTGCAACTGCGATTACATGGACCCCCATGGGCACGTCGGGCAACATGAAGACAGTTTCGCCGGTGAGCGTCGTTTGAAATTCCTGGTCGAGATAGACGTTGATGCCATGTCCGAAGGCCGGGTAAGCCCAATTCAATGCCGCGAGGGTTACCGTTACCGGCGTCGCCACCAGTCCCAGGTCCGTCTGGCTATTATTGGCCGGGTCGGTAATCACCACAGTGGGATCGCCGCCGGCAGCCAGCACCTCGAAGCCGTACAGGACTTCTAGGATGTCGGCAATACTATCGCCGCTGTCCGCTGGCCCCGGCAGTTGTGCACCTTGCGGGGTACACGACCACAACGTGGCCAGGAGAAGGGGGACGGCAAAAAGCCGCCAGGCGATACCGGGGTGCACTTGCTGCCTCTGGAGGGGCACTCGCATCGTCAACCTCAGTAAGAGACTCGGACTGGCCGGTTTGGAGCGATGGTGCCCAAGCAGGCACCGTCTACGCGTGTCCAACATCGCTTCAAACTCGGCTCTCATACTACCTCACGGGCTCAATTACGACAAACAAACAGCTTCTTCACGTAGTAACTACGGGGGCGCAAGCGACGCGTATACGGCGTGCAGGCGTGCGCAAACTCCACCCCCTGTACATTGTCGAAGCAATATCCGTGCCGCTTTACGCGAGCGCACCCGGTCCCGATTTGGGGCCCCTCCCGCAGATTCCCGGGAGTGCACCAGGACCCGCCTGCACCTTGAGACCAAAGGGGAGAGCGCCAACTGAGACATCTTGTCGCACATGTCTCCAGTCCTTGGGCCACTCCTGCACAGGCTGCAAATCTTTCCCGCTACGCAATCTTTGCGGTCGTGCAGCTTCCGCGCTTGCGCGACCAAGCTCCACCCCCTATCATCACGGAGACTCACTGCGAGACCCCACAGGAGAAGAGATGAAGAAGCTCGTTGCCGTTACACTGACGTTGATTGTCGGCGCACTCCCACTTCCCACTGCCGGGCAGACGCCGGCCCCCCGAGATGCGGTCATCTACGAACTGAAGACCCGCGACCCGGCCCTCAAGGAGATCAAGGATCGTAACGAGACCGAGGATGCCGCAGCAACGACAATAACCGCGGCCATCCGCAAGCAGCAAAAGGCCGCTGCCAAGACGAAAGAGGACAACAAGAAGGTGCTGCGAGCAACCCTCCCGGAGGCCGCCTTGCCCGGCCCTCCCGATGGCTTCACGAAGGTCTATCACGTGGAACCGCAGGCGCAGTTCTACACCGGCACATGCTGGGCTTACGCGGCCACCTCATTCCTGGAGTCCGAGATCTACCGTACTTCAGGCAAGAAGGTGAAGATGTCGGAAATGCACACAGTGTACTGGGAGTACGTTGAGAAGGCGCGACGCTTTGTGCGACAGCGGGGGGACTCCCACTTCTCTGAGGGTTCTGAGCACAACGCGGTCACTCGTATCTGGTCTCTTTATGGCGCAGTTCCACTGGAGGCATATGCTGGAGTGCGCAAGGAAGACGGTCGCCATGACCACATCAAACTATCCCGCGAACTCAGCGAGTTCCTCGCCTTCGTGAAAGCCAAGAATCGATGGGACGAGGAGTGGGTACTCCTGGCCATCCGCACCATCCTCGACCGCCATCTCGGGCCGCCCCCAACGGAGTTCAGATTCAAGGGCAAGACCTATTCGCCCAAGAGCTTTCTCGACAAGGTTGTCCAGATCGAACCGGCCGACTATGTCGGCTTCATGTCCACGATTTCCCACCCCTTCTATGCCCAGGCTGAGTTCGAAGTACCGGACAACTGGTGGCACGATGCCTCCTACCACAACATCCCCCTGGACCGCTTTGTATCCGGCATAGACGGGGCGATTCGTGCCGGCTACAGCGTCGCCATCGGTGGTGACGTCTCTGAGCCCGGTAAGAACTTCCGGCAAGATGTGGCCTTCGTGCCAACCTTCGATATTCCGGGCGAGTATATCGACCAGTCCTCCAGGGAATACCGCATCAACGCTGGCACCACCGGGGACGATCATGGCATTCATCTCGTTGGGGTCCGAGACGTCGGCAACCATACCTGGTACCTTATCAAAGATTCGGGCCGCTCCGCCCGACACGGAAAGTTCGACGGGTATTACTTCTTCAGAGATGATTTCGTGAAACTGAAGATGCTCACTTTCATGGTGCACAAGGACGCCGTCAAGGATCTACTAAGCGAGTTCAGCGTGAAAGAAGAGTCGGCCGAGAAGAGCACCAAATAGTCATGGGACAACTTGTCACACATTCCCCACAAAGCTAACCGTTTGAGCCTCGACTAATCGTCTAGCAGGGATTCCAGATTGGCCACTACTCGAGAGGGGCGATGGTGGCTTTCGGCGGCCATTTCCACGGTTGATTCGCCCGACAACACCAGTAGTGCATCGACGCCGGCAGCCACTCCACAAGCGATATCGGTATAGAGACGATCTCCTATCATTACGGTCTCTTGCGAAGTTGCGCCAAAACGACTCATGGCAGCCCGCAAAATGTCAGGCTGCGGTTTGCCCACGACTCGGTCTGGTACGCGGCTGGTGGAGGCTTCCACCAGAGCCATGAAGGCCCCGGTATCCGGGATCGGGCCGTGAGGAGTCGGGCAATTTAAATCGGGATGCGTGACGATGTAGGGCAGGCCCGCTCGAACATGTCGACAGAAGGTCACGAGACGACTGTATTCGAGGGTCGTGTCATAGGCCATGACCACCGCTTGCGGAGCCTCTTCGTCCATCACAAAACCGGCCTCTTCAAAGGCCCCGATGACGGCCGGAGGCGCCAGGACGAATAGCCTTTGCCAACGTCCTTCTCGGCGCAACAACTCAATGGTTGCATCGCCCGAAGTCAGCACGTTTGGGGCCTCCGCTGAGACCCCCAAGCGTCGCAATTTCGCCACATACTCCGGGGCAGTGCGAGAAGAGTTGTTAGTCAAGAATATGTAGTGCGCGCCCGCTCGCGTGACGGCATCGAGAAAGGGCAGGGTCCACGGGAAGAGATTCTCCCCGAGGTAGATAGTCCCGTCCATATCAAGGACGAACAGGCGCTTGGTGGCATATTCGGGGCGTAGTTTCGGGGGGCGTGCCATAGTCTAGCGCTTGGCCACGCTGACTCGTTCAACGTACCGGCCTTCTGATGTGTCCACCCGAATAACATCCCCCTGATTGATGAAGAGTGGCACCTGTACTTCGAGTCCGGTGGCCAGAGTCGCCGCCTTGGTAACGTTGGTTACGGTGTCGCCCTTCAGCCCGGGGTCGCACTGGACGATTTCCATGTCCATGGCTTTGGGAACCTCCACCGAGACCGGCCGCTCATTGAAAAACATGAGTCGGACCTCCAGCTCTTCGATGAGGTAATCAACCGCTCCACCGACGCTATCAGGCACCAGCCGATACTGGTCGTACGTTTCCAGGTCCATGAAATGGTAGGCATCACCATCGCCGTACAGATACTGTACCTTTCGCAGCTCTATGTCTGGGTCTTCGAGGCGGTCGCCGGCTTTGAATGTGTAGCTCTTGAGCTGACCAGAGAGCAGGTCCCGCGCCTTCACTTTGATCAGGGTTGACGCTCCTCTGGCAGAGGGCGACTGGGTCGTCATGTCGGTGACCTGAAAAGGGATTCCCTCGTGAAGAAAGCGAACGCCCCTTTTTAGTTCTGTGCTGTTGGGCATGCAAGTACCTCTTCGTGCTATTGCAAGATGCTCCCTGACTGAACAGGAGTGACGATTGTTACACGGGGTGCGCGGCAAGATCAAGGTATGGAGCACTTTTTTGCGAACCCATCGGGGTACGATAGACTTGTCCCAGGACCCTGACTGGAGGAGTTTCACGGATGAACGCAATACGCAGCAGAGAGATTGCCGACCGGACCGCTCGACTGCTTCCCATCGCCATTGACCGGCTGACGCGGATGCAGGTCAGGCTCGGCAGTGAGATCGGGCTTTCGGGGATTCAGTTGCAGGTTCTAGAGTACATCCACCGCCACGGGGCAAGCTCCATCGCCACCTTGACCCGTGCTTTGAGACGGGCCCAGTCAAGCATCAGCGAGTTGGTTGAGCGGCTGCAACAGAAAGGGTTGGTGGGCCGGCGCGCAGCTAGCGACCGACGCAAATCACTAGTTGCCCTGACAAGTCGGGGTCGGCGCTTCATGCTCGATTGCGACACTGTGCAGCGGGAGGCTCTGGCGGCGGGCTTTGCGCCACTCTCCCCCGAACACCGTGAGCGCTTTCTGGCCAACCTGCAGGAATTACTGCAAATCACCGACCGCCTTCACCGACCGACGCCTGCCCCGGCAACAACCCACCAAGGCGCACCATCCAACGCCGCGCTCCACTGAATCTCCCTTACAGTCCATTCTCGAGCCCTGGTCTAAGGCCAAACTCAGCTTGACACCCCCAAGACCCCATGCTATAAGCCGTCCGGCTTTGAGTTTCCGATGGCACCACTGGGGCGTCGTCTAATTGGCAAGACCCGGGCTTTTGGTGCCCGTTTTCCAGGTTCGAGTCCTGGCGCCCCAGCCATAGACGAGTCCTTCACGGAGGTTTACTACGATGGAACGATATCAGATTGCAGCCGAACTTAGAGACGGCACTGGCAAGGGCGTTGCCCGCAAGCTACGTGCAGCCGGCAGAGTCCCCGCTATCGCATACGGAAAGCACGTTGATCAACCGATGAATCTCTCAGTTGGCGCCCATGAACTGGTCACCATATTGCGTCAGCCAACGGGACGCTTCATGCCTCTCGACATCATTCTCGGCGAAAAGAAGGTGGCTGCCGTGGTGCGTGACATTCAGGTAGACGCCATGAGTCGCGCCATCAAACATTGCGACTTTCTGCTCCTGGAGGAGTCGACTCCTGTGAGAGTTGAGGTCCCGGTCCGCACCGCCGGTAAGTCGGCCGGTGAGGCCGCGGGCGCCCGCTTGGTTCTGGCTCGCCGGGAAGTGCTAGTCAACGCGTTGCCGGCTGATATTCCCACAGAAATCGTGGTGGATGTCACCGAAATGGAAAAGGGAGATGTTGTTTACATCGACCAGTTGGAGTTACCGGAAGGCGTCACACCGTCCTACAAGACGCGCTACCCGGTAATCGTGCTGAAGACCGCCAGGATCATCGTCGAAGAAGAGCCCGAAACAGACGAAGAAGACGAAGAGGGCGAAGAAGGCGAAGAGGGCGAAGAAGGCGAAGGTGGCAAGGAGGCTGCGGCCAAGGATTCAGCAGATTAGCCATCCGCATCGCCCGGCCTTTCAACTACAGGCCATGGGGAGCTCATGAAGGCTATCATTGGCCTCGGAAATCCTGGTCGAGAGTACGAACAGACCAGGCATAATGCCGGCTTCCTCGTCGTCGACAATCTACTCCACGAATTTGGTGGGTCATGGACTTCGACCCGTTGGACAGGCCTCTCGGCCCGCACCCAGGTCTGCGGTTCCACGGTGCTCGCGGCCAAGCCGATGACCTACATGAATCGAAGCGGCCATTTCGTCTCATCAATACTGCAATACTTCCGCATTGACACCGCAGATTTGCTCGTAGTCCATGATGAAATGGACCTCCCAACTGGTCGAATCCGGCTCTCCCGCGCTGGGGGCTCAGGCGGCCACAAGGGCGTCGCATCCATTATTGAGCAACTGGGCAGCCGGGAATTTGGCCGTTTGCGCGTCGGTGTTGGCAAACCCGACCGCAAGGAGCAAGTCGTGGGCCACGTACTCTCCCGTATTGGCGGAGAGGATGAGCAGCTCTTTTCAGACGCAGTTTCACTAAGTGTTGAAGCGTCGGCCGTCTGGGTGGAGCACGGCGTGACCGAGGCGATGAACCGATACAACGGAACACAATTGGCGACGGAATCTCAAGGAGGGGATTAGTATGGACTTCATTTTCAACAATCCAGTCTACGTAGCGATTGTAGCAGGGGCAGTGAGCTTGGCGTTTGCCATGGTTCGGGCAGCTTGGGTTCGCAAGCAGGATGCTGGCAATGAGCGCATGAAGGAGATTGCCGGGGATATCCGTGAGGGTGCTTTCGCCTTCCTGAGTGCCGAGTACAAGGTGCTCGCCATCTTCGTGGTAGTGGTTGCTGCACTGCTCGGGCTCTCCAACGCCACGCTGGAGTCGAGCCACTGGCTGATTGCCATCTCCTTCATCGTTGGTGCCTTCTGCTCCGGCCTTGCCGGCTACTTCGGCATGAACGTGGCAACCGTCGCCAACGTGCGCACCTCCAATGCCGCCCGAACGAGCCTCAATGCGGGCCTCAAAGTGGCCTTCGCTGGCGGCTCAGTAATGGGCCTCTCAGTTGCCGGGCTTGGGGTTCTGGGACTGGCCGGACTCTTTGCAGCTTACGAGGGCTTCAGCCTCTTTGGTGACTTGACCCAGAGTGACCGGATGCTGAACGTGCTGGCTGGTTTCAGCCTGGGCGCCAGCTCCATTGCGCTTTTCGCCCGTGTGGGCGGGGGTATCTATACGAAGGCGGCAGACGTCGGGGCCGACCTGGTTGGCAAAGTTGAAGCGGGAATTCCTGAGGATGACCCCCGGAACCCGGCAGTTATCGCGGACAACGTTGGTGACAACGTCGGCGACGTTGCAGGTATGGGAGCCGATCTCTTTGAATCCTACGTCGGAGCAACCATTTCAGCGATGCTGCTTGGCTGGGCACTGGCCAGAGGCTTTGACCTTGCTAACACCAATACCGGTGCCTTTACGCTGGTGTACTTGCCGCTGATGCTTGCAGCAGTGGGTATTTTTGCCTCCATCATCGGCACCTTCTTCGTGCGCACAAAAGAGGGTGGGAATCCTCAGACGGCGCTCAACCTGGGCCACTTCATGGCCGCCGGCTTGATGCTTGCTGCCGCTTACTTTGTCATCTTCAAGATGGTGCCCGATGGTTACATGTTCCTCAGTTCTGACAGCGGCATCTCCCTGGTCGCGGGGACTCAGGCTGCCGATGCCAATACCTGGGGCGCAGCGATGGGCATTTTCCTGGCTTGCGTCTCCGGCCTGGTGGCTGGAGTCCTGGTGGGATTGGCCACTGAGTACTTCACCTCAGAGCATAACAAGCCGGTGAAAGACATTGCCAAGTCTTCAGAGACTGGTGCTGCCACCAACATCATCTCGGGGTTAGCGGTAGGAATGCTCTCCACTGCCCTGCCCGTGCTGCTGATTGCGACTGCCACAATTGTTGCGTACAAGACTGCTGGACTCTACGGCATCGCCATTTCCGCACTGGGCATGCTCTCCACCATCGGCATCCAACTCGCGGTAGATGCCTACGGCCCCATCGCCGACAACGCTGGCGGAATCTCCGAAATGGCCGGTTTGGGCGAAGAGGTTCGGTCCCGCACCGACAAACTGGACGCAGTGGGCAACACAACTGCCGCCATTGGCAAGGGCTTCGCCATCGGCTCCGCCGCACTCACGGCCCTGGCGCTCTTCTCTGCTTACACCAATAACGTCTCCCGCGGGACGCCGTTCGTCCTCGACATCATGGACCCCCTGATTATGTCGGGCCTCTTGGTGGGGGCGATGTTGCCCTTCCTCTTCAGTTCCTTTGCCATGAACGCCGTGGGAAGTGCGGCTCAGGCAATGATCGAAGAGGTTCGCCGTCAATTCCGTACCATCGAAGGTCTGATGGAAGGCAAGGCCAAGGCCGACCACCGACGTTGCGTTGATATCTCAACCAAAGCCGCCATTCGCCAGATGGTGATGCCCGGTCTTATTGCTGTGATTACGCCGGTGGTGGTTGGCATTATCGATCCTCGGATGTTGGGTGGCCTGCTGGCCGGCGTCACCGCCTCTGGCGTGCTGATGGCAATCTTCATGTCCAACGCTGGCGGTGCGTGGGACAATGCCAAGAAGTACATTGAAGGTGGTGCTCACGGTGGCAAGGGCTCCGATTCCCACAAGGCTGCCGTAGTTGGCGAT
The DNA here is from genome assembly GCA_964522395.1 of uncultured Myxococcales bacterium. Taxonomy (GTDB): domain Bacteria; phylum Myxococcota_A; class UBA9042; order CAIXZC01; family CAIXZC01; genus CALGBT01. The sequence goes on from CAZFVN010000001.1 coordinate 95,031, forward strand.
ACCGTCGGCGACCCCTTCAAAGACACTGCCGGCCCGAGCCTCAACATTCTCATCAAGCTGATGTCCGTTGTGGCTGTGGTCATCGCCCCGCTGCTCTTCTCTCTGCACTATGAGAAGAAGGCCGACGACGAGGCCACAAGCGCCCAGAATGAAGCACAGGTTTTTGTGCTTGACCAGACCGAAGCCAATGAATATGATGCCGCACCTGACTCACCCTTTGTGGTGAAGCAGTAACATTCCATAACTCCTTGCTCCCGTCCAGCGGGGGCTACAAACCGAGAGGAGCCCGTTATGCTCTCCAAGTACGAAACGGTCCTAATTGTCAAACCGGACCTGCCGGAAGATCAGTTCGAGGTCGTGAAGAGCCGAGCGATTACGGCAATCACCAGTAAAGGTGGCCATGAAATCGTGTTCCAGGACTGGGGCAAGAAGCGTCTGGCCTATCCCATCAAGAAGTCCCCGAAGGGCAACTACCTCTACTTCCGCTATCTTGCCGGTGGCGAAGGCGTGGCAGAACTGGAGCGCAATCTCAATGTGCTCGACCCGTTGCTGCGATTCCTGACGGTGAAGTTGGCCGACCGGGTCGATGCCGAGGCTTTCGATTTCGACGGCGAGCGTGAGACCATCTTCCCCTTTGGCGTCAAGCCCCGGGAACCGGTGGTGGAAACACCTGCGGAAACGCCTGCGGAAAAGACCGGAGATGAGGCGAAAGCCGAGGCCCCGGAGAAGAGTGAGGCCGATGGGGAGGCGAAGGCCGAGCCTGAAGCCAAGCCGGCGCCTGAAGCTGCTGTGGAAGCAGCGGTGGAAGTAGTGGAAGAGAAAGCGGCTGAAGAGAAGGCCGAAGTAAAGGCCGAAGAGAAAGCCGAAGAGAAGGTTGAGAAGAAGCCTGCGAAGAAGGCCAAGAAGAAGGCTGAAGTGGCAGTTGAAACCAAGGAAGAGGCGGAGCCAGTAGCAGAAGAACCCAAGGCCGAAGCTGAAGCCGAAACCGCCGAAGAAAAGGCCGAATAAGGGAGGAGTTACCAATGGCAGCCCAGAGAAAATTCTTCTACCGCAGAAAGGTCTGCAACTTCTGCGTCGATAAAGTCACGAGCATTGACTACAAAGAATACGGCTTGTTGCGTCGCTTCACGACGGACCGCGGCCGCATTATTCCTCGCCGAATCACCGGCAATTGCGCAAAGCACCAGCGGATGATGACCGGGGCCATCAAGAAAGCCCGTGTTATAGCTCTGCTGCCGTTCAGCGCCAGCGACTTTTAGACCAGGGAGAACGCCATGAAAGTCATCCTTTTACAACCGGTAAGTGGGCTCGGCTCCACCGGTGATGCCGTGACGGTCAAAGCCGGCTACGGCCGGAACTACCTGATCCCAAATCGGCTGGCTCTCCCCGCTTCTGCGGGTAGCGCCAGGCAAGTTGAGCACCAGCAGCGAATCGTCGAAGCACGCCTTGTCACCGAGAAGGCACGGGCAGAGGAAGAAGCCCAGAAGTTGGGGTCCATCTCCTGCACGGTAGAGCGCCACGTAGGCGAAGAGGACAAGCTCTTTGGCTCCGTGACGACCCGTGACATCTCCGCGGCGTTGGCGGACGAAGGATTCACCGTTGACCACAGCCAGATCGAGTTGGAAGAGGCCATCAAGTTCCTGGGTGTCTACCACGTTCCGATCAGATTGCACCAGGACGTCGAGACCAAGGTTAAGGTCTGGGTCGTCGCGAAGTAGCCGGCCGTGCTGCTCTTCAAATTCGTCCTTACCGTCCCACTCAGTAGCGCCTCCTTAGCCCAGACTCTGCTCGATTCTGCTGAAATACCCTTCCACGAGGACCTCGACCAGGTTGCCAGTACCGTGGACGGCCTACCTGGGCGAGCCCTGATCCTCTACGCTGAACCACATCAGCGGGAGACGTGGGAAGGGCTCATGGCCAACTACGATTTCGCCCGCTACCTGGTCGTCGAGCCATACGAATATGACCCTGGCGAATGGGTCGAGAAGTGGAAGGCATATTACAAGTGGGTGCGAATCTCTGACCGACTGGCGGTGGGGCCAGACTTCAAGCCTTGTCCATTTGACGTTTCCGCGGCCATCAGGATCGAGCCGGGGCAGTCCTTCGGCACCGGAGTCCACGAATCGACGAGGATCGCACTGACTCTCCTCGAGGAGTTTCTGCCCCCCACTGCCACCCTGCTTGATGCCGGCTGCGGAACTGGCGTCCTGGCCATCGCCGCGGCCCGCCTGGGGGCCTCCTCCTGCCTGGCCTTCGACATAGAGCTTGAGGCCGTCAAAGAGACTGGTCGTAACGCCGCTGCAAACGGGACCAAAGTGGACTCATTTTGCGGCGGAGTCGAAGCGGTCAGCGGGGCCTTTGACGTGGTCGTCGCCAATATGCTGGGCTTCCGGCTGCAGGCCATCGCACAGGCACTTCATCGTGCCGTTGTCCCGGGCGGAATTCTCATTCTTGCGGGTCTTGTCGAGAAGGAGAGAGCAACTTTCAAGAAGGTCTTTTTCAGTGAAGGTCCGCCCTTCGCAGAACTTCGGCAAGTAGAATTGAACGACTGGTGGGGCGCGGTGTGGCGCCGGGAGGCACCATGACAGCACCTACCGTAAGAGTTGGCGGACCGCTCGTGGTAGGCGAGAGCGTCCGGCTGGATGGGGAAGCTTCACGTTATCTGCTGCGTGTCCGGCGAGTCGGTTTGGGAGCCACAGTACGGTTGATTGCGGAGGACGGCAGAGTTGCCCTCGCCCAGGTCGAAGAGTTGGACGAGGCTTCAATTACCGTACTCCTCCAGGAGGTCGAAGAGGCCCTTCCCCCAGGCGAGCAGAGGATTCTCCTGATAGCCAGTGGGTTGAGGAGCGGCGGCACGTCGGTTCTCATCGCCGCGTCTGCCGAGATGGGAGTTGATACCATTGCGCTCACAAACATGCAGCACTCGGTGGCACTGGTCCATGATGCGAAGCGGGATCGCTATGAGCGAGTGGCGGCGGACGCTCGCCGAAAGGTCGCCCAGCCGCGGCAGACGAAAGTGGAAGTCCATGAGAGTCTCGCCCAGGCACTCGATGACCATTCTACTGCGGCGCTCTTCGTCCTTGATGAAGAGCAGGGCGTGAACTGGGAGGACGTGGCACTTCCTGGGGACTCAGAAATCGTCATAGTCGTGGGACCTGAGGGAGGATTGGAAACCCACGAACGAGAGCTGCTACGTAGCGCCGGAGCAATTGCCATCCACCTCCGTGGTCCAGCCTACCGCGCCAGTACTGCAGCCTTCGCCGGCACAGTCCTTTTCATGTCGCTGATGAAGCGACTCTAGTTAACTCAGGTCCGCCAGACTGCCCCTCATATTGGCTCACTGGACAATTCAGGTGGTACGCAATTGCCACAGTCGCGAAGCACCGTGGCAGAATAAGGCATTAGAGATTGCCGCTCACCCAGCCGGCCGCCATTTCGCCGGTGCGGAGGCCATCGGCTGCACTTGAGGTGATGCCTCCGGCCCAACCGCTACCCTCTCCGCAGGGGAAGAGACCTGGGTGGGACTTCGATTGCATCAGGTCGTTGCGCAGGATACGGATTGGGGTGGAGGTGAGGGTTTCGGGGGCGACAACGAGGGCCTCTTCCTGAATATAGCCCCGCATCTTCTGGTCGGCGCGGGCAAAGCCGGTGCGAAGAGCCGTGACGATCTCGTCAGTTATTAGATGGTCGACGCGGAGGTTATCGAGGCCGGGGCGATAGGAACTCTCGGGCAGAGATGTACTGGCGCGCCCCGCGAGGAAATCTGTGAGCCGCTGAGCTGGAGCGCGATAGCCTCCGGCGGCCAGAAATGCCCTGCTCTCGATACTGCGCTGCAAGGCAATTCCGCCCATGACTGTGCTATCAAGTGCCGTCCAATCACTGGGGGTTGTTGCTGCCACCAGCGCCGCGTTCGACCATTGGCCGGAGCGGTTGGCGAAGCTCATTCCATTGACCGCCAGATGGCCCGGCTCCGGGGGTGTCGGAAGCAAGGTCCCACCTGGGCACATGCAGAAGGAGTAGACGGCACGGGGCCCCCTGGAGAATGCGAAAGCGTAGCGTGCTGCTCCGAGGGCGGGATGTCCGGCAAACTCGCCATATTGGGCACTGTCGACCCACTCTCTCGAGTGTTCGACCCGTACACCCATAGCAAATGGCCTCGCTTCCATTGCGATTCCGGCAATGCTCAGGTTGCCAAGGAGGGTGCGAGAACTATTGCCGGCCGCCAGAACCACCGCTTCGCCACCAATGGTCTCTCCGGTATCGATGGCCGCTCCAGCAACTCGACCGCTCCGCATTGTCAAGCCCACCACCGTCGTATTGAAATAGAAGCGAGCCCCATTCTCCTCCAGATAGATTCGGAGCCCGTCGACCAGGGCCGGCAGCTTGTTGGACCCGACATGGGGGTGGCTCTCGATCATGAGAGCTGGGTCTTCGCCAAACCATGCCAGCAGCGAAAGCGCTTTTCGCGTGGCGGGACTGGAGCGCCTCGTCATCAGCTTTCCGTCTGAGTAGGTGCCCGCTCCGCCCAATCCGCAGGTGAGGGCCGGTGCCCCGTCCAACTGGCCCTTCTGACGCAAGTTTCTGACGTGCTCGTGGCGCGTGGGAAAGGCAGAGCCCCGGTCGACGACCAGTGGAACGACCCCTGCCTGGATCAGAGAATACGCGGCCATAAGGCCGGCTGGACCCGCCCCCACAACTACGACCTGATGCCCCTTGGCCCGGGCGGGAGGGGGGGGAGATTCGACCAGATCAAGTAGCGAC
>CAZFVN010000001.1:99801-124278 GCA_964522395.1 uncultured Myxococcales bacterium
TCGCCCGGCGCGTCGCGGCTTCGTTTCCGGCGGCCGGCTGGCCCCGCCCCCACACCTCCCCCCGCTGCCCCCTGGGCCCGGGGGGGCGGGGGGGGAGATTCGACCAGATCAAGTAGCGACCTACCCGACGAGTATTCGACCGTCAACACCACGCGCACCCGTTTGTGACGTGCATCGATCGCTCGTCGAACGATGCGGTGTTCGGTCGCTTCGGGGGGTAGGCTAGCCTCAATATGCCGGGCAGATTCCAGGGCCTCGTCAGGTGTCAGGCGAAGAGTTATGTGCGCTGGAGCAGCCATGGAACCTGATCAGTGGTGTTGAGGGGGCCGGTGGAGACTCACCGGCTACATGCTATTACATTTGGCGATGTCGTCGATTTTCGAAGCACCGTCGATACAATCACGGTAGGCGCCGTTTTCGGGGGTCAGGCACTTCTTCACGCACTGCCCTCGGATAGTTGAGCGAATTGCGTTCGAACCGCTCCAGAGCTTGGCAAACTTGGTGCACTTCGACTCGCATTGACGCTTGGTGGGAAGCACCGCCCGTGGAGTTGGAGCCGGAGCGGTCGTTGGGGGCCTGTAGGTCGGTGTTGGCGTAGTCCTGGTTGGTGTCGGGGCCACGGTGCCACCGCCGGGGGCCGCGGGCTGCTTGACCAAACGGCCGGCCATCATGTTGGCCTCAAAGAGCTGCCGCTTGGGATTTGCATCCTTGTAGACAACGGGATAGGCGGAGACGTTGGTGCAAACCTTGGAAATAAGGAGGTAGAAGCCCGTAGACTCTTCAACCTGGAGGCCGAAGAGATTGTCGATCTTGGCACTGCCTCGGGTCATCTTGGCAATGGCAGTGTTGGCACTGCGATCCCCACCAACCCCTAACAGCCCGAATAGCTTCCACTCACAGGCAGAGCCTTTCAGCCGAGGATACACTTGAACGGGCCTCGTCTCGTCATGAGGGACGTAGCTCGTCTGCAACTGACTAAAGGAGGTGGTGCAGGAAATCCCCAACACCATTACGACAACTAGAAGAATGGGCCACAAATACCTCATGGAACCTCCGGTAACGACCTGATTTCGTATCAAAAATCAGCCGCAGTTTAGCGCGTACCCGTCAGCGGTGCAACGGCTTTTTGTAGCGCTACAACCGTTGACCTGTCCGCCTGACCCGGTAACATAGGCAGTGGTACCCACAGGGAGGTCACATGCGCCGACCACAAATTGCGATGCTGTTCGCTATTCTCTTCGCCATCAGTTGCGGTGAAGGTAGCGGCAAGGATTCACCTGACTATCGATACCTGACGGAGGATACCTCTGCCGATCTGCCGCTCGACGGCCTCCTGGATACACTCGCCGAGGACGCTTCGCACCCCGTTCCCGAAGTAGCCGTGGACCTCTGCCAACCCAATTGCGCTGAAAACGGCTGTGGACCTGACGGCTGTGGTGGCACCTGCGGCGAGTGTGAGGGAGCTCAGGAAGTTTGCCAGGGAGGCCTCTGCATTTGTGAACCTTCCTGTGCCGGAAAGGAATGTGGAGACAATGGTTGCGGCGACCTTTGTGGTGAATGCGAAGCCCCTTTCCATTGTGAATCCAATAAGTGCGAATGCACGCCCGATTGTGAGGCTAAGGAGTGCGGTTATGATGGCTGCTTCGGGGACTGTGGCACCTGTCCACCTCCCTTCTCCTGCGAGGACGGGATGTGCGCTTGTGCGTTCGGTGTCTGCACTCCGGAGGACAACCCCGCTGAGGTTTGCGCGGGCACATCCCTCGGGAATTGCGGGTATTGGGCCTGCTCCGAGAGTGGCTGCTGCACTGTTGCCCAGGTTCCCGCCCCCGACTGCTGTCAGGGGAGCGATGACTGTCGGGATTGCATCAATCTGGAGACCGCGGAGGTCGTCCCTTGTCCACAGACTATCCCCGAGAACTTTGTAACTCACAAGTGCACTCAGGATACCTGCGGCCTGAACAACGAATGCAAACATTTTGATAAGGTGGTTTTTGGCGAGTGCAACGACGATGATGCGTGCACTGAAGATTCCTGTGCACCTTCGTCCGGGATGTGCACTCACACGCCCATCCCCGATTGCGTGTAAGCGCGAAATGCCTCAACTTTTGGCAAGTCTCCCCGTTTCAAACTAGAATGGTTTAGCAAAATCTGATGGGGAGATTAACATGCGCACACGCATAATGGCCATAACAGCTCTGCTCTTCCTTGCCGCTTGCGGCGACAACGCAACCACTGGCGACCAGACAGATGTGAACCCTCAGCCCGACGGTTGGGAGGAGAGTGACGGCACCGAAGATAGTGGGGACGAGCCGGAGAATTGCAAGCCCAACGGCTACACCCTCGCCAAGAATGACCTCTGCTATCGCTGCAACCCCGAAGGAGACGGAATTGTCGGTGCGGGGGAAGCGGTAGACGACGGAAACCCCTGCACGGATGACCGGTGCGACTTCGATCTTGGGGTCGTCCACACCGAGAACACAGCCGCCTGTGACGATGGTGACTCCGGAACTTGGGGGGACATCTGCGCCGCTGGCGTCTGTCAGGGGAACGACCCGGTCTGTAATCCGGGGAGTTTCTATTTGGACGGTAGCGACTGCTACCTTTGCGCACCCGATGGCAGCGGGCCTGCCAGTCAGCCCCAGCCCCTCGATGATGGGAATCCCTGCACTGACGATAGCTGCACGCCGGAGGGAGGTCTCAAACACCTCCCGAATAACTCCCCCTGCGACGATGGCGACCCCAGTACCTATGACGATGTCTGCAACAATGCTGCCTGCGCAGGGACCTCTCTTGCCTGTCCGCCGGGCGAGTACTTCAAGCACGAAGGGGAATGTCTGCTTTGCAATGCCGAGGGTAGCGGCGGTGAGGGACCAGAGATTTCCGATGGCAACATCTGCACCGACGACATCTGTGACTCCGCCAACGGATTGTCACACGTCAATAACAGCGGTGATTGCAACGACGGTGACCCCACCACCATCGAGGATGTCTGCCTCGACGGTGAATGTGTCGGCATCCCTCTGGTCTGTGCCCCGGGTGATTGGTTTGAAGATGGCGGTCTCTGCTGGGAATGTGCGGATTCCGGGCTGGAAGTGGAGGGCGACGGCGACCCCATCGACGACGACGATCCTTGCACCGACGACTTCTGCGACGTGGACGATGGAGTTGACCATCTGGACAACAGTGCGCCGTGCGACGACGGCGACCCCGAGACCGTCAACGACACCTGTTCGCAAGGCGATTGCGTAGGTGTGGACACGACCTGTAAGGAAGACGAGTACTTCCTGGAAGAGGGCAACTGCAAGCTCTGCGACGGCGACGGCATCGGGCCGGTGGACGACGGCGTTCCCGTTGAAGATGGCAACGTCTGCACCGACGACTCCTGCGATGCCGATGACGGTCCCCTGCACACTCCCAACGCCCAGGACTGTGACGATGGCAACCCCGACACGGTCAACGATGTGTGCGCCCAGAGCATATGCAGCGGGACCGTAGTGGCTTGCGTTCCGGGCGATTACTTGCTCCAAAATAGCCTCTGTGCACAGTGCAATCCTGACGGCACAGGCACGGTCGATCCAGGCCAACCCCTGGACAATGGGAATCCTTGCACGGACGGTTCCTGCCATGCCGAGGATGGCGTCGTTCAAACAGCCAACCAGGACTCTTGCGACGATGGCAATCCGGATACTGCGGCCGATGTTTGCAGTGGCGGCACCTGCATCGGGCAACCGGTAATCTGCGATGCCGACGAGTACTATGCAGAGGCTGGCACTTGCTTCCTCTGCAACGCGTTGGGGACAGGTTCTGATGGAATTGGTGCAACCATCGACGACAACAACCTCTGCACCGATGATGAGTGCGACCCAGATGATGGAGTGGTCAACGATCCCAACCACGACGACTGCGACGACGGAGATCCAGGCACCACCGATGACCAGTGCGATAATGGAGTCTGTGCGGGCGACGAGATCCTCTGTCCGAAGGGCGACTACTATCTTGACCAGGACCTCTGCTACCTCTGCAACGGCGACGGCACCGGTGCTGTTGGACCCGGTGAAGTGGTGCCGGATGACGGCAACGAATGCACGGCAGACGTTTGCGATGCTGGAAATGGCGTAGCCCATCAGGAATTATGGGGGATCCTCTGTGACGACGGTGATGCGGGCACCGGCATGGACGAATGTAAGGCCGGCATCTGCGTCGGAGAGCCAGTTATCTGCGTCCCCGGCACCTGGGCCTCCAGCGACGACTACGCTTGCTACCTTTGCGTCGAAGAGGGAACTGACTTCGACGACAACGGAGTGAAGATTGACGACGACAACGAGTGTACCGACGATATCTGTGACGGCAATCAGGGTCTCGTCCACACCTTCAACGACGGTCCGTGTAGTGATGGTAACTCGGATACAGTAAATGACACGTGCAACGGCCAGGGGGTATGTATCGGAGGCAATCAGGTCTGTCCCCCCGGCAACTATTACATGGACGCTGCACTCTGCTACCTATGTGATGGGGACGGCGCTGGACCGATGGGACCGGGGGCCCCGATTCCGGACGACGGTAACGAGTGCACAGCCGATGTTTGCGATGCCGGCAATGGAGTCGACCACCAGGAACTCTGGGGGACGCCCTGCAGTGACGGTGATGCCGGAACTGCTATGGACGAGTGCGAAGATGGCGTCTGCGTGGGTGAGCCCATTATCTGTACGCCGGGCACGTGGCTATCGAATGATGATTGGGCGTGCTACCTCTGCATCGACGAGGGTACCGATCTGGACGACGAAGGTGTGGAAATCGACGACGACAACGATTGCACTGAGGACGCCTGCGACGCTATTGATGGGGTGGTCCATACGGTCCTCGAGGGCGACTGCTGGGATAGCAGCGACTGTACGTCTGACGATATCTGCGTTGCTGGAGAGTGTGTCGGCACGCCAGTTGATTGCAACGACTACAGTCCTTGCACCTCGGATTCATGCAACCCCGATGGCGGGTGCGCCCACGTCAATCTTGACGTACCCTGCGATGATGGCATCGCTTTGACCCTCGACGACACTTGCATCGACGGCATCTGCATCGGCATGCTCGACCCCGACGGCGACGGCATTCCCAACTACGGACCGGGCGGCCCATGCGACGGGCCCGGCAACCTCGATAACTGCGTCGACAACTGCCCCTACCGTGCCAACGCCGGTCAGGTTGACAGTGACAACGATGGACAGGGAAACGCTTGTGAGATTCCCCGCTGGTGGACACGGGTGGATACTACCGAGAAGGTGGTAGCTCTGACCTTTGATGATGGTTGGAGCGAAGATGCCTTGAAGGGCCTCCTCAAAGCTCTCGGTGAAAAGGGTGCTCGAGCTTCATTCTTCATCGCTGGCGTCAACCTGGAAAATGGTGTTCTCACTGCGGAGGTTATCCAGCAGGGAATCAACGCCGGGCACCTCTTTGGCAACCATACCTACAGCCACACTGTCGGTGCCAATCTGGGCGAGACGGTAGCTGAGATCAATCTGGCTTCGACAACTTTCGAGAACCTGGTGGGGGACGACCTTCGCCCGATCTACCGCCACCCCTATGCTGAACTGGTTCCATGGATCAACACGGCGCTGGTCCAAACGGGGTTCCTGGAATCGGTGTTGGGCAACTTCGACTCTGAAGATTGGACCGACCCTGAACCGGACGCCCAACTGCTGGCAGACTGCATCGTTGCCATGACCGAGCCGGGGGACATAATCGGCTTCCACGTTGGCCCAGATGCCACCGTCGCGGCTCTTCCGGCAATTATCGATGGGCTCCACGCCAAGGGTTTCACCCTTCTCAACATTGAGCAGATGATGGCCTACGGCCCTCCGATAATCGTCGATATTTCCGAAATCAAATCCTGCAGCTCCTACTGGGACAACCTGTAGCCCTTCTTGCGCTGGTTCGCTGTCCGGGCAGGTTGTCTGAACCGGCCTCCGGTCGCTCTGTTTCCGGGGAGCCCCTCGGACTGCGACTACATGTCGGTCCCGAGACGTGCCCCTCCCTGCTCCCTTTGGCGTGAGAAGTATTGCATCTTTCGGAACAGCCTTTTAGGGTATCTAAACGGAGTTGGACCACCTAATGATGAGGTAGGTTGATGACAGATGAGAGGCATTGGACGCGACGACAATTCCTGGCGACCGGAGCGGTGGCTGGGGGCGGAGCGGTGCTCTGCAATCACATATCGCCCGCCTGGGCGGGGAGGAAGTCCATGAGCGACAAGAGTCTCCTGCAGTCCCATTTTGGGCTTGCCGATGAAGCGCTCGCTAAAGCTGTGCGCGCGACCCTTGCTCGCGGCGCGGATTATGGCGACCTGTTCCTTGAGGACGCGGTAACGACTTCGCTGGTAATGGACAATGGCAAACTGCGTAACGTGACCTTCAGTGAGGATTCCGGGGTCGGCCTTCGGGCGGTTAAGGGTGACACGCAGGCCTACGGATACACGCAGTTGTTTGAGCCCTCCGAGTTGCTTCGGGTGGCTGGCCAGGTGGCTGCGGTTTCCCGTAGCGGTGAAGCTGGCAACGCGATCATCACGACAGTCCCGCAGAAACTCCGCTCTGACCTCTATTCCGGATTGGAGGCATCGGTAACGCTTGCCGCACGGGAAAAGGTCGAGCTGCTTGAGCGGGCGGACAGCGCGGCTCGAGCAGCCTCGCCGCTGGTGCAGCGAGTCGACATCAGTCTGGCGGAAGAGGTCCGCGTGATTGGTCTGATGACCTCTTACGAGAAGCTCTTCGTGGACATCCAGCCGATGTTGCGATTCAACGTGACGGTGGTGGCGGAGAAGAACGGCAAGAAGCAGCAGGGATATGCCTCAGGCGGAGGGCGTGTTGGGCTTAAGTACTTCGAGGAGCGCACGCCCGAAGATCTGGCGAAAGAAGCCACCCGCATCGCGGTTGATATGCTAGACGCACATCCCGCTCCAGCCGGTGAGCAGGTCGTTGTCCTCGCACCGGGGGATTCTGGAGTCTTACTCCATGAGGCGGTTGGACACGGTCTTGAAGCGGACTTCAATCGAAAGGGAACGTCGAAGTACTCGGGTCGCATCGGCAAGCCGGTGGCCAGTGAGCTTTGCACCGTTGTAGACGAAGGACTGATCCCCCGCTCTCGGGGGTCCATCGCGGTGGACGACGAGGGAACTCCGTCGGGACGGAACGTCCTGATTGAGAATGGCACCCTGGTGGGCTACATGCATGACCGTATTTCGGCTCGCCACTATGGCATCGAGGCCACAGGCAATGGTCGCCGACAGAGCTACCGTTTCCCTCCCATGCCACGCATGACAAACACCTATATGCTCCCTGGAAAGGCCACTCCGGAGGAAGTGATCGGCAGCACCAAGAAGGGCGTCTACTGCAAGACCTTCTCGGGTGGACAGGTAAACATCTCCAATGGAGATTTTGTTTTCCAGGTGGTAGAGAGCTACCTGATTGAGGATGGCAAACTGACGGCACCATTAAAGGATGTGGTCATTATCGGGAACGGCCCCGACGCACTGGGGAAGGTCTCCATGGTCGGCAACGATCTGGTACAGAGCGATGGCCGCTGGACCTGCGGCAAAGGTTCGCAGCGGGTACCAGTAGGCGTCGGCGTTTCCACAATCAAGGTAGATGCCATTACCGTGGGAGGAACCGACCAATGAGAGTCAACTTCGATTCCCTGAATGAGCAGTGGCAAGAGTTGGCCAAAGCGGTTTTGGCCCGAGCAATTGAACTGGATGTCCAACTGGAGTTGAAGTTTGGGGCGAGCGACGCCCTCTCTGTAAAAGTGCGCAAGGGAGAGCTGGACGAACTGCGCCAGAGCGCGCCTTTTGGAGTTTCATTAAGGGTCTTCAAGGGACAACGAGCGGTAAGTGCATCGAGCTCCCACGTGGACAAGAGATCGGTACTGGAGCTGTTGGCGCGTGCGGCAGACAACGTCACTCTGGTGGATGAGGATAAGGCCAATGGGCTGCCGGACAAGGATCTACTCTATTCCGGAAGCGCAAGGCTTGAGGTCTTCGATGTGGGCATTGCCAAAGTGACGGTTGATCGGGCCATCGAAATGGCCAAAACGGCGGAAGATGCGGCCTTTGCGGTGGACAAGCGCATTACCAACTCAAGCGGTGCCTCGGTTGGCGTAAACACCGGCGTAACTGCGATATTCAACAGCTCTGGGCTGGCCACCTTCCAACCCCGCTCCTCAGTGAGCCTTTCGGTCTCGCCAGTAGCTGAGGATGATGAGGGAGAGAAGTACTCAGACGGGTGGTGGCATGCAGCCCGCTTCGCCGCCGACCTGGCGGACCCCACCGCGGTGGGGCAAAAGGCAGGTGAGCGATGTGTAGCGCTGATCGGTGCTGAGAAGGTCAACACCGGCAAGTTCCCGGTAGTCTTCGCTCCCGAGACGGCCAAAGATCTGGTTAGTCTCCTTTTCAACAGCGTTGCCGGAACCGCCGTCTATAAGAAGAGCACTTTCTTGACCGACGCTGAGGGAAAGGTGGTGGCGAGCGATTTGGTGACCATTGTTGACGACCCGTTGCGGCTGAGAGGACTTGGCTCAGCTCCCTTCGATAGTGAGGGCGTTGCCACGAGTCGGCAGGTGCTGGTGGACAAAGGAACATTGAAGTTCTACCCGTGCAATACCTTTGCGGCCCGCCGATTGGAGCGCAAATCCACGGGGCACAGTGGCGGCGGAAACAGCGTTTCGTCGCACAACCTCTATCTCGAGAACGGGGCAACGCCAGCAGCGGAAATCTTGTCAGGGTTGAAGGAAGGTCTCTTCGTGACGGCCTTCATCGGTTTCTCTTTCAACCAGGCCACGGGGGATTTCTCCCGCGGTGTTAGAGGTTTCTGGGTGAAGGATGGCAAGCTCGGCAAACCTGTGCAGGAAACCACGGTCTCAGGCAACCTGGGACAGATGTTCAAAGATGTCGTCGCAGTCGGCGACGACCTCACCTTCAGATTCGGCACTGACTCCCCTACCCTGAAAATCAAGGAAATGATGGTGTCTGGCGCCTAATGGGGCAGACCCGGTTACCGGTAGAAACGGCGGGGCATGCAGGCCAGGAGTGTGAGGAGAAGGGCGAGAAGGAGTGCTGCCGTCACCGGTGAGCCGTGGGTGGTGGAGCAGCTTCCGCTCTTCTTGTCCGAGGTGGTGGTGCCGTCGCCGGAGGCTGGCGAAACGGAGTCATCCGAGGGGTGATTATAGCCGTCGGTCGGAGCGGGGCTGACGTCGGAGGAGGTGTCCGGACCTTCTGCGACGACCGCCGTCTGACCTGCTACCACTTCGAGACGAAGGTCAAGCAACTGTTCGTGATCGAGTTGCAATTGGTGCATGAAGAGGAGATACCATTCCTCGTACAAGGGTGCCTCCAGGAGTTGGTCGAAGTCTTCCCCGACCCCTTCGTAAGCCGCCAGGACATCAAAATCTTCACCGGCAACAAAGGCATTGTAGTTGGCTGCATCCAGAATGTAGAAGTCGAGGGAGCCAGGTTGATACTCATCGCAATACTTCCCGGTGTACGGACTTAGCCCGCACTCCATCTCTCGCAGGAGTGGGAACGCGATGCGCAGCCCCTGCTCGCTATTGGTAAGAGCCTCATCAAGGACCTCGTCAGGGGTTCGTTGAGCCAACTCGCCGTCGATGGTTATGGTAATCTCTTTCTCGAACCCTGATACTGCTTCGACATCAGAAACTGCGATGGCGAACTTATTGTCCTCAGCGGGGAAGTTGCCAGCGCTGGAGATGACCCGAACGTAGTAGTTGTTACAGCGGTTCTCGACATCGGGGTCATGGCAGGCCTGCTCCAGATCGTCATGAATATTGGCTCCACACTGGATGGTTACTCGACCATCGGAATCAGTATTATCCCAGAAGCCAAGAGTCAGGGGATAGACTCCTTTGTCCTTGTAGTAGGTCTCGGTGGCGATGAGCACAGTGGCTCCCTGGATGGGCGTGCCATTCTGGTCTTCGACGTTGACTTCGAGGTCACCGGTATAATGGTAGTAGTCGGTGTGGTTGATGACGACACCGTCCCCGCGGGTCTGCATGATAAATGAGTTGTTCTTGCCACCACCCCATTTCTTGCCCGAGGAGATGCCTGGATGATCAATATCGGCATTTCCATCTGACCAACCAATCTGGTAGGTGTGCCACTTGCCGTCCAGGAAGAACTCGCTCCAGACGTGGTCCTCGGGGCCATTATTTGTATTGGAAGCGGGAATCAGGACGGCACGACTGCCACCGGTGACAATGTCTTGATTCTCACCGCAATTGCCATAGTGGTTGAAGGTCAGGCGCACCGCCTGGACCGATCTTTCGGGCATAATCCAGGGATGCTTTTCGGCCCAATCCCCGATGGAGTCCCAGATATTCTGGGAGGCCCAGAAGGTGACCTTGTCCAAGGCGAAGGTGTCGGGGTCGTAGAGACGGTCACCATTCAAGCCGGGGTACTTCACGCTATCCCAGAGAACGTCGGTGTTGGCAATTACGTCGGCCAACGCCGGTTGCCCCCAGACGGTGACCACGTCATCATCCTGGTCGGCCACACCTTCGGCGGTGAAACCACCGGGCATAATGAGTCCTGACCAGTCCTGGTCGGCATTAGTGACAGCGCCGTGGATTTCCAGGATGTTCCAGTTGCTCTTGGCCCACTCCTCCAGCATCTCACGGTTCTCGGAGATTGTCTGGTAAACGGCCAGAGGCTGGTCCGACGGGACAATGATTTTACGCACTTCGGTGAGGTCATATTCGAGGAGTTCTGCCGCCGAGATGATCTCGTAGTTGACGTCAAACTCGTCCAGAACCTCCTCGATGATTCCGTCGAGGCCGAAGGGTGCGGTTTCCATAACGACCAGGTGCTTGTGCTCGGCCCGAGCAGGTACGTTGCCGGGGCCGTGACGGAGGAACGTCTGCAAAGCGTCGCACTTATCCTCGGCATAGGCCTTTTCCAGGAGCATGGTGGTAGCGAGGATAATGCCCTTGTGGCGAATGCGGAACTCCATGGAGGTGGTACGTCCCAGGGAATCCCGGGTGAGGTGATTGGGGCCAATCTTCAGATCGACGAAGGCACCTCGCTGGGAAGGTCCGCAGTCCTGCAAGGCATCCATGGGGATGAGCTTGAGCCCCTTCTCGACAATCTCGTAGGGCGGGGGGTCCCTGAAGACGTAGTGGTCCATGTAATTTGCGGTCGTCTCCGGATTGAAGAGGAAAAACTCCCTGTAGGTCAGAGCGAGGGGGTACCCTGAGAACTTCCCGGTATCGGGACGGATATCATGTAGTTCCTCGCCATCCAACCGAGGATGCACGATCCACCAGTAGTAGTGATCTCGAGGCAGTTCATACTCCTTCTTGATACCATCTTCCGTGTAGGTGTAAACGGTGGTGGTCCAGTAGTCTCCCACGCCCGGAGTGCCAACTTCTTTGATGGTCACGTACCCCAGCATTTCGTCAGCAGCATAGAGGAACTTGACCTGATCGGAGAGGTAGCGTGGCCGAATGTACTCATGCGTGAGATCGCCGGCCGTCGTGTTGGCAATAAGAAAAGCGAGTTCGTCGAGAAAGCGCGGGTCTTCGGCTTCGAGCATGAGAGCTGCGTAGTCGTTCTGGTATTGCGTCGACAATCTGGCGAACTTACCGATCAACTCTACCTTGAGCCAATCGGGGGCCAGCTCCACGGCAGCCCAGGCATTTTCACTCAATTCACCGGCCGGCTCCTCAACGACAGTGGAAAATGACATCTGCTTGGGGTCGAACTTGCGAACAACAAAGGTCCCCGGTTTGAGTTGCTCAGTGACTCGAACAGCATCAATGATCTCTCCGTCGCCTCCCCACTTTGGTGCCGGCAGCGGCTGAACCAGGGGAGGGGAAGGCACCGGTGTCTCCTTCTTCACGAACTGCGGTAGCCCTTCGACGGCGGGATGCTGAATGATCAGATTGGCCCCCTTCCGTTTCAGCTTGAGGCCCAGGGGCGGGCTCTCGGCAAGCGCAACATTGGCGATTAGACAGAGTCCCGTAACCAGGCTGAGAAAGCGCACCATGAGAACCTCCTGCGACACCTTTGCGCGACGTTGGGCGACCGCGCCATTATCTGTGCGTAAGATAGGACGTGTCAAGGTGTGCACGCGTGTGGGCCAGCGTAGAGCTGCGTGGGGAGGGCGTGGATTGGGAGTTGCTGGTGCCTACAGGTGGTTCATGGGCATGCCATTCTCATACCAGGTAAGTGGTACACCTCGCTGCTGCCCATTACGGTAAGAGATTTCGGTCCACTTCTGCCCGTTCTCATACCACCAGGTGGAGAGTCCATGTGGTTGAGCCCGACGATAAGCCCCACTCGACTCCTTCTGTCCGCTCTCATACCAGGTCGTGAAGTGACCGTCGAGTTGACCATGTCGATAATCGGCCTCGCCCTCGACTTTGCCAGCCTCGTACCAGGTGATGGTCTTACCGTGAAGTTGCCCACGCCAATAATCACTCTCTGATTGCTTCTTGCCGCTGCGGAAATAGAGCACTTGCCGGCTTAGCAAGCCGCTTTGGTAGACAGACTCAGACTCTACCTGACCATCAGGGTACCACTGTCGCATGGTGCCATGAAGTTGGCCGTTCCAGTGGTTTGCTTCGGTTTCCTTCTTGCCGTTTTCATACCAGGTGGTGCGCGGTCCATGGAGTTGACCGTTGCGGTACTCGGCCCTGGCCTGGTGTTCCCCATTCGCATACCACGCGAAGAAGGGTCCGTGGTTGAGACTGAGACGCTCGCACCACATGGAGAACCCTTCTGGCGGTGGCGCTCCGCGGACGATGGAACTGGGAAAGCAGGCGAATCCCTCGGGTAATTTGGCGGGCGGCTCGCGCTCGGGGTCAAGCACCTCGACACACATCAGATGAATGCATCTAGCCCCGTCCAGACAATCGGCAGTCTTGGCGCAACTCTCGCCTAATTTGGAGAGGCGGGATTCCAACTCAGGTCCGGGGTCGGTCGGTTGATCGACGATCTTTGGATTGGGCAGTGCCGGTTCCTGCCGAATGCAGGCGAAACCAACCGATATGACGAAGAGAAGTAGAATCCAGGATGGCCGCATTGTCATTGACTCCCTTAGTACGAGGCGAGGTGAGCATACACTCACCGGGAGTCAGCGTAAATGCTGATGCACTGCCGCTGCTTGCTCCAGGCTGCCTCCTACCAGGGGGCACTGCGTGGATGAGGGGCACCCTCCTCGGCGAACTTGCAACGTTCCTCCGAACGTCTGGCGAGCCAACGATCGGCCAACTTCCTGACTCCCGGCAGATAGTAGACCATGGCCAACTTACCCATGGGAGTCCGGCGTAAGATCTTGACGATGGCTTCCATCCCGGTGGCAGTGCTGCCGTCGGGCTCGATGACGGCCAGGGGCTCCTTGCAAGCTCCGTGGACCCCTGCTTTCTGGTCGACGGGAGCTGTTCTGTGAGCAAGATACCTGACCGAACCGCGGGGCACATGACGCTGCAAGGTCTCCTTCCACTCATGGCAATGGGTACAACTCCCATCAAGCAGAACTACGGGCACATCCGGTGTCTGTTTTTCTTTAGCTTCCACAAGAGGAGAAGTTAAGCACGTGGGAGAAACTCGTCAATGGGCATAAGGGTCAGGTTCAGGGGAAGACAAGAACATGATGTGCGGGGCTGGTAGAGCCAGCCACGTTCTTCCCTCGCACCGCAATTCGACCAACGGCTCCGGTGCCGCCATTGTAGTTGCCACCACATGTGCAGGATCCACCGCCGCCGCCGGTGGAAGTGACCTTCCCACTGCCCAGGAGCACATCCTCACCGACAATATAGGCGCCCCCACCGGCTCCGCCGCCGCCACCGCTCATACCACAGCCCCAGCCACCGCAAGCCCCCTGGTTTCCGCCAGCGCCACCAGACCCGTTAAGCAATACGCTCGAGCCGGAGATGGTGATCGAGGGGGCCTTGAGAATGAGAATCCCACCCGAATCTCCGCCCTTGCCCGGGTTTCCGCCATCCTCGTCACCACCGCCTTCACCACCAGCCCCCCCGAAGAAGATAAGAGCGCTGGTGTCTGCGCTCCCGCCGGCCGCACCGCCCTCACCGCCCTTATGCGGGTCGGGGGCACAATTGCCACTGCTACCATTTGCGCCAGCCGCACCGGCCGCACCATAGCCGCCACCGCCCCCGGCGGCGCAGTCTTGACCTCGCTGCCCACCACCGCCGGCCATGCCGTTGCGAGCAGGTGATGTACCAGTGCCCATGGGACCGGTGGGAGACTCGCCCGACTTGCCGTCTTGACAGCGGTAGAAGCAACCGTGCCCCTGGCCCCGAAAGCCCTTGCCGCTAAGTTGCAGAGTTCCGCCCTCCAGGGTCACCGATTCACTGGCATGGATGGCCATGACGCCGCCGGTAGCACCGTCCCAGTCTGGGGCGGTAAGTGTCCCCCCGGTGAGGGTTGCAGTAGTGTATTCATGCACACGCACAGCCTGAGCTACGGTCGTGCCGGAGGTCGTATAGGTGGCGCCGAGGGGGCGGGTCAAGTTGATGGTGCCCCCGTCTACGCTTTCGATTCTCAGAGTCTCCCACGTTCCGGCGCCAGCCCCGGTAACCTGATGGACGATAATGGTGGTCCCAGTGTCAAGACCGCTAGTGCTGTCGTGGGCGGTGAGGGTGGATTCTCCCGTCGTGCCGCTGACCCTGGTGCGATGAGAATTGATGGTAGTGGTGCCACTCCCTATGGCGAGAGGACCGTCCTTGCCGCTGCCCCACAAGCTACACAGTTCATTGACGCAGAGGCCAGCCAGGAGGCAGTCAGAGTCGACGAGACAGCCCTTCCCTTCACCGCACAAAGCACAGTCGCCACCGCAATCAACATCCGTCTCCTCACCATTTTTGATCAGGTCGTCACAAGTAGGAACCTCACAAATGCCGTCAGTGCAGTTCAGAGATGTGCAGTCGGTATCCTCTACGCAGGCTGAGCCATCCTCGCACCCGTCACATTCGCCACCACAGTCAAGGGCCGTCTCGTTGCCATTTTCTACGCCGTCGTCGCACGCTGGAATCTGGCAGATGTCACCGTCGCAAACCTCTGATGCGCAATCAGTATCCTCCCCACATGCTGTCCCATCGGGGCAGCCGGGGCAGCCCCCACCGCAATCAGTTCCCGTCTCGCTTCCGTTCATAACCTGGTCGTCACAGGCCGCGCTCTGGCACTCCCCGACTTTGCAAACGAGGCTGACGCAATCGGCCCCCTCAACACACCCTTCACCATCGGCGCAAGGCGTGCATGTGCCGCCACAATCCACATCGGTTTCCTGACCATTCAACAGCACATCGTCACATGTGGCCATCTGGCAGACTGCGGTACACTCGTCGGCATTCTCGTAGTTGCCATCGTCGCATTCCTCCGGCGGTTCAACGATGTTGTTACCGCAGCACGGTTCCACCAAGTCGTGGATACAGCCGAGGTCAGCATCACAGGAATCGGTAGTGCAAAGTACGCCGTCGTCACAGTCGGGAGCATTCCCGCCGGCCACGCATATCCCCGCCTGGCACCCATCCCCGATGGTGCATTCGCTCCCATCGTCACAAACCGCGTCATTGGGAAGGTGGACGCACCCCACTTGTGGCACGCAGCTATCGTCGGTACAGAGATTACTATCGTCGCAATCCAGAGCATCCTGGCCCGCCCCGCAGCCACCGTCGATGCACCAGTCACCTACGGTGCAGGCATCGCCGTCGTCGCACTCGATGTCCAATCCAACGTTTTGACAACCAGTATCCGGGGCGCAGCTATCCCCTGTGCAGGGATTACTGTCATCGCAATCTGGAGCGGTGTTGCCTTGACAAGTCCCCTCCTGACATTGGTCGATCAGAGTGCACTGGTCACCGTCGTCGCAGGGAGTGGCATTATTCAAATGCTGGCACCCTTCCTGGGGCGTGCAGTAATCGGTGGTGCAGCCATTGCCATCATCACAATCGAGGGGTCCCAGGGACTGGCACGCGCCGTCCACGCACATGTCCCCGTCAGTGCAGGCATCGCCGTCATCGCACGGGGCCTCCTGAGGTGCGGAGAGACACTTGCCCTGTTTGCAGGCATCCTCCGTACAGGGGTTGCCATCATCACAAACCATGGCCGGTCCGGGGAGACAGAGACCATTCTCACAGGAGTCATCGAGCGTGCAGGCATCTCCGTCAGAGCAGCCACCCTGAATATTCTCGTAGGCGCATCCACCATCCAGCAGACAGAGGTCCTTGGTGCAGGGATTATCATCATCACATTGCAAAGAGCCCGTTCCCACGCAGACAGTATCAACACAATGATCGTCCACGGTGCAGGCGTTACCATCGTCGCAAAGGGCGTCATTTGCGGCAGAGTTGCATCCAAACACGGGGTCACAGAGATCGTCAGTACAGACGTTGGCATCGTCGCAATTCTTGGGGGAGCCCGGGATGCACTCACCCTCCTGACAGCCATCGAGAATAGTGCAGACACTGCCATCCTGACAGGAGACCTCATTATTCGTGTACTGGCACCCCTCAGCGGGGTCGCAACCCTCATCCGTGCAGACATTGCCATCGTTGCAGTTCGCCGCCACCCCGGCAACGCAAACGCCGCCATCACAAAGGTCACCGACGGTGCATGCGTTGGCATCGTCACAGGCGAATCCGTCATTTACGGGCAGCATCGAGCACTCCCCTGTTGCGGAGTCGCAGTGAGCGACCAGGCAAGGCCCATCGAGGCCCTCCGGCTCGGGACACTGGACCACGCTTTCCTCGACCACTGCACATTGATAGGGGGGGCTTTCCGTATCACAGAAGAGGATGCCATTGCATTTGTCACCATCTTCCAGGGTGCCGCAATCGCTATTCACCTCGCAGTCACAGTTGGCAGCCACGCCCTTGCACTTTCCACTGGTGCATTCATCGGCCACGGTACAGGGATTTCCATCATCGCAGTCGGCCACGTTGTCTTCAAATAGGCAGCCTCCGTCAATGCCGCACGAATCGTCGGTGCAGGGGTCGTTGTCATCGCAAATGGCAGGGGTGCCTTCGCAGGTGCCGGCAACACAGTGGTCGGCCACGGTGCAGGGGTCTTCATCGCCACATTCGGTGCCGTCCTCGGGCTGGTTGACACAACCGTCTTCTCCATTGCAACTGTCAGTGGTACAGTCATTGCCATCGTCACATAGATTGACCAGATCGCCACCGACGGCATAGGGTTCATCGACGTCACCGTCACAATCGTCGTCGAGGCCGTTGCAGACTTCCTCCTGTGGCTCCAGAGCGTCGCAGGGTGAAAGCCCCTCTTCGGCGCAGACCCGCTTTCCGTCGCAAGTACCAAATTCGTTGGTTTCTTTGCAGCCGGTCCATAGCTGCAGTTCCACAGACTTCGGGGTGCAGGTGCAGGTTCCGCTCTCGGGCACACACTGGGTGGCCTCAAGCCCGTCGACGGTGATGCTCTCCTGACAGACGAAACCGGGCGGACAGGTGGGACCATCTCCCTCGCCAAGGGCACATAGGCCGCCACAAAAACTCCCTTCCACACCATAATCCACGCATAGATCCTCGTTGCCAGCAATGCTCGTACACCCGCCGGCCTGGTGGCATGGCTTGCAGAGATTGGGAAAGTCTGAGACGCATGCGAAGATGAAGTCGGGACTTCCCGTTGCGATCTCCTGACAGTGCCATCCGACAGGGCATTCCTCCATGCAGGTGACGGTGCAGACCGCTTCCCCAAGATGCTCCATGCAGAAACCTGAAAGACACTCGTTATTGCCGGTGCAAGGGTCGAGGAAGCAACCATCCCCGGGCTGACATTCGGGGATTACTTCCACCGCGACAATCTCCACATCGGATTGGAGGTCCAAGCCGGTATCCAGGGGAGTATCCAGGGCGACGTCAACCTGATGGGTCTCGGTCGCTGACGGCACATCTGGAGGCGGGACAATATCGGTAGCATCGACGGTCATTTGGAGGGAGACCTGACCGCCGCCACAGGCGGATAGCAAGAAGAGAAGGGTGGTGGCCCATCTTACTTTTCTCATGCGTTGTACCTCTCACAGGTGAGTTCTGCCGGCGATGATACACCATGGTTGGGGAATCGCATAATGATGGGTGGGGCGGAGAGGTCCCTCCGGCCGGGCCGTTCGGGATGAGTGCGGTGCATTCTTCTGTGATGAGCGTGACGGGTGGAGAGAAGGGTTTCTAGTAGTTTTCGCCCAGGAGTTCGAAGTACGACTGCGGGTGCAAGCAAGCCGGGCAGGTGCCCAGAGCCTCGGTGGCCTCATGAATGTAACCACAGTTGATGCAGATCCAGACAACTGCGTCGCCTCGCTTGAAGACCTTGCCTTCGGCGAGGTTATTGTAGAGTGCCCGGTAGCGTTTCTCGTGCTGCCTTTCAGCCACAGAAATAGACTCGAAAGCGGCCGCTACCGCCGGGAATCCTTCCTCTCTCGCTACTCTGGCAAACTCCGGGTAGAGCGTAGTCCACTCCTCCTCTTCACCATCGGCTGCTGCTTTGAGGTTCTCCAACGTCGTACCGAGGTTCCCTGCCGGGTACATTGCCGTAATCTCCAAGCCACCGCCTTCAAGGAATCTGAAGAAGCGTTTGGCGTGGACCTTCTCTTGATTTGCCGTCTCCTCAAAAATCTCTGAGATTTGAACGTACCCTTCCTTCTTCGCTATCTTGGAGAAGTAGGTGTAACGGTTGCGTGCCTGAGATTCACCGGCGAATGCTTTGAGCAGGTTTAGTTCTGTCTGCGTTCCTTTGATCGTAGCCATTTCCTCGTTCCCCCTTTCACTTACAGTTTGCAATTCAACATCGTTGCGGATTGTACCAAGAGCGGCGGGCTTTGCCAGCGAAATCTACTGGACTACCCGTCTCAGCACCCAACTGTCTCATGAGACACAAACTGTCTCACGGATCTGTTTTAGGTGAGACAAGATCTGTGTCAGACGGTATGGCGCATACCGTTTGACGCCCCAGTTTTGGCGGTACAAATCGTTGGCACGCCCGTTGCAACTAGCTCCTTATCGGAAGAAGGAAAGACCACAAAAAACAGTGACAAGAAGCCGCATCGGAGGAAATGATGAGCAAGAGTGGAACGACGGCACGACGAACTGGCAACCGGGCGTTGGAACTATACTTCGAGCGAGTTACTCGCATGGCCATGATGAAACCGGACGAAGAGCGGGAGGTAGCTCGTCAGTGGTGCGAAACCCGCCATCTTCCTTTAAAAGAGAGGCTGGTCAACGCCAATCTCCGCTTCGTAGCCAAGGTTGCTTTTCAATATGAGAATTACGGTTTCCCGATCCTCGACCTGATCCAGGAAGGAAATGTCGGATTGGTCCGTGCCGTGGACAGCTTCGACCCAGAGAAGGGGTACCGGCTGATATCTTACGCGGTATGGTGGATTCGGGCATGCATCCACGACTACATTTTGAAGAACTGGTCGCTGGTGAAGCTTGGCACCACGCAGAAGCAGCGAGCTATGTTCAACCGTCTGGTATCATCCAAGAAACGCCTGGAACGCCTGGCCGATGGCCAGACGCCCGAATACCGGAGGGATATTGCCGACACCGTGGGCGTATCGACTGCTAAAGTCCATGAATTTGAGATGCGAATGCGTAATCGTCCGGTTCATATGGAAGAGCAGGCGGGGAATAACGACAGTGGCAGGACCCTTTCGCTGCACGAAGTGCTCCCCGACAATGGCGTCGATGTTGAAGGTACCTACGCTGCGGAGCAACAAGAAGATTGCCGGAAAAAAGCACTCAAAGAAGCCCTCTCCACTTTGCCGGACCGGGAGCGCCATATCATTACGAGTCGCCATCTCGCTGCTGAGAAGGCGACGTTCCGTGAACTCGGTGAGGTCATGGGCGTGTCCAAGGAGCGCGTCCGCCAACTTGAGGCCCGAGCCCTCATTTCGCTGCGCCGCGCACTATCAGACTCTCCGGTAGTGGCTGACCTTCTCGCTGCCTGAGCAGACCATCTGTGCCAAATCCCAACCCCTCTCAATCACTTCTAAAACCGGGCCGATTCTACTTTCGATCCAATCGATGAGCGGTCAGAAGTCGCCAGGAAATACGCGCTGCAAAAATTCAGTTTGTAAGCAGGCCTTATGCTACTTTCGGGCCAATCCATATTCGGTCAAACGTCGATAGAAAGTAGCGCGACTGATGCCCAGGTGCCGCGCCGCTCTGGAGCGGTTACCATCGGTGGCTTTCAGAGCTGCGAGAATGGCCTCTTTGCCGTCAGTCGGAGGGAGATAGGGTTGGCCATCAACCAGGCTTGAAGGGAGAGTGGGCATATTGAAGTGGTCCTCACCACGCAATTCCGGTGGTAGATCCTCGACGGTAACGGTAGGACCTGTAGCGTGAAGCGATGCAAACTCCACGGCAGCCTTTAGTTCCCGCACGTTTCCAGGCCAGGAATGGCGCAATAGTAGTCGCATGCCAGGAATACTGACCTCGCGAGCTTCTTTGCCCGTGGCTACGCGTACGCGGCGCAAGAAATGACCGACCAGCAGGGGGATATCTTCCCGACGCGCACAGAGGGGTGGCAGGATCAAACGGGCCACTCGAAGTCGATAGAGTAGATCGGTGCGAAAGCGACCGACACGGGCATCTTCTGCCAGATCGTGATGAGTCGCGGCAACAATTCGAACGTCGACTGCCCGGTCCTGAGTATCACCAACTCGAGTTACTCGCTTCTCTTCCAGCACTCTCAATAGTGTTGCCTGAAGACCGGCAGAGATCTCGCCTATTTCATCGAGGAAGAGAGTCCCGCCAGCGGCAGCCTCGAAGTAGCCCTTGTGGTCGGCTACGGCGCCGGTAAATGAGCCGCGCTTGTGGCCAAACAACTGGCTCGTCAGCAGGGTCTCAGTCAGCCCCGCACAATTGACTGCAACAAATGGGCCGGTGCGCCGATTGCTCGCTGCGTGGATAGCCCGTGCAACGAGTTCTTTGCCCGTGCCCGTCTCACCCTCGATCAGAACCGTAAAATCGACGGTCGCGACTTCCTGGATCCGTCTAAAAAGGGTGGTCATCGGTTCGCTTTGCCCGACCAGTTCATGGAATGTCTCACGGTGCTCGAGTTGTCGTCGCAGCTCTGTGACTTCGGTAACGTCGTAGAGCAGCAACAGAGTATCTTGCGGAATCAAGTGATCCTGCTGCACCTCAAGATCGAGGCGGTAGAGCGCCCCACCCCGTCCCCCGGTTTCCAATCTCATCCGCTCCGCACCATCTTCATGGCGAGCAGCCAGTCGGCGGGAGACAAACTGCTCCAGAGAATCATTGACGAAGCAGAGTTCCGTATAGTGTCGTCCCAGCATCGTCTCTCTGGTTATGTCGCAAAAGGCCTCAACAGCACGATTGATGAAGTCGACGTTCCCTGCTTCGTCCATGCGGACGATACCGAGGCGCAGCGTATCCAAGGTCGCCTCGTGATCATCGCGGGTACGCCGCACCAACTCATAGGTGGCATCCAATGCCTCGCGATTACGCTCCTTCTCAACACCAATTCCAATGCTGTTGGCAAGTCCTTCAAGGAAGAGCACCAGATCGGGGTCCAGTAGATCGGGGCGACGGTCATTCAACTGCAGCAAGCCAACGATTTCCCCGGCTGAGCGCAGCGGAATCATGGCCATGGTCTCATAGCCCTCATGGACACAAGTGAATCTCGCGCGGTCCGGCATGTGGCCAGGCGGCGTTTCCGTGGCCACCCTGGATGAGCGATTGACCCAGAATGAGCCCCCCGCACTAGTGAAGGAAGCGTCAGGATGCAATGTATCCTTGAGTACTGCCCCGCAAACACAGTCCAGAATTGGCTCTCCCGACTCGTCGAGGCGGAGATTGCCGTCAGGATCAAGGGCGCAAATAGTCGATTCTATGGCAAGAAACTCGGGCGAAAAGCCTGAGGAAATGTGGAAAGGGAAATCGTCGTCCTTACGCAGCCGAATACCAACCGCGTCCAGGCCCAACACATCCTTCAGCAGTTTCTGCTGGGCGAAGACCGTGTCCTTAGACCCGTCCACTCCGTTAAGAATCTCCAACACGCGGATTGCCAGAGCCTGGCGGTCCACTTTGATTACCATTGACTGTCCCCCCTCCCGGAAACTGGCTTTGCCAGTCTACGAAATCCTGTGGATTTTGTAAATGGTACAGGAGTCTGAGGCAGCTACTCCCAGAGGGGACGGAGGTAGTAGTACCAGAGGGCCGCCACCTCTCGTGCGAGGTAGTAGGGCAGCTTCACGAGCAGGTGCTTTTCGACCGCAGGAACAGTAAAAACCTGCTGTCCGGCCCTCGCATATGTCATCTTGACGCGGGGCAAATGGTAGAAATGGCTCACCGCCAACACTCTCTCCCATCCCTCCCGAGCGGACAGACGAACCGTGTTGATAACGGTTGCTCGGCTGTTGGCGCCGTCGCGGTCCAGAAAGATGTCCTCGACTGCAACTCCGTTGGCCAGCGCCAGGATGCGCATGGCCTCAACCTCGTGGATGATCTCAGGACTACTGCTGGGACCGCCGGAGAAAACCAGCTTCTTCACCAACCCCTCCCGATAGAGTTGGACCCCGGTCATGACCCGGTCTGTGAGTGCGTGAGAAGGGCGATTGCCTGGCCAGACAGCCGCCCCGAACACCACTGCGGCATCTGCCGGCCGCCGGTAGTCGGTCTTGCCGTAGAAGAACATCTGGGCGAGGGGAAAGAGGACTGGAATGAGAATGAAGGAGAGCAGTGAGGTCATCCAGGGACGCCATCGAGCGCGGTCGGACCGTGGAGGTGGCACTCCTTTTGTCATGGCCATCCACAACCAGAAGAGCATCATTACGACAAAGAACGACAGGGGCAGAGGAAAAGGACTCTCAATGGTACCCAGAGCCATCAACCCCCAGTACGCCACAGTGTTCCAAAGTGAGATCAGTGCAAGCGCAGCAACGGACCATCGAGTCACCCAACAACGATGACCGTCCATCTCTGGTCGCCAGGCAAAGGCGAGGAGCAGAGCACCGGCAACCACTATTAGAGGATTGGCCAGCCAGATCGGCAGAGGACGCGAATCGATCCACCAGATGTTTTGGTCAAAGAGGGTTCCAGCGAGCCACCAGCCGGCAACCGCATTGCCTACGGCGAAGAAGCCGAGGGCAGCAGCGATACCTCGCGCTGCCGAACTGCTGAGCAGGAGTACTTTCAGCGCTTTCATGGGGCGAGTATACGGCGATGGTGTGGTATGGTCCAAGAATGCGGGAGGTTGTAGATGACCCTTCTCCATTCTCTGTTGGCCACGCTCCTGACATTTGCGCCAATGGCGGATTCTCCTCCGGTGGTCGAACCAGCCGAAAGAGAGCGTCAAGCGTTGATAAGCGAACTTGCCGCAAGTTTTGCCGCTCGGCTGGAGAACCCGAGGGAGTACCGGAAGACGGTGAAACGAGAGTGCAGAGGATTCCCCGAAGGTGATCTCTTCCCCTATCTCTTCCCTTTGTACGCATTCACTGGGATGGCCGAGGCTGGAAGGATGGAGATAGAGGAGGCCCGCCAACTCTCGGCCCAACTACTGCTGCTGGCGATCCCGGTGGTCTCCCGCAGACTGAAAGCTCCCGGCGGGGACCTGACCAGCATTGCTGACTACGGCGAGCAGGCCACTTACCTCTGTCAGCTCAACACTGGCCTGGGCCACTACAGACTCCTTGGCGGAGAGGACCATCTTGTTCTCCACGACCACCTGACGGGTCTGATACGAGATGCTCTTCACCATGGGAAGGGCGCACCGCTTCGGTCATTTCCAGGTTACTCGTGGCCTTTCGACACCATTCCTTGTCTGGCCTCGATTGCTCTCCACGACCGGGCCACTGGCAACACCGGGGCGGAGCAGCTAGCGGCCTCCCATTTCAATTGGATCGATGGTCACGCCACCGACCAGAAAACCACCCTGCCTTACTCCCGCGTTGAAGACGGTACGGGTTGTGGTAATGTGGCCCCACGCGGTTGCGATCTCTCGCTCCGCCTACTCTTTCTGAGTTGGTTCGCCCCCCTTCGAATGGCAGAGACATTCAAACGCTACGCAAACCACTTCTGGCGGGAGCGACTCGTCCTGGCCGGCTTTGCCGAATGGCCAACGGGAACGGAACCACATGCAGATATCGATTCGGGACCGATCTTCCTGGGCATCGGCAGCGCGGCCTCCGCATTGGGAATTGCCGCGGTACGTGCTGCGGGAGACGAAATGCGCCTGAGCCGCCTCCTATCGCAAGTTCATACGACCCGGGCCGCAGTCGACGAAATTGCCCGTGGAGGTACAACGAAGATGCCGGCCCGAATCGCAGGGATGATTCCGGTGCACCCCAAGTACGTTACTGGCTTCCTCTTTGGCGACGCGGTGCTCTTCATGTCCCTGGCCGCTCCAGTGAAGTGATTCAGCCACGCGGTGACGACTTCCGCGATCTGATTGACTTTGTACCCCCCGTTCTGCGCTGAGTGTGTCGTTCTGAG
>CAZFVN010000002.1:0-109183 GCA_964522395.1 uncultured Myxococcales bacterium
GCCCATCCCTACCGAGTCACAGTATCTCCCTCATGGTTCAGAAATGCCAGGTCGTTGACGCGTACTGCATCGGCTCGGGTGGTGCCACGCGTGCTGTATCGGTTTGGGAGGTGCCACGCGTGCTGTATCGGTTTGGGAGGTGCCACGCGTGCTGCCTCGGTTCGGGTGGTGCCGGGAGATACTGTGACTCGCTCAAGGGAGGCCCTGCGTACCACATGGGCATTTCTTCGCTCCCACAGCATGACTGCGGGAGCGTTGGTGGCTTACTGGGCTGGTGGTTGGCCAGCGGAAGCAGATGCCGTCTTCGACATCGGTTCGGGTGGTGCCACGCGTGCTGCCTCGGTTCGGGTGGTGCCACGCATGCTGCATCGGACCGTGTGGCGCAAGTCTGGACGGTTCGAAGACAACACCGCTCTCCAGTCGTTAGATTCCTCTCTAGTCAGCAGCCAGCATCTTTAGCAACTCCTGGGCATTGTCGATGGCTTTGCCTTCAAAGTGGTTATTGAAGAAGACGTACAATTCCTCTGAGCCTGCGGTCATGTTGTTTAGGCGGGGGAGCCATTCCCTAAGTTCCTCGGTGGAGTAGCGATAGTCGTAGCGCTCTTCGGGGCGGTCGTGTTTCCACCATTTATCATTGTTGCGGCCGTGGAACCGAACGTAGCCGATTGGGGAGGTGACGGTATCGAGTGGCGGGAGCAGCCCGGGAAGACGGGGTTCATCAACGCAGCAAAAACCGATCTGGTGCTCCCGCAGCCAGTCGAAGAAGGCAGGTTCAACCCAGGCAGCATGGCGGAACTCGGTGACAATCGGGAAAGACTGGAACTGTCTGAGCAGTTCCTTTAGAAATTTCCATTCGGGACGGGTGGGTTTGAAGGAGTGAGGAAACTGGGCCAGCAGACATCCCAGCACGCCGGCCTCGGCAAGAGGTTCCATGGCCCGGGCGAAGGCCACTACGTCGGACTGCAGGTATTGGCGTCGATGGGTGAAGAGGTCGGTCAGCTTAACCGAGAAGCGCAGGCCTCCACCGCTCTTCTCAATCAGGCGCTTCATGGTGCTCGGGGTCGGTAGGCGGTAATAGGTGTAATTGATCTCGAGTGTGCCAAAGTGCTGTGCATAATAGCCGAGGAAATCGGTCTTCCTGGTCCCCGGTGGGTAGAAAGGCCCCACCCAGTCGGCGTAACTGAATCCCGATGCTCCAATGTGAACCGTGGCGTGGTCCATCCAGTCGCCTCCCATTTTCAGCTTAGCTCCGGCAGGGAGGATGCGGCAAATCTAAAATTGACCGACTACGCGCATCAAGGTATTCTTTTCGGCGCATTGTGGGGTTTATCGATGAGAAAGTGGTTGATTGCTATGGTAGTGCTGTCCGGGGCGTTGTTCGTCTCCTGCGAAAGCGGGGGTGATGATCCCTCTGGTCAGCCTTGTCTATCCCACGACGAGTGCTCTGGGACCCAGTTTTGCGTTGAGGGAGTTTGCGAGGAGCCTGGATGCACTGCCGACGAAGAGTGCCCAGCAGGATTCCAGTGCCTCGCCTCCGGCGCCTGCAAGAAGGATGTAGAGTGTGAGGCTGATTCTGATTGCCCACCAGGCAAGAATTGCTTGGATTACGTATGTGTAGGCAGCACTTGCAGCCCAGATGGGCAGGCGCTCCCCTGCTACATCGGCTGTCACGAAGGGAAGAAATCCTGCGTCAATGGAGATTGGACCAAGTGCGATGCGCCGCCAGTTCTCGAAAGCGAATCGTGTGGCAATATGATCGATGATGATTGTGATGGGCTGGTGGATGAGGATTGCATTCAGTGTACCCCCGCCGATGCTCCCTTGCCGTGCACCTCACCCTGTGGCGAAGGAGAGCAGGTTTGTGAACAGGGTATGTGGGCTGAGTGCTCCGCCCCGGTTGATTGTATTTGTGACGAGCCCGGGGCTGTGGATGAGGTCCCTTGTGGTAACTGTGGAGCCATGGCCCGTAGTTGCAAGCAAGTGGAAAACACTATGCTCTACATGTGGGACTCGTTTGGCCCCTGTCAGGGTGAAGGTCTTTGCGCATCGGGTGATGAAGAGGAGACTCCCTGCGGGTTCCAGTGTGGCCATCAGGTCCGGGCCTGCGACGAAACGTGCGCCTGGGGAGAGTGGTCCGAGTGTCAGGACGTGGGGATGTGCATGCCCGGGGAACCTGACGATAAGGCCTGTGGTAATTGCGGCAATCAGGTGAAGATCTGTGGCGACGATTGCTACTGGGAGCCGTGGGGTACCTGCGAGGAAGGAACTGGTTGCAAGATCGGCGATAATGAGAGCAAGCCCTGTGGCAACTGCGGCACCATGACCCGATATTGTGAAGCGAGTTGTCTCTGGGGCGATTGGGGAGATTGCCTTGATGAGGGCCCGTGCGTGGCTGGCGAGAAGGACACCGACCCGTGCGGTTTTTGCGGGGTCAAGTCGCGGACCTGTTCAGACTCCTGCACCTGGGGGTCATTTAGTAGTTGCCAGGAAGGTGGCCAGTGCGATCCAGGGGACTCTACGTCGCAATCCTGCGGTCCCGATTCGAACCAGGGAGTTTGCGAAAAGGGCAATCAAACCAAAACCTGCAATAGCTCCTGCATGTGGAACTCGTGGGGCTCCTGTCTTGGTGCCAAGTACCCGCAAAACGAGATTTGCGGCGACGGCATCGATCAGGACTGTGATGGCTCAGATAAGACTCAGCCAGATCAGTACGAACCCAACAACACTTGCAGCAAATGCTATTGGATCGACGGCGATGACCCGGTGGTCACACTCTATCCTACCTTCGATACCCTGGGGGGCTTCCTCGGGGGTTCCGATACTGACGACTACTTCTGCTTCAAGGGCGTAGACAACTGGAATCTCTGGCCCACTTCAGAGAGCATCAAGGTAGACTTGAAGAACCAACCCGTAGGTGTCGATGGAGACCTCTACCTCTACAAGGGCTACTCCAACTGCAATGCCAATAGTCCCGTAGCTTCCTCCATCATTGAGGGTGGGGCGAATGAGTCCATCGATTGGCCAGAGACCGATCAGGAGGACGATGCGACCTACTACGTGCGGGTCAATAACTGGTCCGAGAAGGCCAGTTGCTCACAGTCATATACCCTCGACATCCAGGGCCTCAAATAACCTCCAGAACAAGTTAATTGTCTTTTTCCAGCTACTTTAGTAAGCTGTCCTGCTCCACTCCCCGAGGTTTTCTATTCCAGGGGGGGGGCAGGAGGTTTCACGGTGAAGCTCAAACACGATTACGACGGACTGCTCGAACTGCTCGATTCCCGTAGAAACCAGGCAGAGAAATTCCTGGCATTCATCGAGAAGAAGACAAACTGGCTTACCTGCCCGGCATCGACTAGACACCACCTCAATGTCCCTGGGGGACTCATCCAGCACTCGCTGATGGTGACTCGCACCCTCCTCGACGTGCGTGACACGTTATCCCCCGATTACTCCGATGAGGCATGTGTCCTGGTCGGTCTATTTCACGATGTGGGCAAAGTGGGTACCCCGGGCAAACCCTACTATAAGGTAGAGCGGGGTCCTGGCGGTCAACTGGGATACAAGGTCAACAACGATCTGGTGGCAATGGGTATGGCGGTGCGCAGCCTCTACCTCATTGCTCCCTACGTCAAGCTCACCGACGAAGAGGCTCAGGCCATCTGCTATCATGATGGACAGTACGTACCGGACAATCTGGTGGTGAAGAACCGCGAGTGTCCGCTGACTCACATGCTCCACTTTGCCGATCTCTGGTCTTCTCACCAGAAGGAAGAAGTGGAAGACCTGGACAACGTCCGTCTGCTCTTGGAAAAGCTCCAGTGAAACCATCCAATGTCACAGTAGTTACTATCTCCGGTATGCCCGGTTCGGGGACGACCACGGCGGCCCGTCTGGTTGCCGAGGCCACTGGACTTCGCCACGTTAATACTGGGGCCATCTTCCGTGAGATGGCTCGGGAGCGGGGCGTGACCCTCAATGAATTTGGCAAGCTAGCCAATGAGGACCCCGCCATAGACCGCGAACTCGATGCCCGGCAAATTGAAATCTGTCGGAGTGGAGGCATTCTCTTGGAGGGGCGTCTCGCCGGGTACATGTTGAAAGACGCCGGGGTCGATTGCCTGGCTGTCTGGCTGGGGGCCCCTGTAGATGAGCGAGTGCGTCGCGTCTCCGGCCGCGATTCACTCTCCTTCGAAGAGGCCCGGAGTCTCTCTCTGGAGCGGGAGGAGGACGAGCGCCGGCGCTTCGTGGAGTTCTACGGTTTCGATCTCGGCAAGACTGACGTCTATGATTTGGTGCTCGATTCCTCCCAATTGCGCGCCCCTGCTATCTGTGAGGCCATCGTCGCTGCCCTCGGGTAGCCTGCTCAGGATCCTTTCTTACGCGATCTTCCATCGGATCCAGATGGAACTGTCCACTTTTTTGCCACCTCACTCTCCACTGCTAGGATAACTCCTGCGGAAAAGTGAGGGTTATTATGCGTCTATTTGGAAGCCTCTCCGGTCTGGTGGACCGCAAGAAGCTCAAATTCTCAATCCTGGCAGGGCTTCTTCTGGGAGCTGGACTGACTATTTCTTTCGTGACGCACGAGCGCGCGGAGGGCGAGCCGAAGTATCAGGCCATTGCTCAGTCAATGCTCAATGTGGCCTCCATGTTGCCCGAGGATTTTCTATCGGGAAAACAACCGGAGTCACCGGATCTACCGTTGCCTCCAGAAGATGTGCCCGCGGAAGATCTCTTCGAGCCCGCTGACTTTCTCGATGCCAGCATGGAACTGCTCCTCGATGCCAGCAAGGAGGGGGGGCCAGCAGAGGTGCAATTGGAGAGTGGCGAGCGTCTCGTCTTCTCCATTCTCTCACGCCTGCAAGGCGAAGTAGAGAAGGTCTACGGGGACTATGAGCCGGTGGAAGCAGCATTTGTCGCCATCGACCCTCGCACTGGGGAAGTGCTCGCACTGACTGGATGGGCCAACGGGGAGTTGGCCCCACACCGCGCGTTGCAGGCTGATGGACCAGCCGCGTCGATCTTCAAAATGGTCTCCGCCGCGGCATTGGTGGAAGAGCACAACGTCCGGACGGAGAAGGAGTTCTGCTATCATGGCGGTCGCTCAGGAATTTCCAAGCGGCTCCTTGAGCCGAACCCGGAAAAGGACAGCGCCTGCATGACCTTCTCCTCGGCAATGGGTAAGTCAGCCAACGTGATCTTCGCCCGTCTGGCAGATAGGTTTCTCGATCGCGACGAGATGAAGCGCTTTGGTGAACGGTTTGGTTTCAATCGTGTAATCCCATTTGTCTGGCCTGTGGAGTTGAGCAAGATGGAGGTCCCCAAGGACCGCCTGGAGTTCGCCCGCATGGCTGCGGGTTTCAGACACTCCAAGCTCTCCCCTCTCCACGGTGCCCTGATGGGAGCCGCGGTGGCCAATGGCGGCCTGATGATGCAGCCCCAGATTCTGCAGTCGGTGGCGGCCGCAGATGGCGAGGAGATCTTCCGTAGTCAGCCTCGAGCATTTCAGCGGACTATGTCCTCCAAGACGGCCACCAAGTTGGCTCGAATGATGGTTACCACGACGACCGAAGGTACCGCCCGGAAGTACTTCGCGCGCACGGCTCGACAGCTACAGGGAGTTAAGGTGGCCGGCAAGACCGGGTCGCTCTCCCATGTCAAGAATGGCGAGCGACTCTACCATTCCTGGCTCGTCGGATTCGCTCCGGCCGAAAATCCCCGCATCGCCTTTGCTTCCCTCGTGGTCAACGGCCCCAAGTGGCGGGTCAAGGGTCCCTACGTTGCCAAGCGAGCACTTGAAGCCTTCTTCAAAGAGGCTGGTGCTGCCGACAAGAAAGTGGCCACCCGCTAGCGCCTGGTCATCCCCAAACTGGTTGCGTCCTCCCTTCCGTTCTTCTACAGTAAAACGCGTTATCCGACTGTCCATCTTGCCCAGGGGACCTGACCAATGTTTCGCCGGCTGCCTCTCTACCTTCTCTTCTTCTTCTCCGGCGTGGCGGGACTACTCTATCAGGTGATATGGGTCAGACAGTTTGGCAACGTCTTTGGCAACACCATCTACTCCGCTTCGCTGGTCACGGCGACCTTCATGCTCGGGCTTGGCGTGGGTGGAATCCTGGCGGGAATCTGGGGTGACCGTCGCTACCGTCGGGGAACACGGTCGCTCTTGCGCGCCTACGGTCTACTGGAGGTCGGCATCGGCCTCCTCGGTTTGCTTATCGCGGTGGTCCTGCCGCTCCTTGAGCCGGTCTCAAGCTTCGCTTCGGCCTATCGCCCGGGAGAGCATGGCTGGCACGAACTTACCTGGGGGGCGGGGGTAGTTCGCTACAGCGTTGCCATCCTCTTGCTGCTCCCCGTTACAACGCTCATGGGAGGGACTTTGACCCTCCTCATTCGTCATCTGGTGCGGCGTGACCTCTCCGTTGCCGGGCTCAGGGTCGGTGCGCTCTACGGCATCAACACTGCAGGGGCCGCACTCGGCGCGTTCCTCGTCGATTTTGCGTTGGTGCCCAACATCGGTCTTCTCGCTACTCAATCTCTGGCCGTGGTCATCAATCTGACCGTCGGGGTGGCTGCCTTGCGGTGGGCCGCTTTGCCGGAAGGAGGTTCAGATACTGAGGAGTCAGCGGTCAAAGAAGGTTCAGATACTGAGGAGTCAGCGGTCAAAGAAGGTCCGGAGCGAGGTTCAGTAGAGAGTAGCCAAGGCGGATTGGTCATGGCCACCGGACTCGCCATTTGGCTCTCCGGCTTTGCCGCCATGGGCCTAGAGATTCTCTGGTTTCGCTACCTTACAACCATTCTTGGTACGCGGCGCGCCACCTTCTCTTTGCTGTTGACCGTGATTCTCGTGGGGATTTGGGCCGGTTCCGTATTTGGGGGTGCGCTCCACCGTCGCTTCGGACGACCTGCCCTTCTCTACATCCTCTCCCAGACTTTGCTGGTGATTACCGCATTAACCTCTCTCTACTTCTATGACCTTACAGTTTTGCCCAAGGGTGGGATGCTCCCTGCAATCGTTGCCGCGGACGGCCTCTGGCGAGCGATGCTGGAGGTCTGGGCGCAAGTGCGAATAATTCTCTTCCTTGTTGGGCTTCCAGCACTCTGCATGGGGTTGGCCTTCCCTTTGGCCAATGCCAATGTTCAGCGGGTTGAGGTGGCAGTGGGGACCCGAGCCGGTCTCCTCTATCTGGCTAATACGGTGGGGGCCGTGGTGGGGACGTTACTCACCGGTTTCGTGCTCCTGCCCTGGCTGGGCATGCAAGATACGATTGCGGTGCTGGCGACTTGCGCAGCGGTGGCTGGGGGACCATTGCTTGTCACGGTTTGGCCCATTTCAGCCACGCGTTGGCCGGCGAGGCTTCGTGCCGCGCTTCCCGGGGCCACCATTCTGGCTGTGGCGTTGGCTGCCGTGGTTGGCTGGACAACCCTGCCCGAGTACCATCTTGCCGCTCGCACCTATGTACCTTCCGGGGAAGGTGAGAAGCTGGTGACCCTTTCAGAAGGGATCAATGAGTCCATTGTCATTACCGAGGTCCCCGAAACCGGGGCCCGTCGTCTCTACACGAATGGCTATTCAATGTCCACGACCCGCTACAGTGCACAGCGCTACATGCGGGCTTTTGTCCACATTCCGTTGCTCCTCCAGGATGCCCCAGAGCGAATCCTGGTGATCTGTTTTGGGGTAGGAAATACGCTCCAATCCGCCACCCTCCATCCCTCAGTCGAGCGGGCCGAAGCAGTGGACCTCTCTCGGCACGTCATGGAGCATGCAACCTACTTCCGGCGCTGGAATCGCGATGTCGTCGACCACCCGCGGGCCATTCTTCATGTCAACGATGGACGGCAACATCTACGCATGCAGCCTGAATCATCCTACGATCTTATTACCCTGGAACCGCCGCCGCTGGTGGAAGCGGGTGTGGCCTCTCTCTATTCCACTGAGTTCTATGAACTGGTGCGCAGCCGCTTACAGGAGGGTGGCTACATTTCCCAGTGGTTGCCCGCTTATCAGGTACCGGAGCCGGTGGCTCGCTCCATTGTGAAAGCCTTCCTGGAAGTATTCCCCGACGGTCTACTCCTGTCTGGCTACCGCAACGAGTTTATTCTCCTGGGTTCTCACGGAGGTCCCCCCCGGTTTGATCCTGAAGCAGTGGCGAGGCGACTCGCCCTACGACCGGATGTCCAGGCCGATCTGGCACGTATCGACCTGGGGAGCCTCACTGAGATGGCGGGAACAATCGCTGGCTCCAACGCTGCCCTTGTCGCGGCCACAGCCGATGTTCTGCCAGTTACCGATGACCTGCCGATAATGGAGTACTCCTCCCTCTCATTTACCCGCAGTCTCTTGCCTGAGGATTTCTTCGATGCTCCCCGTGCAGTACATTCGTGGTGTCCCGGTTGTTTTGATGGAAGTGGGCGGCCCCTAGCTATTGTGACAGGCCTCGATGTTTACCTCCAGTTGTTGCAAGGAATTTACCGACACCCTGAGTTTCGAGCCAACCTCAAACCGCGGGGGCAGTACCACTTACCGGAGCAGGTGGCAGGGGTATCGCCCGACGACGTGGTTGCCCAAAGCGGATACCTGCAGCGGCTCTTCGTGGCTCCCACGAAGGAGGCCCGCTAGCCGATGCTTGAGCGCAAACTGAGCGGTTGGCAGGCCACGTTGCTGGTAGTTGGGGCGATGGTTGGCTCAGGCATTCTGGCCACCCCGGCGATTGTGGCCGCCAGCTCTTCCTCCACTGCGATGGTCATGCTCTTCTGGCTGGGCGGGGGGTTCTACGCCATGATGGGGGCCCTCTCCCAGGCGGAACTGGCGGCACGGTATCCGGAAGCCGGGGGCGACTACGTATTCCTCAGAGAGGCGTTTGGCAAACTCACCGCCTTTCTTTCGGGATGGGTCTCTCTGACTGTTGGTTTCGCCGGAGCGATTGCCGGACTGGCCCTCATGTGTGCCCACTATCTGGGACGAACCGGGCTTCCTCTGGAAGGGTACGAAGGCCTTATCGCTGGCCTGATTGTCGCAGTTCTCACCGCCATCAATCTCCTGGGAGTGGAAAAGGGCAGTGCCACTCAGGCGGTCTTGACCGTGGGCAAGGTCATTGGCTTGATGCTACTTGCCGTCGTGGCCTGGTACGGGGCCGGCCCTCCCCAACCCCTGGCCGCCCCTTCCGCCCCCATCTGGGCTGCACTCCTCCCGGTGATTTTCACTTACTCCGGGTGGAATGACTCAATCTATCTTGGCTCCGAAATCATCCGGCCCCGGCGCAATCTTCCACTTTCACTCATTGCCGGAACAGCGGGGGTAACCCTCCTCTATCTGCTCTTTAATTTTGCCTACCTACGGGTTACCGCAGGCACTGCGGTTGATGGCGATTTGGCGGCCGCTTCAAGTATGGCCGAGCAGACCCTGGGAGCGCAGGCCTCTCTGGCCGTGTCGATTCTTGCTGCGCTGATGCTCCTTGGAACGATTGCTGCTCTAGTTGTTTCCGGCCCCCGCATCGCTTGGGCGATGGCGCAGGACAGGGCACTGCCTCCCTGGTTCGGGAAGGTCTCGAGTCGCGGTGTCCCGGCACCCTCTCTCTATCTGCAAGCGGGCATCGCCTTGCTCTTCGTTCAGATTGGCACCGTCGAACAGATCTTCTCCTGGGTCGGCTTTGCCATCGTCGTCTTCTCCGGGCTGGCAACGGCATGCGTCTTTGTGGAGCGACGTCGTGGTCACATTCCTAAGGGCTACCGGATTCCCCTCTACCCGCTTCCGCCTCTCATCTATGTGCTTGGTTCTGTTGCCATTGCCGCAACGGTACTCTACTCCAATCCGTGGGACACCGCGTGGGGAGTAGGCTTCATCGTGGCGGGATTGCCGATCTACTGGATCTCGAAGTACCGCAGCGAAGGCGCCTAAACGAAAGAAAGCGGAGGCCCCGAAAGGCCCCCGCTTCGTCTCGGACTCGCCACAATCTAAACCGAAGAACTCAGAAGGACAACACGAAGGGGACAGGACGATTGGCGGCGAGCCCATGTACTGCAATCCTGCCCAACGACTAGACTCAACATGAATGCAGTTTCCATGCTGAGCGCACAAGATGGGGATACAAAAACGTGGATCAAAAAAATATGGGGACTGGAATCAAACAACCTCTTATAGCTGCAACATGCGTGCCAACCGCAAATTGGCCCTACCACTCGATATGGCGACCCGGCAATATGTATCATTATGAGTCACTTGCGGTCGTGCAGGCCGGAATGTCAGCGATTTGACGGCAGACTCAGAGATCCACGCCAACTTGCCGGTGTATCAGAATAGGTCACGTGTGTCAGTGTGGAGCGCACCTATTTGGCGCAAATTGCCTCTACTTCGATCCTGACGCCCAGAGGCAGACCAGCCACCGCCACCGTCGCACGCGCCGGCAGGACCATTCCGAGATAGCTGCCGTAGACCTCGTTTACTGCGGCGAAGTCAGCCATGTCTTGCAGGAAGATAGTGGTCTTCACCACATCCTTCAAAGCAAATCCGGCGGCCTCGATGACGGCCTTCAGGTTCTGCAATACGCGGTGAGCTTCATCTGCCACGGTACCGGTCACCAACTTCCCGGTTGCCGGATCCAGGGGAATCTGCCCGGAGAAGAAGGCTATGGATGAGAAGTCGGATAACTTGATTGCCTGGCTATAAGGGCCGATTGCCGCAGGTGCCCCCTCAGTTTGGATCGCTTCGCGCATGATCTTATCCTCACAATATTAAGGTCCCGCAAGGGTGCCGTCTTTTTTGACAGATTGCAAGAGGCTACTACCATCGATTCGGATGCAACGCGGTATGAGGTAGAGGCTGTCCATGAAGCTGAGACACGAAAACAAGATCAAAGACAAGATGGAGTTCCAACTCGACACCCGGCATGTCTTCTATCTGGTGCTTTGGAGTGTCGTTCTATCGGGAGCCATTTTTGCCACTGGTCTTTTCATTGGACAGAAGAAGGAAGAGGGGAAGGCCGGGTACAAGGTAACCGCTTCTCTGGCGTTCAAAGGACTCAAGCAGAAGGAAGCGAATCTAGGCGTCGACCCCCTCGTTTCGTCGTTCTCCTTCCTCTCCCGCCTCGACCGACATCCAGAGAAGAAGGAACTCGACGACGCGGTTCTCAACGCTCTGGCCAAAATGCGTCTGGAAGTTCGCCAGCGTATCTCACAGCAAGATGAGGAACTGAAGAAGGAGCTGGCCGAGAAGTACTTCCCCAGCGAAGATGCCGTGAGCCAGGCTGAGTGGGCCGCCCATCAGGCGCAGCCGAACATGATGTTGGCCCAGAGCCAGGGCATTCAGGCTGTGAGTCAAAGGCGGGAAGCGCGCCTCGGACAGGCACCGGAGGACCTCGGCAAGGAAGAGCCGATTCCTGCGCCGCAAGCCGCACCCTACAAGGATGCAGAGCTTAAGCCGGTTGTTCCTGCGAAGGCTGTTCCAGTGCCCGCTGCGGAGCCCGAAGAAGAGAAGGTCGTACAGGCCGACTCCCATGCCCCGGCCGAAGGTACATACGCCATCCAATGCAAGGCCTTCCGCAATAGTCATGATGCCAAGGTCTTTGTCGGCTACCTCAAGAGCGAAATGCGGCGCAGCCGATACAAGCCCTTCATAATGCCCGTGGAACTCCCGGGCAAGGGCAAGTGGTTTAGAGTCCGCATTGGCAAGTTTGGTACCCGGCTGGAAGCCGAAAAGTACAAAGAGCAGTTCGAGAAGCGCCTGGGACTTGAGACCTTCCTTGTCTCCCTTTGAACCTTCCCGTATCCTGACCCCAGCAATTGAATGAAAGTACCCCCTAGCCTGGGAGTCTAGATGGAGAAATTCATACAGGAAGGACCTCGGCAATTGCTTGAGGCAGTGTCTGCAGTAGAGGGGTTGCCACCACTGACCTCCAGCCCCACCGATGCTCTCTTGTTGGGCATGGGCGGCTCTGCCCTCGGCGGCGGTCTGGTGGATATGCTTAGATTGCAACAGCGGGCTGCCTGGCGCTGGCACGTCGTCCGGGACTATCGACTTCCCTTTGCCCCGGGTCCGGGTACACGGGTCTTCGCCTTGAGCTACTCCGGCAACACGGAGGAGGTGCTTGAGGCAATTGGTCAGGCTCATCAACATGGTGGCCACTATCTGGCGGTTTCTTGTGGCGGCCAACTGCGCGAAGTCGCCCAAGGACTGAAGATTCCCTGGTTGGAGGTACCCCCAAAGCCGGCCGACTTCCAGCCTCGCTTCGCGCTCTACTTCATGTTCGGAGTTCTTCACGAAGTTCTGGTTCGGGACGGCCTCCTGGAGTCAAGATGTGACCTCGTGGCGCTGGCCAACCGCCTCCTCGCCACGGACCTTTCAGCCAAAGGAAAGCGCATCGCCGACTTCATTGGAGACCGCATTCCGGTAATCTATACGGATACTGTCTACGCAGCAGGCGTGGCTCGAACATGGCGCATCAAATTCAACGAGAACAGCAAGATCCCCGCGCTCTTTGGGGCGCTGCCCGAGGTCAACCATAATGAGCTGATCGCTTTTGCCCCGGAGT
The DNA here is from genome assembly GCA_964522395.1 of uncultured Myxococcales bacterium. GTDB lineage: Bacteria > Myxococcota_A > UBA9042 > CAIXZC01 > CAIXZC01 > CALGBT01. Next base: position 12,534 of record CAZFVN010000002.1, read on the forward strand.
TCGCTAATCGATTCGCATTCCTCCTTATGCCCGATGCGGACAGCCACCCCAAAATAGGTCATCGCTTTCAGCTCTTCGGCCGCTTGATGGAGCAGTACGGCTATCCGGTCATGAACCTTCCGCTGGAAGGAGCAGACGGGGTGGAGAAGGCACTCACATCTCTGCAACTGGCAGATTGGGTCTCATTGCACGTGGCCAGGGGAAAGGGGGTCGACCCCATCTCAATCCCTGCCATTCAGGATTTCAAGAGTCTTCTTTGAGTGCAGCCTGCACAATCCGGTCCTGCCCGGCAAGATCCTTGTGAACCGTTACCGCTGCGAAACCCGATTGGAAGAGTAGCTGACGTAGTGCAGCGCTCTGGTGGGCACCGTCGTATTCGATCATCACAAAACCGGAGCGGCGCAATCGTGGTGGCAAGAGAGGGATCAGCTTGCGCAGCAGGTCCAGCCCATCCGGTCCTCCGTCCAGTGCTTCCCGAGGCTCGTATTCGCGGACCTCTACCATTAGTCCATCAATGTCCGCACTGGGGATATAGGGGGGGTTGCAGGTGATGATATCATAGGTGCCGGCATCTGATTGCAGAAACTCGCAGGCCTCGGCAAGATGGACTGTCAATCGATTGGAGGTCCCGGCTTCCTCAGAGTTGGCCCGGGCGGTGGTTGCCGCCAGCCTAGATCTCTCTATCGCACAGCCGGTCATCTGCTTGCGCTCTCGCAGGATGGCGATGGCGATGGCTCCGCTTCCCGTGCAGATGTCGAGCAAGTGGCTGGTGCCGGCAACGGGGATACGAGTGAGAGTCTTTTCTACCAGTTCCTCAGTTTCTGGGCGAGGGACAAAGACCCCCGGAGGAGTTTGCAACTGCACAGCGTAGAACTCCTTGCTGCCGATGATATGGGCTATTGAGCGCCCCGCCACCCGCGTTTTCACGATTTCTTTGAAACCAGCCAGTTCAGTAGTCAGAAGGGGGCGGTCCGGATCGAGATAGAGGTCTAGACGTCGTAATCCAAGAGTATGGGCGAGCAGCAACTCGGCGTCCAGTCGGAGTGAATCTACCTGCTGTTCACGAAGGTAGCCGATGGTCCAATCGAGGATTGCCCGGACGGTCCAGCGCTTAACGCCTTCACTCATGGGGTGCAATCTCCGGGGTTGGTTTTTCTGGCATCGGCTTGGCTGGCTCGGGCTCCGAAGATGTTGGGGCCACTGGGGCGGAGTCAACTGGAGCGACTTCGACTGGCATCGGTTCAAGGGCAATGCTGCGCAGGCAGGCGAGTGCAAGAGGTGCGCCGGGCGGTGTTGATCCCATAAGATCTTGAATTCGGTCGGCCGAGAGAGGCGCGGTCATCAACTCTTCAATCAGGCGGGCAACCAGAACAGAGTCCTCTATTGCTGTGAGGGTCTTCCAGGCCTTTGTCTGGTCATGATTCCACGAAGAGCGGACGAGCGACTCAAGGGCGGAGTCCTTGCGCCACCTGTCGCTGATACCCTCTATGGCCATGTCAAAGGCCTGCATGGCCGTAGAAGCTACCGCCTCGTTCTCGGCAACCACAAGTAGCGCCAGTGCGGGAGCTCGAAGATAGGGGTCCACAATGGATCCGGCTAGCTCCAATGCGGCTATATTCTCCCCTGCGGTATGCAGTTTCCCAACCAGCGATGCTGCGGCGAGGTCCTTCAGGAGTGGCTCCGTGAGGTTCGTCAGCTCCTTGACAGCGGGCTTCGCATCCTTAGCGGTGAGTCCGTCAATAGCACACAAGAGCGCGTCGTTACGTATTCCGTCATCGCGTACCATGCGTGCGGCGATGAAAGCGTCCGATGTGACGCCGCCACAAACATAACAGCGAGTGAGGTGATCATCGTGGATGTCCCTGTTGGAGGCAACGCTGCGTACCGCCATTGGAGCACCGGGGCAGCAATTGAGTAAGCCCGTTAGTTCCTCTTGCAAAGAGAGTTCGTCCAAGGCTTTACCCAACATCTCCGCTGCGCTGTCTGGATGGTCTCGGCAGGCGGCTTTGAGCCAGGACAGCCATACTTCCGGGGATAGTGGGGGCTCGCGCTTCTTCTCGACCATGAAGCGTGCGAGGGCTGGCTTATGCGGGAGGAGCGCTTGGGCCAGGGCATCCAGGCCGCGGCGCAACATCTCCGGGTCTTCTATGCGCAACGCTATGGCTAAGCCCCGATCGGGAGTATCGGCAACCACCGCAAGTGCCAGGTGACCTAGTAGCTCGTCACGCACCAGGCTCCGCTGGATCTGTGGTATCAACTCGTCGACTCGTGTTGGCGTCGATCCCGCCAGGCCACGGTTCAATCTAAGTAGCGCCCAATCTCTGACTACCGGGTTCTCTATTTCCTCAATTCTTGCCAGGGCCTGGTCGAGATGCTGGTCGGCTTCAGCCGCGGCCACCAGCGCCATGGCCCAATCGTTGAGCAGGGGCTCGATCACGCGATCGGCGAAGAGGAGGGAGTCCACCGGGCGGGTCTCAGCCAACCGTTCGATGAGATTGAGGAGAAAGATCTCTCGGGGGATTCGCTCGCGCATCTGATTCGCGATGATAATGCCCCACCCGCCGCTCTTCTCTGTAGCGAGATTCACCAGTCCTTCGAGTGAGCGGCGTCGGTTTTTGAGGGAGGTGAATCCGGTAGCGATTGTGACAGCGCGGCGCAGGTCCCTTGAAGCAACTGCCAGGGTCAGGATAACTGCTTCTTCCGGCGATGGATTCGACGTGGTGGCGCGGTTCAATGTGGCTAGGCCGCGAGGGGGATCTCGTCGCGCAATGGCTGCCGCAAGTCGGACATGGAGATGGCGCCGAAATCTCGCGGACGGCACTCGAGCCAAATTGGCATCGACGCACTGATAGAGAGTCTCCAGCCCATGATCGGCTGGTAGCAGTGGTGCCTCCGGCGGCAAGATGGCCAATGGGTCTGCTGGTGGGGCCGGTCCCGTATCAGCAACGCTTTCCAGCAGGCGGACATCGAGATTCGTGTTCTGGTCCAACGAATCTGTTGCGATGTCATCGGCTGGTGCCGGAGCAAGGTCTGATAGCCCAGCCGTTTCTTCAGACGCGATAGGTCCTGCCTCGACGGTCTGTCCAATGGGCTTGACCTCTTCCAGTAAGGCCTCTTCAGGCTTGCTGCATGCGCCAAAGAGCAGACCGGGGAGCAGGGCGACTGAAATGGTGGACCGGATTAGGGCCGCGGGGATAGGAACGCCGGACACTGCGCCCCCTACTGCGGGTTGAATACTTCGGTCTCCTCGACCACGGAAAATGAGGTAGGTGAGCAGCCGATGCCACCAGAAAAGAGTACCTTGCCATCAGCCCCCACGATCGCGTTGTGGTCCCAGCGGGGATTGAGCATCGCAATGGGGAATTTCTCTCCCGGGCCGATGTCGACCACGGTTTCGCCAGTATCCGGCTTCACATACTCGAAAACAATCTCAACCGTGGGAGCACAGCCAAGCACGCCTGAGTCCTTGATGAGACCACCTGCGAAGAGAACGACGTTACCTGGCAGTGCGGTTGCCGAGAGTGCACCTCGACCGGTCTTCAGCCGGAAAGTGCCAGCCTCGCCAGACCACTTCTCCTGCGAGGAGTGCCAGACGCAGATATCCTGCACAGGCTCAAGATGCTGGGCATCTTCGAAGCCGCCCGCGATATAGAGGAAATGTCGCTTCGGCACGAAGGCGGCAGCGTGCATGGTTTTGGGCGCGGCCGCTGGAGATTCTGGTGTAAGATTGGAGCAAAGGGCGATGGGTAACGGGTCGAGCAGGTTGGCATCAATGTCAAAGATCTCCACCGTATCTCGAACGGTAGCAGCGCCGGGCTTTTCGCCGCCTTCGCCACCGGCGATAACGACCATATCCCGCTTGACCGCAGGGTCTTCTTTGGACGTGATCAATGTCGCCGTGTGATTCCACCGGGAATCGGCCAACTGGCCAGTGGCGACAGTGCCGAGCGTTGGAGTCCAGACTTCCCATGTCGTCTCACCGGTGCCATACCCACCAACCAGGAGTACGTAACCTGCTTCAGCCGACGAGATCAGTGTGGCGGTGAAGCGGGACCGGGTATCGAACATGGCCTTGTCCGGCTCCATCGCAGTGAAGCTGAATTCCACGGGGTCGTAGACATCAATGGAGCTGGTCGGTTCTCCGGCCGCGTTGACACCACCGAATATCACAACCTGTTCAGAAGGCAATCGGACTGCCGCGGCGAAGGCCCTTTTCTGGCTCATCAGTGCGCCTTCCTGCGTGCCCACGGGGTTGAAGGTTCCGTTGCGCGGGTCGTAAATAGTCGCCGTGCTGTGGGCCTTATCTACACAGGTAGGGTCACTCCAATTATCGCAATCACTGCTTTCGGCACCGCCTGCGATCAAAATGGTGCTATCAAATAGTTCAGTGGCTGTGGCCCCCCAGCGGGCTGCGTAAGGCGAAGAGGCGGTGCCTGCGCAAGCAGGGAGATGCAACTCCAAACCATAGGACATGGTCGGGCCGAAGGAGCTGGGCAACATCATGTAGATGTCCAGTAGCCCCAGATCATCTCCGTCGCGGTGCCTGAAAGGAACGGTCTGGCCCTTTGCCTTCAAGTTCTGGGGTTCCGGTGTGGGGGACAACGGGTCGCTATCGTAGCATTCTGCAACCAGGGAGATATTCTCGTTAAAGGGCAGTCCATCCACGTATCCAGAGCCATCGTCGAAATCAACTAGCTGACAGTCGCGCAGCTTGTTATCCCCTTTCTTCTTGTAGCAGAGCTTCATGAAGGCGCAGTTCCCTTCCGCGAATGGATAGAGGTCCTCAAATTGGTCCTCGGGAACTCCACAGATGTTAATCACGGCCCCTTCTTCGCTGGATTCGCTTCCGCAGCCTTTACTGCAGACAACAAAGGTCAGGGCCAGCAATGCTGCAACGGTAATCGACACCCTGTTTTTCGTGGACTGAATCATCATTGGAATCGCCCTCTAACTCACATTGAATCTATGTTCCTACTGCTGGCCCCATTGGAAAGTGGCTGAGTATCCACCCCCGCCGCCAGAGCCGTTTACGTTTTAGTAAAGCAGGTAACCTCCGCCACCGAGGAGACCAGCGCCGGCTGCAAGGCCAGTCCAGAACCACCATTTCTTGGTAATGGCATTATCGTCGCCGCCCTTGTTGCCGCCCCAATCGCGGTCGGGATCCGTGGGGATGCCTGGTCCGAGAATGGGGTTGTCATTGTCGTCGCCGCTATCCGCAAAGATAGAGGAGAGTTCACCCAGATCTTCGTCTACTACTTCATTGGTCGGCTCCGTACGGGACGGGAGATATGGGTCCTCTGCCGCAACCGTCGGAGTTACCCGAACCGGCTCCACGGGCCTGACCGGCTCCACGGGCCTGACCGGCTCCACCGGGCGTACGGGTTCAACTTTGACCACTGGTTCTACCGGGCGTACGGGTTCAACCTTGACCACCGGTTCTACCGGCTTGACCGGTTCTACGGGGGCCACTGGCTCTGGCTGAGCCATCTTGGCGGCCAACTCCTGGGAGCGCCTGTAAACCTCGGGTGTGCCGCGCACAACCTTGTTTTTGGGGAACCTGGTCAAGGCGGAGGCAAGATTGGCCTCAAGGAAGAGCAGATTGACCTGCAGGTTGGTAAGATTCTCGTCGAAGCCAACGGGTTCAACTTCTGCCAGGCCGCTCCACTCTGCTTTAAAGAGGAAGAGGGTCAGCTTGGTTCCACGAGCTTCGGCAGAGACGAAGCCGAAGAGCAGGTAAGGGACCTGGACACGGTCAGCAAAGACCTTTGCCTGCTTGGAAAACTTCATGCCGTATTCGCCAACTGTGGCGAATTCGTAGACCTTGAATCCCAGGCCTTCCCAATCGCCGCCGACGGCTGCTACTTCGACCTTCGCTTCTGTCAGAGTCGCAGCAACCTTCTTGGTGCGACCTGGCGCCGGGACACCGACCTTCTGGGCCCATATCTCGTAGCCGTCCTTGATGACCTGAACGTAGTGCTTTCCCCGGTAAAGACCATCAACATCGACGCCCCTCTTGCTGCCGCTGAGGGTCCCTTTGAGGAGGCCGTCAACGTAGACCTTCGCACCCTCAGCGGGGGCTACTTCCACACGCACCTTGCCGCCCTTACGGCCCTCAAGGAGAATCTTCAGGCTCTCCAGCGAGTCGACAAATTCCTTAGGGTACCTCTTGCGGTCGACGACCAGCGTGGGTCGCCAGACCAGGACGTCCTTGAGGAGTTCCTCTCCGTTGTCTTTGAAGCCAGCCTGGAAGAAGGCGATGGCCAATTGCAGGTTGACGTCTACCAACTTGTCATAGTCCCGCAACTCAAGGTAGTGCTCTTCGTAGAGTTCCTTACCCTTGTTGAGCTTTCGGATCGCCTTACGATACTCCTTCTTGACAAGCAGGTCCTTGCCTTGCCAGAGGTGATTGTCAGCTTCCTCAAGCCAGGGCGCCGAGACCTGTACGGCCGCTCGCTTCACGAGCTTCTGCTTGTCCGCCTCAGCATCCTTGACTTCTTCGTCGGTGAGCAATTCGAACTTAGTGCTCATCTTGAAGAGGGTCATGAAGTATTGCTCGGCTTTGTTGAAGACGACGTCCGAGACACCCGTACCTTTGATGAATGGGAAGACGTAAACTTTCGGCTTCCCTTTTTGTGCAGGTTGTCCAAAGGCTACGGGCGCGGCGGTTGCCACGACGGCTGCCAGAACGAGGGCTCCCGCCCATGCGTAAATCGACCTATGTTGCGTTCTTCTCTCCATGTCCGACCTCCCGGAATAAAGCGATGGACCACGCGCCCGACATGTGGTAGTAGTAGTTACCATGATTCGGATCACGCGTCAATGGATTCCTTAGATACGGAGAAGGTGGGAAAACGGTTTGTAAATACAGCCGTTTTCAGTGAAGTTGTGGGGGTTGTCTCGGGCGCGTTTCTGGCCCTGGCGATTTTCTCATACCTGCCACTTCTTTGGCCAGCTTTCGGAGAGTATGCTGCGGCATTCGTGGCGGCCTCGTTTATCTACCTTCCAGCCTGGGTCGTCTGGCGGAAGGGCAAGAATCTTGATTCCATCGCGGTGAGCTGGCCAGTACGTCGCACCTGGGTCTCAGTGGTATTGGTGTTGGCCATCATCTTTCCCCTCTTCGGGGGGGCCTTCTTTGGGTATCACGCGCTTCTCTTCGGTCGTCGGCCCTGTCTTGAGTTTCGCCAACTCGCCGACTGGCCCGAGGAGCTGCGGCTAGGAAATCCGGACGACACCACTGGTTTGCATGTCAGGGCACTGGGCGAAGGGTTGGCGATCGTTAGTGGAAGCGATCAGGCGGGTGAAGTGAGTTGGAGCCCCGAGACCGACCATGTTCGGCTATTGGTCAGTGGCTTGCCTGCATCGGTGAAGGTCGAGGAAGGCAGGGTTCTACTGCCCCCTGATAGTCGGCTCCGGGTGACCCCTCCTGCCGGACCCGCCACCATTACGATAGACTCGGATTCCGCCACCGAAATCGGGGTTCCACTGCAACAGACGGCCGAATTGCCCTACACTGCAAAGCGTGGATACTCCTGGTTGCTCCTGCTCTTCTTTGTGCAGTTCATCCTTATCGCGTTGCCCGAGGAGATCATCTTTCGGGGGTACCTCCAGACTCGTCTGCAGCAACTCATATCGCGCCGTTGGACCATCTTTGGAGGCGATATTGGCCCGGCGGTTATTCTTACCTCGGTCATTTTTGCGCTCTCGCATCTGGTTGCTATTCCCAGCGGCGATCGACTTGCCGTATTCTTCCCTTCGCTACTCTTCGGATGGTTGCGGGACCGGACCGGCTCCATTGCCGGTTCAGTGGTGGCACATGCGCTGTCAAATGTCCTCATGCAAGTGCTATTGCGTTGGCTCTGCTGAGTCGAGGGGAAGGGCGAGAATCAGGTAATGTGGACCGAACCGGGGCCTTTGCGGCGGGCGTTGCGGAGCGCTGATTCACCCTCTTCAACCAGAGTATCTGGCGAATCGGCATCTACAGGAAAGCTGGCTCCTCCCACACTGACGGTGGGAGTCTGTGCCTCTTCCTGGACGAGGGCGGCACTAGATTGCTCGTTGATCCTCCCGGCCAGAATCTTGTTCCCCTCGGGGCTGGTAGCAGGTGCGATTACCGCGAAGGAATCCTCACTGTAGCGAGCCAGAATGTCATAGTTTCGGCAACTCCCCCGCATCGCCTCTGCAACCGAGCGCAAGATTCGGTCGCCATAAAGCGTTCCTCGCTCACGCTGTATCTCGGTAAGGGAGTCGACTCCAACGAAGAGTACGGAGAGAGGGGACTCAGCTCGTTTGGCCCGATTGAACTCCGCTTCCAGGCTTCGTCTGAAGGAGGTCCGAGTGAAGAGCTCTGTCAGGCCGTCCATTTGCGCCATGCGGACGTAGAAATCCCGTTCTTCCGCTTTGCGGCGAAGGGTCCGTACCTTCATTGCCTTCTCGACCAGCACGGCCAGATGCTCGGGGTCGGGTGATTTTGGCAAGTAGTCCAGAGCTCCAGCACGGGTTGCGGCTACAATGGTCTCTGAGCTGGGATATCCGGTGATCATCACCACTTCAGTTTCGGGCGAGATCTCCTTTACGCGCCGAATGACTTCCAGGCCGTCCATTCGAGGCATAATGAGGTCCGTAAGGACGACGTCGTAATTCACCTTGGTGGTTTTGCGCAGCGCATCAGGGCCACCCGTGGCGGTATCGACCCGATATCCCAATCGCTCAAGCAGGACCTTCAGAAAATGCCTTACCGGAGCTTCGTCGTCGACAACCAGGATCGTCGGCTGGTAATCTCCAGAATCCCATTTCCCTGCGTCGCTCATTACTTTGGCCTGCATGGTTCCCTCGCCAAAAGCACTCCACCTACCATTGCCACCTTACCCCGGTGAAACTGGATGTGCCAGAGATTTTGTGGCCACTATTCGTCCCCTTCACTAAGGGCGTGACGCTTCAGGTCAAGCTGTGACATGGTGGCGCAGGCGGAAGCCTCGTCTGACCCTGGCAAGCTGCGGGGCGTTGAATCGGTTTTGCCTTTACAAACGGAGGCTTTCGCAGTATCAGGACCCCTAAGAGCGAATCGGACCCGGGGAGGCCCCAGATGGCGAAGAGAGGTTGGTTGTCAGTGGTGATCGTGGCTTTGGCTTGCTGCCTGCAGTGTGGTGGAGAAGGCGGAGGTGAGGAGGAGGCAGTAGTGGTGCCCCCCGGCAAAGCCGACAATTTCTTCAGTCTCTCTGCTCAGGAATACATGGTCGAAGGGACGACTTGGATTGAGCTTGAACCATTCCTCGCAGAGGCTGACGAAGAGACCCGCATGGCTCGGGTCAAGGAATTGGTCTTCTTCAGGCAGGTGGCGGTGAACTGGTTTCTCCTGCAGTACCTGATGGGACCGGAGGACGATCACGACAACAAGTTCGAGTCCCTAACCAAGAATGGCTCATACGACGACCTCGAGATTGTTGCCGATGCCGAGAATCCGCTGCGCTATACATTCAAGTTCCGTCAGGAAGTGGGAGGCCAGATGGACCTCTTGAATGAATTGGACACCACCCTTGACGAGGATGGCCGCCACCATTTTCAACTTCCCGTCGGGATCGTCTCTAATGCGGACCTCGGGAAACTGGAATTGGACAAAGAGTGGTACCGCAAAGCACCCTGGAGTGGTTTCGACCCGGCCAAGGTTCAGCCTGAACAACTGGAGCATCTTGACCTGGCCATCTGGCCTGAGGAGCGGTCGAGTGATGGGTGGATAGATTACCAGCGGCTTTTCGACGATGGTGAGTTGACCATCTCATTGCACTTCGGTTGGGATTATCACAAGGAGTACCACCTCGTGCACTCGCGAGATGTCTACAACTGGTTGGTTCAGGACGGCTTTGATTCACCCGTTGAATCATACGACGAATACAACCGTACAAGCGGTCCTCTGACTCGGACCATTCGAGCCAACGGCAAGGATGTCAAGGTCAGCATCTCCATGTACTGGGGAAAGGCTGGCACTGATACCGACCCGGATTCTGATGCCGGCGGTCAGCAGTTGGAAGATGATATGATCGCGGCATTTGGTACCCATGATGTGATTATGTTCAGCGGCCACTCTGGTCCCTTCTACGGCTTTGCCTTAGCCAACTGGCGCAAGACCACCAAGGGGGACATCGACGACTCTGAGATAGCGGCCCTGGAGATGCCGGCTGGACGCTACCAGGTAGTCTTGGCCGAAGGCTGCGACACCTACGCTTTGGGTCAGGCCTTCTGGGAGAATCCCGCCAAGGAAGATAGGAATCATCTCGACATCGTTACCACTACCAACTTTTCTAATGCCTCCACTGCAGGAGTGGTTCGCAATTTCCTGACCTCTCTCATCGATACCGACTACGACGGTGACCACACTCCCTGGAAATACTCTGAGTTACTCACCCGTTTGGATGGCAACAGCACCTGGTTTCACTCCATGTACGGGGTCCATGGCATCGATGACAATCCCCGGCTCCATCCCTATGCCAACGTTGCCGGTTTCTGTGGCGATTGCACCGCTGATTCAGACTGCGGTGCGCCGGGCAACAAGTGTACCCGGCTCAATGACGATGAGCGGGTTTGCACTGCAGAATGTCTCTCCACTGATGCTTGTCCCACGGGGTATGAGTGCATGGACGTAGCTTCCGGAAGCTGGATCAAATCACGTCAATGCGTGCCGCTGGGGCTCACTTGCGTTGTTTCTGTGGAACCTGAGGATCCCCTCGTGGTGGTCATCAATGAAGTGCTCGCCGACCCAGCTCCAGGGTTGGCTGGCGACGCCAACGGTGATGGAGTTCGCAGTGCCTTTGACGACGAATTTGTCGAATTGGTTTCTACTGCTGCGGTTCCCGTTGACCTTTCCGGATGGTTCCTCGCCGATGGCTTCGGTACTCGCTTTGTCTTCCCCTCGGGATCAGAGATACTGCCCGGTCGGGCGCTCCTGATATTTGGCGGCGGTGACGCTGATCTGGTCCGTGACTTCGCCACCGAGACCGGCTCCCAGGTATACCTGGCCAATGGACTCGGTCTCAACAATGGTGGCGACACGCTGACTCTCTACCGAACTGATGAAACGGCCAGCGATGCCATGAGCTATGGCGCCGACGGTGGTGCCGACCGCTCCCTGGTACGGGCCACCGAGGGCGATGCTACTGCCCCCTTCGTCCCCCATCCGGGGGATGCTCCCTTTTCCCCCGGTACTCGGGTTGACGGGACCCTCTTTTAAGATACCTTAGGTTGTGGCCCGGGGGTGACTTACTGCCCCACAGTTTCTAAACTGCGCGGGGGTGCATAGGCTGTCATGATGGCTGGTGTAAACGAGTTCTGGCTAGAGTTTGTGCGGCTTTCTGCTGAAATGGCACCCTACCTGTTGCTGGGGTTTGGGATCGCTGGACTCCTCCACGTCTTCATTCCTGAGCAATGGGTCTACGGGCAACTGGGTCGTCGTTCGACATGGTCGGTGGTGAAGGGGGCTTTCCTCGGGGCTCCCTTACCCCTCTGTTCGTGCGGGGTGCTGCCGGTGGCGGCCTCCCTCAAGAAGAGCGGTGCGAGCCCGCCTGCAGTACTCTCCTTCCTTGTGGCAACTCCTGTAACAGGGGTTGACTCGATTCTTGCTACTTACGCTCTGCTCGGTGGGTTTCTGGCAGTCGTCCGTCCGGTGGCCAGTGTAGCAATTGCCCTGGTTGCCGGTATTATGATGCTCGTTGTCACCCGTGACGATGCCGCCCCGGTTGCCCCTTATGGCAAGGTGGGTGGCGGCTCGGGTGGGCCTTTTGGTCGGCGCCTGTGGAAAGCTACGGACTACGCATTCAATGAACTTCTGGCTGGCATCGCCGGTTCCGTGCTTCTGGGACTGTTGATCGGTGCTGCCATCACCCTTCTGATCCCCGCTGATTTAGTGGCTCGGTTCACTGGGGTGACCTGGGTTACCTATGTCGGCATGGTATTGGTAGGGACACCTCTCTATGTTTGTGCGACTGGCTCCATCCCCATTGCCGCAGCGCTGTTGGCCAAGGGTCTATCCCCGGGGGCTGCGTTGGCATTCTTGCTGGCCGGACCCGCGACCAACGCGGTTGCCATCGCGGTGGCCCGTGACCTGGTGGGCAAGCGCGGCCTGGCAGTCTACCTTGGGACCATTATTCTGGGGACCATTGCCATGGGGTGGGGTACTGATTTGTTGGCTGGATGGTTAGGGTATGCCGGGGGCGGCATCGAGGCGCACCACCACCATATGGCTGAGCCCAGCACCCTCGTCTGGCTATCTGGCTATCTCCTGCTGGCATTGCTGGGCTATCAGTTGGTAGCGCCGTCGGCGCGCAAAGTATTGGCGGCCTGGCACCGGCGAAGTGGTACGCCTGAAGTAACTCTGGCGGTTGAGGGCATGACCTGTCAGAATTGCGCTCGTAAAGTGTCCACCTCCCTGCTTGATCTGGAAGAGGTCTCTCACGTGGACGTGGACGTAGAGAGCAAGGCGGTTCGCATTGGCTTGAAGGCCCCGGTAGGTCTAGAGGTCTTGCAGCGGAAACTGCATGATGTTGGCTATGAATCTGACGTCGGCAGCGATCCTGATGGAGGGGAAGAGAACAATAGATGAGCCGTTTCTACTCACGCAAGGTACTCGACCTCTTCTTGAATCCTCCCCATACCGGAGTAATCGAAGGGGCGGATGGCACTGGGAGCGCAATTAATCCGGCGTGCTCGGACCAGGCTACAATCACCATTCGAGTAGCGGACGGTAAGATCGCCGATGCTCGCTTTCAAACGCAAGGGTGTGCTGCTGCCATCGCGGCCGGGGCCGCCACCATGCTCCTCATTCGAGACCGAACAGTGGAAGAAGCTGAGGCGCTCACAGACGAAGAGGTAGTGGCCTATCTAGATGGTCTTCCCGAGGTCAAAATCGGCTGCAGCGTCATTGCCCCAGAAGCTCTGCGCAAAGCCATCGCTGATTGGCGTTCGAGGACGTAGGGGCAACTGCGGTGTTCTCGGGTGTCATCCTGAACGCAGTGAAGGATCTCTCTGCACCGGCAATGCTGTGTATGTCATCCCGCGGCCGGGGGGATCCCGGCGAGGGAACTCTTGGCACCACCCGGTCTGTTTCATGGCATGGGCTTTGTGTGAGGTGAAAAGCCTGTGGCCGGCTGCGCCGTGGATAGGCTGTGTTTGGGCGAGCGGGGGAAGAGGCTTAAGTGCGGAGCGCACTCCCTTTACCCCCTGCCCATTCCCGCTGGGAATGAGCGATCAGCAATGCCGAGCATGAGTGGCAAAGCCGTGGAGCCACACGCGTTTTGCCCAGCATACATTGGGTAGAGGCAAACGAGCATGGCGAGTATGGGTGTGGTGCTGCGTGTTCGAGCATGGTGAGTATGGGTGAGGTAGGTTGCCGTTGATGGCGGCGGGCCCTTGCTGCAAACATGGTTCAGCAATGGTGAACTCGAAGGCGTCCGCAGGGGACCATGACAAAGCCTCTCGGGCTGCAGGACCGAGGGGCGTCTGCTGATTAGCGCGTTGCCGAAGCAGCACGTCAGGCCCGGTGCGGTAGCCCGGGTGAGACCAAATAGAGCGGCGTCGATGCAATGCCGATGTTCACCTGGACGTTCTCGTTTCATCGCCCAGCCGCCGATGGCTGCCGCTAAGATTGGCGCGGCCATCCAAAACCAGCGGGCCTCGTAGCAAGAACGAGTGAGGAGCGGAAGTATAGTCAGGCGATCTTCCGAGAAATCACATCCCCAGAAGAGGGCAATCATTGCCTCGTTATACGCGACGCTCCAAAGTGCGACCACCAAGGCCGCGCCAACTGCACCACAGAGTCGAATCAAGTCTTTCATCGTCAATCTCCGGTGCGGGAAGATTACAACGACTCAGTGTTTTGTCCAAGGCTTAGCCGATTGGACCTTAGAAGCAACTGCGATAGATATCGGGCGTGATTGTTGGTCCCCTCTGCGGCAGAGATGCAAATCCATAACTTCCACAAAGTTGCGCTTGACCTCCAATTCACTTCCGGTAAGAATGAGAGTTCAGAACAATGACAATAGGGTAACAAACTGCCGAGTATCCGGAACTGTAGCTCGTTTCCTGTCTGCTCCGAGGAGGGCCAATGCGTCAGGCGCCCGTCTGTATTGCTCTTTTATTCGCTTCCATAGTGTATGTCTGTGCCGCTTGTGGCGACGGTGGGAGCGGTGATAACCCAACGGCAGAATGCAGTATCTCGGGTCAGTTGAAGTGCGATGGCAACTATGTCATTCGATGCAGTTCTGCCATCTGGGCCTGGACCTATTTCGCAGAGTGTGACGGGAATGAGGTTTGTGTCGCCGGGACCTGTACAAGTCCATACGAAGAGCAGGATGTTTCGACGAGGCATGAGGACGCGGCGGGCAAAGATTGTGAACCGGCACACCACGAGAAGAAGTGCTCAGAGGGCAATCTCTACTGGTTCGACAAGTGTGGTGCCAGGATGGACATGGCTAAGGGATGTGAGCACGGTTGTTCTGGCGGCAAATGTTCCGAATCCGGCTGCTCGGAGATTTGTTCCACCGTGGACTGCGGGTTCCACAGCGGCTGTGACTGTGGTCACTGCTCGGAAGGGTACGAGTGCCTGGACTCCGCTTGCGAGAAGAATTGCGCGGCACATTGCTCCGGCCGGGAATGCGGAACAGTGAACGGGTGCCCTTGCGGTTCCTGCGCCGGGTGCGAGAGAAGCTGTTCCTTGGCGGGGAAATGTGGCCCTGAAGCCCAAGCATCATATGATTGCCTGGATGGTGACATCTACTGGAAGGATAGTTGCGGAGAATGGGAGGGGCTGAAGAAGGATTGTGGCGCTGTGGGTTGCTCATCCGGCTCAGGAGTGTGTTTCGGTTGCGTCGATATCTGCGCGGACAAAGAATGTGGGGTCTTCTCCGACTGTGACTGTGGTGCTTGTACCGGATGCAAGACCATCTGTTCCGGCGGCTCTTGTACCTCCGCCCCCAAAGTTGGCCATTCTTGCAAGGACGGAGATCTCTACTGGCAAGACAGTTGCAGCAATTGGGGCAGCAAGAAGGAGGAATGTGGTGCTTTCGGCTGCGACTCCGGCTCGAATTCCTGCATAACGTGCTACGGGGTCTGCTACGGTAAGGAGTGTGGGAATTACGAAGGATGTGATTGTGGCGAGTGCTCGGGCGGCAAAAAGTGCAGCAACAACGAGTGTACCTGTGACAACCACGACGATAAGAAGTGCAGTGGGGGGAATCTCTATTGGTACGACTCGTGTGGATACAAGCAGGACTTGGCCGAGAGCTGCAAGTGCTACTGTACATCAGACAATTGCGTCCAGTACTCTACCAAGTCGCCCTCGGTCACGATTTCCTATGTCGGCAATAACACTGTCAACACCTGGAACCCCGCGGGTGCCTGGCCCTTTCCCGACGCTTCGGTTTCCAATCAGGGCGACAGTATTTGTAATGGTGGTGACTGCTTCTGGCGCTTGACGGGTAGCGGTGACAAATTGACTGTCAACATCAGTTCCAACGGCATCTATTCGGGGGATACGGTGAAGGTCGAATGGACTTTCAAGAGAGATAAGTGGCCAGAGGCTCCAAATCCGCCAATCCCTGCGGCGAAAGTGACGCTCAACGGATCCGGAATCTGGTCTGGACAGATCCCGTCATCGGAACAACTCTATGGAGACTCGGGTGCGGCGTCCAAATGGAACTATAATGGGTCGAACCAGATTGTGTTCAAAGGTACGACCTCGGGCTCCTACGCATGGAACATCTATGATGTGACGGTCAAAGTGTATGATGCCAAGGTTTGTGAATAGCCGGGTCCTTCAAGCGTGATTCTCTGACAATAGTCGACCCGTTGTTGGCCCACCCATACCTGTTGCAGCGCCGCCCATGAGGGGGACAGGTCTCTGACGACGAGGTCAGGTTGACGTCAGGCGCTTTGAACTGGGCATCTGATGCAAACTCTACAACTCGGCATAATCCATGGGGGGTAAGGTCAAGACCCACAAGTTTCTGTCGGTGGTGTGCTGCTAAGTGCTACGGCTGGCGGACTTCTTTGCCTTCGGCATCGTAGGTCTTCGTACCGACGAAAGAACCGTCTTCCTTGTACTCGAAGACCACGGTTTTGACCTTGTTGCCAAGGACGTCAAAGTAAGTATCGGACTTGGTCTTCTGGTCTTCGGTGTAGGTGCGCAGCATTTTGTGGTAGCCGGCAGCAGCCATGGCTGCGGTGGCACCATCTTCGGCGAAGTAGGACTCCTCCATGAAGAGGCCGTCACTGTTATATTTGAGCGAGGCGACGTAAAGCACCTTGCCGTCAGCGCCAGTGTAAGTGCGTTTGACCGGGAGACCTTCGGGCGAATAGTCGGTCTTGATGGCGCTCGCCAACAAGTTTCCTTCAAAGGTGCGCTCAATGCGATATGAGAGCTTGCCTTCCTGGTTTGTCCATTCTTCAAAGACCTTGTTGCCGGCACTGTCCACGCGAACATACTGGGCGGAGACTATGTCTGCTTCTTTCTCGGTATCATAGGTATTGACAATCAGTGCCCATTGGTCGAGGGCATTGACGAGGAGATAATCCTGCTTGCCATCTTTGTCCACGACCTGGGTCGTGCCGTGACGGCTTTCCGTCAGGAGGCGGCCCTTGTCAGTGTAGGTGAAGCGGTAGAGGGCAGCTCCATTGACGTCAAGTTTCAGCTTCCCAGCTTGCGGATCACCATCATAGATGGCGTATTCTTCCCTCGCGCCCTTCTTGTTGAAGGTATGGACCCTTGTCGTCTGCAGGGTGTTTTGCGCGTCAAAGATCTTGTGTGAGGCAAGCTGCTGGTGTTTGCCGTACGTGTATTCGTGGGTTGCAGTGACGGCACCCAAAGCGTCTTTGTTCAACTCACGGGCTACCCGGCCACGTTTGTCGTAGGTGAATTCATAGATGGAGGTACCGAAGTAGTCCAGGGTCGCTTTGCCATCCTTGTCGACGACCTTTTTGCGGGAGATACGGCCCTCTTCGTCATACTCAAAGAGGTAGCGCGAAAGCAACTCGTCTGCCGTGTAGAGAGCTTCTACAGTCTTACGCCCCTCTTCCCAGGTCAGTTCACGCTTTGCGATGCCTCGGATGTCTTCCACAAGGCTGCCCTTCATATCGTAGGAGGCGTTGCCCAGGAGCTCACCAGATTCGTCGAAATTGAAGATCTGTTTGTGCAGGCCAAAGGGTGACTGATAGGGGCCGCCCTTGCCCTGGGAGGCTACTACATCCTCGCACTTAGGCCAGACGGGCAGCTCTCCCAGTTCGTTGTGTCCGTCAACCTGCTCCGCGATAATGGAGTTGTCGGTGCTTAGGATCTTAAGCGTATAGGGTGCGTGAACGCGGAAGGTGGAGAGCGGGTGGACGTACAAATCGTTGTCCACCGGGCAGTAAAGGAACATCCCCAGCATCCGGTCGTTGGCCGATTTGTATACCGAACCCCAGATCTTGAAGTCGTTATCCCACAGGTAGGCAACGATATTCAGGTGGTTGCCCATTGCATCAAAGATCTCGGCAGATTCGGGGCGACCGTCGAAAAGAGTCAGCTTGGCGTAAGCAATGCCAGCGCCGGCCTTGGCATTTGGCAACTTGCGGCGTAGCGCTTCCCATCGATATCCAGAGGCTGCGAAAGCCTCGGTAACGGCGAAGAACTCTTCAGAAACGGGGGGTTTTGCAATCTCTTCCTTAGTGATGGACTGCCGTGCCGTTTTTGAGGCTTCTTCCAATTTTGTCTTGATGGTCTTCGCCTCTTCCGTTTCATCGGCGGGCGTAGGGGTGGAGGCCTTGTAGCCTTCCCGTTTGACGTCCTCTTCGGCCGAGCCGCAACCGAGCACGAAAGTGGCAGCCAGCAAGACCGTGAGCATTCTTAGAACCATCGGAATTCCTCCTGATTTCAACCAGTCAAAAGACGGTATTGGGGGGTAGTATAATTGAGGGTCCGGGGGGTGTCAACAGCAATCAAGCGTGCGCGCGTGCGCTCGTAACCACGCGCAATTACACGGTGTAAGTTTACTTTATCCTTCCCTACCCGTGCGGGTGCCGATATAATCCCCTGACCGTTGATGGTACGGAGGAGTAAGCATGTTGAGAATATCTTGGACACTTTTGGTTGTAGTCGCGCTGCTCGGTGGCGCATGCGGGGGCAAAGGAACCCCGACAGAAAAGGACGCCGGTGAAGGTGATGCCGTCGTCTCAGATGCGCTGGACGCGCACGGGGACATCCACGTTGTGGACCCCGACATCTGGAAGCCTGGTGATGACCAGATTATCTTCAAGGATGTCGAAACCCCGGATGTTCCGCTGGACGGCACACCGCCGGACGTTCCGCCAGATATTCCGGTGGATATCTGGACCGCACAGGATTGTCAGTCGCATGAAGATTGCGATGGCGAGGGCATGTGTGTAGAGGTGGCACCAGGATCGGGGCAAACTGTTTGTGCTCCGTTTTGCGTGGAAGAATGCCCGGGCGGTTGGGAATGCAAATCCGTCTATGTGGATGGTCCCGACCCCGTTTCTCTCTGCTTCCCCCCCATGGAAACGATCTGCTCCGTATGCAATCAGGACGCCCAATGTCTTTACGCTGGCGCGCTCTGCCTCAAGGGCAGCGGCTCGGTGGGCTTCTGTGGCAAGTACTGCCACCCTGAAGATAGCCCAGAGTGCCCCGAGGGTTTCGAGTGTCGGGCCGCCCTTGGCGAGGATGGCGAGAATATGGGCTTTCAGTGCCAGCCCCCGGAAGGTAGCTGCTGCGTAGCCGGTAACTTGAAGGGCTGCGACGATGAAAACCCCTGCACCGCCGATTCGTGTGACGCCAGTTTGGGCTGCGTTTACACCAATATTGATGGACCGTGCGAAGGCCCCGAGCCCTGCGCTGATTACAAATGCTTGAACGGTGCCTGTCTCGGATTGCCCATTACTGAAGACCTGATCATCAACGGAATCGATGATGACTGTGACGGTCTCATTGATGAAGACTGGGCTTTGACCGCCAAGGTGGTTGCCCCCATCTTCTCGGCTACTGGCCACATCTTCAAAGGTGGTGGCCTTTCCATTAGGGGAGTGCTCTCCGGGCCTCCCGTAGTAGGAGTGTCGGCTGGCGGAGACTTCAAGGTCTTCCCCGTGACCACCAAGTTGAAGAAGACCGAAGACGGTGAGTAATCAGGAGGGAATCATGCGACGAATCCTCCTGACAGCGTTCTTCGTTCTGTTGCCTACGCTGCCAGTACAGGCTGGGGCACCAGAGGCGCTCTCGTACCAGGGATTCTTGACCGACTCGGTGGGTAATCCGGTGACCGGGACATGGACGATCACCTTTGGCTTGTTTGCTGAGCCATCGGGGGGCGACGCACTCTTCCAGGAGTCTTTGGACGTGACCACTGATAAGGGTCTCTTCAGCGTCTACCTTGGTACCCCGGACAACCCGCTCCCCACTGCTTCCTTTGAAGCGGGGCAACTCTTTCTAGGGTTGACCGTGGAAACCGAAGATGGACCTGTGGATTTGACGCCCCGTCAGCAGGTGGTGTCGGACCCCTACGCACTCTACGCTCAGGATGCTGCACAGTTGGGTGGAGAGGACTCTTCATCCTACGTGTTGCTCCAGCAATTGCCCGACCTCTGCGTTACACCAGAGGCTTTGCCAGAAGTCCTGGCCGAGTTGGGGATTGTGGGTGGCGGTCTGGACGAAGAGGCGCTGGCCGCCTGGTTGCTGGCAAATTCCTACCTGGATGAAGCCGCGTTGGCTGCCTGGCTGTTAGAGGGTGGCTATGACCCCTGTGCCTGTTATGGGGACGAGGGTGTAGCTGCTTACCTCGAGGCCGAGGGTTTCGTGGCTGGTTCCCATTTCTCTGGTCTTTACGAAGACCTTGTCGACTCTCCTGACCTCTCCGGTTTCATGACCGCGGATGATGTCGCTGCAGCTCTCTCGGAGCTGGGGGCGGTGTTGCTGGCCGATGGTTCTGTGGCCCTGGAGGGGGATTTTGATTTTGCCGGTTTCCAGGCATTGAATCTGGCAGTACACAATGCCGATGAGCCGCCGGTGGAACCGGTGGTAGGACAGCTCTGGTGGGACCTCAACGAAGCGTTGCTGAAGGTATACACTGGCGAGGCGTGGTCTGGAATTGGCACCGGAGTGGCCGCCGATATTGCTTGCCCGGAGTGTGTCGATGCCGATGACGTAGCCTTCACTTTTGCCGCTGCTGACCAGAAGGGCGGCGCGGCACTCAACGTCAACTGTTTCCAGTGTGTCAATGAAGAAGAAGTGAACTTCGCCTGGGCCAAAGGTGTTGAGCCTGGTGGTTCCGCAGTACACGCGGAAGTCTCCTCCGACCTCACTTGTGTGAACTGTGTTCACGATGGCGAAATCGATGCTGCGGCTCTTGCGGCCGAGAAGCTCCCTTACAATGATGCGGCAACCAAGTTGGGCGCCAATTCAGTGCAGGGAGCCATCGAGAAACTGGCCAACGACGGGGCTGGCGGCCTCAACGAAGGCAATGGCACCATCGTCCCCTATGTCGAGCAGTGGGGTTTGCCCGCTTATGGGACTGCCACTACCTACGTCCACCTCATGAATCCGACCCAGCCTAAGGTGCTGATGCATCTCTACGCTGACGACTCGGCCAGCTTCGCATCCTCCAACAATCTCGTGGTGGCATACGCTTTTGCACCCAACCAGTATTCCGCCGGTGCCATTGGCAACCAGGGTGAAACTGCGCTTCAGGTGGGGAACCCCAGTACCTTCAACAGCGGTAGCCACATTATGGTTCACCAGACAGTTGGGGCTGACGGCGTCGCACCAGGAACCTGGGAACTCAACCAGGTGAAGTCAGTCAACGGCTCGACTCTCCATTTGATCAAACCCCTTGCCAACAGCTACGTCTCCGGCGGCTCGTCCAAGGCCCAGGTGGTTCTGGCTGCGTCTTTCGGCAATGTTGAAATCGTCAACGGCGGGACGCTCAAGCCGTCAAAGGCGTTGGCGGCGGACGGGTCCATGGGGGGCATCGTCTATGTCCGTGCCAACAAGCTGACGGTCAAGTCGGGTGGCCGCATTGATGCCGATGGCATGGGCTTCCAGGCTGTCTCTTCGCAATTCTACTCCGCTGGTTCTTCCGAGTGTGCTGCGGGGACTCCAGGCGATACCGACCAGAACTGCTCCGGCGGTGCCGGTGGCAAGTGGGTCTGTTCCAACGCGGGTGGTGGTGGCAACAAGACCGCTGGGGAAGACGGCCAAATCCATGCCGGGTGCAATGATGAGGCGGCTGGCGGTCTACCTAAGGGCAATGCCAATCTGTCCACCCTCGAATTCGGTGGTGCGGGCGGCAGTGAATATGTGGCCGGCGGTAACGGTGGCGGCATTGTCGTCCTTGGTGCCCAGTCCATCGTTGTTCAGGAAGGTGCCAAGATCTCAGCCAGTGGTGCGGCCGCATCTGGTGGGGGCTCCGGTGGCGGGGCCGGTGGCACCATCGCCCTCTTCTCCGACTTCCACCAGCTAGACGGCGAAGTCGTCGCCGACGGTGGGGCCGGCGGCAAGGGCAAGATCTGGAAGTACACCGAACCTACATCCATGGGTCCGATCAGTATGAACACTCATGACCATGGCGGTGGGTACAGTCCGAAGTATCGGGAGTTCTGGTATCCGCAATGGTCCGGGACGACCGTCTATCGGCACGACATCAATTATCAGCAGATCGCTTCGTTCAACTCAGGAACCGGCGACATGATGCAACTCTGGGGCGATATTGACGGCACCTACTATACGGCTAATTGGGGCAATAACCGGGTGCGGAAGTTCCAGGACAAGAGCAACAGCCAGATTTGGGATTACCATTTGGGAAGTACTGCCGGCGGGATCTGCTCTGACGGCAACTATGTTTACGCCATGCGGGAGAGCGGCAATACTGTTTGGAAGCTCAACAAGAGCAATGGGCAGGCCGTCGATAGTTTCACCTTGCCAGGTATCCCCAACAGTCTCTACGGCGGGCTCGTGTGTACTCCTGGCCGACTCTATTATGCCAGAAGTGACGGCAGCGTGCGCATCTACGATCTGAACACGAAGACCTTGATAGACTCGTTCAATGTTGGCTCAAGCGTCTACAATATGTCATTTGACGGACAGGTGATGTACACCTCACCCAACAACAACACCGTGACCCGCTACAAGTTGGTGGAAGGAAATACCTACGAACCCGACGGCGCCGGTGGCGATGGCGGCGAGGGCTGGGTGCTCGAGAAAGACCCCATGTCCGGGATCATCAACGAGTCCTATCCCAAGGGCATTGAGATCTGGGTAGACGGTAAGGAAGTGACACCGCAGGTTGGTGACCCCAACGGTAAGGGCGCACCGGGCTGGGATGCGGCAGTAGAGAAATGGGGCAAGGATGGACTGGAGGCGTGGTCCACCGGCTCTCTGGATCTGACGACGGTGGCCAACTGGACCCTGGGCGAGCACTCCATTGCGGTGAAAGAGACGGGTGGCGCCGGCGGCGACGTCAAGATGTTTGCCTACGTCATCTATCCCTTCACCAAGTCTTCGGTGCCGGCCAACGACACCTGCGACTCGCCCATTCTCCTCGACCTCTCTGGTCCGGTGACGACCACTGGCACCACGGAAGATGTAATGGGCAAGATCAAGGCAACCGATGCCAATGTCGGACCGTTTTGTGGTGGTTCGGGTGGGGCTGATGTTACCTACGCATTTGTGCTAGATGACTGGCGTAGTCTGGATATTGCAGTGACCTCTGCCTTCGCGTCCAAGGTCTATGTGCGCAAGGAAACCTGCGCTGATGGCGAGGTGGTAGCTTGTGGCGATACATCTTTGAACACTGGAGTGTTGGAGCCTGGCACCTACTACTTGATAGTGGATTCGGACGGAAACCTGCACAAGGGTGACTTCACTCTAAACGTAATTCCATCTCCGCCAGATGCGCCGGACAACGATTCCTGCGCGGCTCCGCAACAGATGGTCTTTCAGAACAACACTTCCCAGGCCAGCGGCATGACTCTTTTTTCTAACGACCTTTCCTCGGCACTGTGTGGCGGAGCGGGGGCGCCAGAGAATGTCTTTACCTTTGTGGTACCGGCTGGGACGTCGAAGCTGAGTCTGGCTGTGGATGCTGATTTTGCGCCTGCCCTTTATCTGGCAAAGGGTGACTGCAATGCGGCCCCTGTGGCTTGCATCCCCGATGTCTCCTACGACATGGGCTGGCCCGGACCGGGCAATTACTACCTCTTCGTGGACGGCAAGACGCCCGCCGACAAGGGGCTCTTCACTCTTACAGTAACCGTGACGCAGTAGTTGGAGGACCGTAATGGGTAGACCCTATCTCCCAGCATTGATAATGGCACTCTTGTTTTCATTGCCAGCTCAGGCCGCAGCACCGGCAGCTCTTTCGTACCAGGGATTCCTAACCGACTCGGTGGGCAATCCCGTAACGGGCACTTGGACGGTGACCTTTGGTCTCTTTGCTGAACCGGCGGGAGGGGACCCTCTCTTCGAAGAGTCACTGGATGTAACCACTGACAAGGGGCTCTTCTCGGTCTACCTGGGGACGCCGGACAATCCCCTTCCAGTAGCTTCATTTGAGACGGGGGAACTCTTCCTCGCTTTGACGGTGGAGACCGACGATGGTCCAGTGGCTCTAACGCCCCGTCAGCAGGTGGTTTCGGACCCTTTTGCGCTCTATGCCCAAAACGCCGCTCAGTTGGGTGGCCAAGAGGCCGAAGCATTCGTTCTGCTCCAACAGCTCCCTGATTTGTGTATCACGCCCGACGCATTACCCGACGTTCTCCTTGAGTTGGGCATTGTGGGCGGTGGTCTCGACGAAGAGGCGTTGGCAGCCTGGCTGCTTGTCAACGGTTACAATGCCTGCGCCTGTTACGTCGACGACAATGTGGCTGACTACCTGGCCGCTGCCGGGTATGAGCCAGGTCCTTACTTTTCCGGTCTCTATGATGATCTCATCGATGCGCCTGATCTCTCCGGTTTTCTTACCGGGGAAGATGTGGGGCAGATTCTGGCCGACCTCGGTGCGATTCTTATGGCTGATGGCTCAGTGGCGCTGGACGGAAACCTCGATTTTGCTGGCTTTCAGGCCCTCAATCTGGCCGTCCACAACTCCGAAGATGCACCCGCGGAGCCGGTGGCTGGGCAGCTCTGGTGGGACTTGAATGAGGCACTGCTCAAGGTCTACACCGGTGAGGGGTGGTCGGGAATCGGCTCGGGCGTAGCGGCTGACATTGCCTGCCCCGAGTGTGTGGATGCCGAAGATGTAGCATTTACTTTCGCTGCCGCCGACCAGAAAGGCGGGGCAGCACTCAACGTTAATTGTTTCCAGTGCATCAAGGAAGAAGAGGTGAGCTTCGCCTGGGCCAAGGGTGTTGAACCAGGTGGCGTGGCTGAACATGCGGTGTTGGCTGATTCAGCCAGTGACGTGGCCTGTGTGCACTGTGTTCAGGACGGCGAAGTGGACCCAGCAGCGCTGGCCGCGGCCAAGCTCGGTTTTGACGATGGTGCTGCCAACCTGGGGGCCAATACGGTCCAGGGGGCAATTGACAAACTGGCCAGCGAAGGTGCTGGCGGTTTGAACGAAGGTAACGGCACCATCGTGCCATATGTGGAGCAGTGGGGACTGCCGGCCTATGGCACGGCCACCACTTATCTCCATCTCATGAATCCGACTCAGCCGAAGGTGTTGATGCATCTCTACGCCGACGACTCGGCCAGCTTCGCATCGTCCAATAACCTGGTGGTGGCTTATGCCTTCGCTCCTAATCAGTACTCTGCCGGTGCGATCGGCAACCAGGGTGAGACGGCACTGCAAGTTTCCAACCCCAGTACTTTCAACAGCGGCAGCCACATCATGGTCCACCAGACTCGTGGTGGCTCTGGCACCACTGCTGGTACCTGGGAATTGAATCAGGTGAAGTCGGTAAATGGCTCGACGCTCCACCTCCTGAAGCCCCTGGCAAACTCCTACGTCAGCGATGAAGTGGCCAAGGCCCAAGTAGTTCTGGCTGCCTCCTTCGGCAACGTAGAGATCGTCAACGGCGGAACGCTCAAGCCTTCCAAACCGCTGGCGTCGGACGGCTCTGAGGGTGGCATCGTGTACGTACGAGCCAACAAGATGTCTGTGAAATCTGGTGGTCGCATTGATGCTGACGGAATGGGTTTCCATCCCACCACCGGCGGTCACTACGCCCCCGGCTCGTCGGAGTGCGGTCTGGCCTCAGTGGGCGTATCGAAGCAGAACTGCTCTGGCGGTGCGGCCGGTAAGTGGCAGTGCGCTAACGCCGGCGGCGGTGGCAACAAGACCGCAGGCGAAGATGGTTCCGACCATGGCGGTTGCGCCACCGAATCCGAGGGTGGTGAGGCAAAGGGTGATGCCAATCTCGGTACCCTCCAATTTGGTGGTGCCGGTGGCAGTATGTACGACGATGGCGGTACTGGCGGCGGTATCGTCGTCATTGGTGCCCAGTCTTTTGTGGTTCAGGAAGGGGCCACGGTATCAGCAGACGGAACGGCTGCAGGCGGCCCTGGATCGGGCGGTGGGGCGGGTGGCTCTGTAGTTCTCTTCGCTGACTTTCATCAACTGGATGGATCCGTGACTGCGGACGGTGGTGATGGTGGCGAAGGCTCCACAGAAAAGTGGAAGTTCATTACCCCGGCTAAGCTGAGCGATGTTGGCTTTGACACACATTCCCACGGCGGTGGCTATAGCCCCAAGTATAAGGAGTTCTGGTATCCTGGATGGTCAGGCAGCACGGTCTATCGTTACGACAGCAATTACCTCTCTCTTGGGTCTTTTAGCTCGGGCTACGGCAGTATCATGCAGCTTTGGGGTGAGATGGATGGCACCTATTATACTGCTAACTGGGGCAATGACCGCGTGCGGAAGTATGGGGACATGGGGAGCAGCCAGGTTTGGGAGCGGTATATCAGTGGGACCGCAGGTGCCGTTTGCTCCGATGGTAGCTATGTCTATGCCATGCAACACTCCGGAAGTACCGTCTGGAAGCTCAATCGAGACACGGGCGAAATCATCGAGACTTTTACCCTCCCAAATATTCCCGGCAACATCGCCGGTGGTCTGGTTTGCTTGCCCGGTCGGCTGTACTACGCTGCCGAGAACGGGCAAGTCAGGATCTACGATACCAGTTCCAAACAGCAGGTAGGCAGTTTCGATGTCGGGTCAAGTGTCAGCAATATGTCCTTCGACGGGCAAATCATGTACTCCTCTCCTAATAATTCTACGGTTACTCGCTGGAAACTGCTGGATGGCAACTTCTACCTCGCCTGGGGTTCCGGCGGTGACGGTGGTGATGGCTGGGTGCTCGAGAAAGCCCCCCTCGCGGGGATCATCAACGAGTCCTATCCCAAGGGAATCGAAATCTGGGTAGATGGCAAGGAGATCACACCGCTGGTGGGTGACCCCAATGCGAAGGGTTCTCCGGCGTGGGATGCTGCGGCTCAGAAGTGGGGCAAGGATGGGCTGATGTCCTGGTCCACAGGTTCTTTGGATCTCACAACGGTGGCAAACTGGACCCTCGGGGAGCACTCTCTCCAGGTGAAGGAGACTGGTGGTGCTGGCGGTGACGTGAAGATGTTCGCCTACGTCATCTATCCCTTCAGTAAATCCTCGACGCCCAGCAATGATAC
This sequence comes from uncultured Myxococcales bacterium, assembly GCA_964522395.1. Lineage (GTDB taxonomy): Bacteria > Myxococcota_A > UBA9042 > CAIXZC01 > CAIXZC01 > CALGBT01. The sequence continues at coordinate 39,178 of CAZFVN010000002.1, forward strand.
TTGCAACGCGCCAATCATGCTTGATGTCTCCGGTCCCGTGACGGCCACGGGCACCACCGAAGATGTGATGGGCAAGATCAAAGCAACCGATGCCAACATCGGTCCATTCTGCGGTGGCGCCGGCGGACCTGACGTGACTTACGGGTTTGTCCTGCAGGACTGGAGCAGTCTGGCAATCAATGTCACGGCGGCGTTCTCATCCCGAGTTTACGTACGCAAGGAAGCCTGCGCCGATGGCGAAGTGGTGGCGTGTGGCACCGACTCATTCAATACCGGGGTACTGGAGCCGGGGACATATTATCTCGTGGTGGATTCCGACGGCAATCTGCATAAGGGTGACTTCACCCTGAATGTGATTCCTTCGCCCCCCGATGCCCCGGACAATGACTCTTGTGCCGCCCCGCAGCAGTTAATCTTCCAGAACAACGAAGCTCAAGCGAGTGGCATGACTCTTTTCTCTAACGACCTTGCTTCGGCACCGTGTGGCGGAGCCGGCGCCCCAGAGAATGTCTTCACATTCGTGGTGCCAGCGGGGACGTCAATGTTGAGCCTGGACGTGGACGCGGATTTCGACCCCGCACTCTACCTTTCAAAGGAGAATTGCGGAGCTGCCCCAGTGGCATGTATTCCAGATGCCAGCTATGACATGGGCTGGCCAGGACCGGGCACCTACTTCCTCTATGTCGATGGCAAGACCGCCAACGACAAGGGACTCTACACTCTTTCCGTCACGTTGACCCAGTGATTCTAATGGGTGAGGCAAAAGATGGATGCGGGAGTCAGAAGTGGAGCGAGTTGGCGTTGGAGCAAATCACAGTTGGAGCGAGAATGACTAAGGGATACTCAGTTGGACTAGCTATCGTGGCAGTGGCGCTGTCATGCTTCATTCCGTATTCGGCGCAAGCATCTGCCCCCGCTGCCCTGTCATATCAGGGTTTTTTGACGGACTCTGTGGGAAACCCGGTAACGGGGACCTGGACGGTTACCTTTGGTCTTTTCGCTGAACCGGCGGGAGGGGACCCGCTCTTCGAAGAATCCCTCGACGTAACCACTGACAAGGGACTCTTCTCAGTCTACCTGGGGACGCCAGATAATCCTCTGCCCACGGCCTCGTTTGAAAGTGGAGAGCTCTTTCTGGCGCTGACAGTGGAGACGGATGACGGCCCAGTGGCCTTGACCCCCCGTCAGCAGGTGGTGTCAGATCCCTATGCCCTCTATGCTCAGGATGCAGCGCAACTGGGAGGGGAAGATTCTTCGTCTTACGTGTTGCTCCAGCAGTTGCCAGACCTCTGCATTGTCCCGGAAGCGCTTCCCGATGTTCTTGCTGAGCTAGGAATTGTTGGTGGTGGTCTCGACGAGGAGGCTCTGGCCGCCTGGCTCCTGGCCAATTCGTTTTTGGATGAAACAGCCCTTTCTGCGTGGCTGTTGGCCAATGGATATGACCCCTGTTCCTGCTATGGGGACGAAGGCGTGGCTGCTTACCTGGAGGCCGAGGGATTCTACTCTGGCCCCCATTTCTCTGGCCTCTATGAAGACCTTGTAGATTCCCCGGACCTCTCCGGCTTCCTTACTGGCGAGGACGTCGGGCAGATCCTGACTGATCTTGGGGCAGTATTGATGGCGGACGGCTCCGTGGCGCTTGAGGGTGACCTAGACTTTGCTGGCTTTCAGGCTCTCAATCTGGCGGTGCACAACTCCGCAGAACCGCCCCTTGATCCTGTTGCCGGGCAACTCTGGTGGGATTTGAGCGAAGCTCTGCTGAAAGTCCATACAGGTGATGGGTGGTCGGGTATCGGCACTGGCGTGGCTGCAGACATCGCCTGTCCCGAGTGTGTCGATGCTGACGACGTGGCCTTCACGTTCGCTGCTGCGGACCAGAAGGGCGGGGCCGCGCTCAACGTCAACTGCTTCCAGTGTGTCAGCGAAACTGAAGTGAACTTTGCCTGGGCCAAAGGGGTTGAACCGGGCGGTTCCGCTGAACACGCAGTGCTTGCCGATGCGGCCCTCGACCTTGGCTGTGTTGGCTGTGTGGAAGCCATTGATATCGATCCAGATGCACTCAACTCTGATGCTGTGAAGTTCGATGATTCCAAGACCCAGATTGGTGCGAGCACTGTGCAGGGAGCCTTTGAGAAGATCATCTCGGAGGGCGGAGGTGGGGCCGTGGAGGGCAACGGCACCATCGTTCCCTACGTGGAGCAGTGGGGACTTCCAGCCTACGGCACGGCAACGACTTATTTGCACTTGATGAATCCCACTACGCCCAAAGTTCTCATGCATCTCTATGCGGACGATTCGGCCAGCTTCGCGTCCTCCAATAATCTGGTGGTGGCCTATGCCTTTGCCCCCAACCAGTATTCGGCCGGAGCCATTGGCAACCAGGGTGAGACGGCACTGCAAGTGGGGAACCCAAGTACCTTCAACAGCGGCAGCCACATCATGATCCACCAGACGGTGGGTGGTGATGGCACCACTGGCGGGACCTGGGAGCTCAATCAGGTGAAGTCGGTTAATGGTTCGACTCTCCATCTCATTAAACCCCTTTCGCACACCTTCGTCACCGGCGGTACGGCAAAGGCTCAGGTGGTTCTAGCCGCTTCCTTTGGCAACGTCGAAATCGTCAATGGCGGGACGCTCAAGCCCTCGAAGGTCCTGGCTGCGGATGGCTCCCAGGGTGGCATTGTCTACGTTCGAGCCAACAAGATCATAGTCAAGTCGGGTGGTCGTATCGATGCTGACGGAGCTGGTTTTCAGCCCAACAGCGGCGGCAATTATGCTCCCGGCACGTCAGAGTGCGGAATGGGGAGCCCCGGAGAATCGAAGCAGAACTGTTCTGGTGGTGCTGCGGGTGCTTCTTATTGCGCCAACGCTGGCGGCGGTGGCAACAAGACCGCAGGGGAAGATGGTGCCAACCACGCCAACTGCGCCACCGAGATTGAGGGCGGTGCCGCCAAGGGCAGCGCCAACCTTACGACTCTCGAGTTTGGTGGTGCGGGTGGCAGTCAGCATCACCTGGGCGGAACGGGTGGCGGCATTGTGGTTGTCGGAGCTCAGTCATTCGTGGTGCAGGAGGGTGGTAAGGTCTCGGCAGATGGGACGGATGCCGCCGGTGGCGGCTCGGGCGGTGGTGCTGGTGGCTCCATCGTAATGATGGCTGATTTCCACCAGTTGGATGGAGATGTCACGGCCATTGGTGGTGCCGGAGGGGAGGGCCACGTCTTCAAGTTCATTGAGCCCATAGGGGTCTCTGGCGTCTCCTTCGATACTCACTCGCATGGTGGAGGGTATAGTCCGAAGCATAAGGAATTCTGGTATCCCGCATGGTCGGGGACCACGGTCTATCGAATCAACAGCAACTACCAGCAGGTTGGTTCGTTCAATTCCGGCTCAAACGACATAATGGATCTTTGGGGCGACATTGACGGCACTTACTATACGGCCAATTGGGGTCAGGATCGGGTGCGAAAGTTCCAGGACAAGAGCAATAGTCAGATCTGGGAGCGGCATATCGGTGGTACCGCTGGTGGCGTATGTACCGATGGAAACCACGTCTACGCGATGCGCAGTTCCGGCGGCACCGCCTACAAGCTTAACCGGTCCAATGGAAGTGAAATCGAGACCTTCAGCTTGCCTAATGTATCGGGTACCTGTTACGGAGCGCTGATTTGTCTCGAGGGACGTCTCTATCGCGGCAACAACAGTGGAAACGTCAATTTCTATGACCTATCTACCAAGCAGCAGGTGGGCAGCTTTCACGTTGGTACCAACATAGAAAACATGTCCTTCGACGGGCAGTACATGTACTCATCTCCCGCCAACACAAATGTGAAACGTACCAAGCTGGTGGAAGGCAATTCCTATGAGCCCGTCGGTGATGGTGGAGCGGGAGGTGATGGTTGGCTGATTGAAGCCGCGCCAGTCTCTGGGATCATTAATGAATCATACCCGAAGGGGATCGAAATCTGGGTCGATGGCGAAGAAGTTACGGCTCAAGTCGGTGATCCCAATGCCAAGGGAGAACCAGCTTGGGATGCCGCGGCACAAAAGTGGGGCAAGGATGGACTTGATGCCTGGGCTACCGGATCCCTGGACCTCTCTACTGTGGCCAACTGGACCTTGGGAGAGCACTCCATCCAGGTGAAGGAGACTGGTGGTGCCGGAGGTGACGTCAAGATGTTTGCCTATGTCATCTACCCCTTCACCAAGTCCTCGGCACCGATGAATGACACCTGCGATTCCCCGGTGATGCTCGACATCTCCGATACGGTGACGGTCACCGGTACGACCGAAGATGTGATGGGCAAGATTAAGGCTACCGATGCCAATATCGGACCGTTTTGCGGTGGGTCGGGTGGACCAGATGTGACTTACGGTTTCGCCCTGGATGATTGGCGCAGTCTCGATATCTCAGTGACTGCAGCCTTCTCTTCCCGTTTCTACGTGCGCAAGGGCAACTGCGCTGACGGTGAAGTGGTGGCTTGTGGTACCGAATCCCTCAACACGGGGGTGCTGGAGCCCGGGACCTATTACTTGATTGTCGATTCCAATGGCAATCTCCACAAGGGTGACTTCTCCATGACTGTGGTGCCGTCGCCCCCTGATGCGCCTGACAATGACTCATGTGCGGCTCCTCAGCAGCTTATCTTCCAGAACAACATGTCCCAGGCCAGCGGCATGACGCTCTTTAGTAATGACCTTTCCTCCGCACCATGCGGGGGGGCGGGAGCGCCAGAGAATGTCTTCACATTCGTGGTACCTGCCGGCACTTCCAAGGCGAGCTTCAATGTCGACGCCGACTTTGATCCCGCCATCTATATCGTGCTGGGAGATTGCAACGGGGCACCGGTGGCCTGTGTTCCAGCCGCCAGCTATGACATGGGCTGGCCGGGGCAGGGCACCTACTACCTCTTCGTTGATGGCAAGACGGCCAACGACAAGGGGCTTTATACGTTGACTGTGACACTCACCCAGTAATTTGGGGGATTTTGGATGCGTAGAATCGGATTCTTCTCAAGCCTACTCGTCTTGTTGCTTTCTCTTTCAGCCCAGGCTTCGGTCCCGGCGGCTCTCTCCTACCAGGGTTTTTTGACAGACTCGGTGGGTAACCCCGTAACGGGGACCTGGACAGTTACCTTCGGCCTGTACGCAGGGCCGTCGGGGGGCGAGGTGCTCTTTGAAGAGTCCCTCGATGTGACCACCGACAAGGGCCTCTTCAGCGTCTACCTGGGTACTCCGGATAATCCTCTGCCGGTAGGGTCATTTAAGGCGGGGGAGCTCTTCCTGGAGCTGACAGTTGAAACCGATGATGGTCCAGTAGCGCTGACTCCCCGCCAGCAAGTAGTGTCGGACCCCTACGCCCTCTATGCCCAGGATGCTGCTCAATTGGGCGGAGAGGATGCCGAAGCATTCGTCTTGCTGCAGCAATTGCCCGATCTCTGCGTCACGCCCGAAGCGCTGCCCGATGTGCTTGCAGAGTTGGGCATCGTCGGCGGTGGGCTGGACGAGGAGGCGCTGGCCGCCTGGCTGCTGGTCAACGGGTACAATGCCTGCGCTTGCTACGCAGACGACAATGTCGCCAACTATCTGGCCGCGGCGGGCTATGAGCCTGGACCCTACTTCACTGGTTTGTACGAAGACCTTGTTGATTCTCCCGATCTCTCTATCTATATGACGTCGGAAGATGTGGCAGCAGCACTCGCCAGCCTTGGGGCGGTACTTCTGGCCGACGGTTCCGTGGCCCTTGAGGGTGATTTTGATTTTGCTGGTTTTCAGGCTCTTAATCTGGCGGTGCACAATTCTGTAGACCCGCCCGCTGACCCTGCTGCCGGACAGCTTTGGTGGGATCTCAACCAAGTGATATTGAAGGTCTACACAGGGGAGGGATGGTCTGGCATCGGAGCTGGCGTGGCTGCCGATATTGCCTGTCCGGAGTGTGTAGATGCGGATGACGTTGCCTTTACCTTCGCAGCAGCCGATCAAAAGGGCGGCGCGGCGCTCAACGTGAACTGCTTCCAGTGCATCAACGGGGACGAGGTCAACTTCGCCTGGGCCAAAGGTGTCGAACCTGGGGGCGATGCTGAGCACGCCCTCACTGCGGATACCGCTTTGAACGCTGAGAAGGCCGCTGATCTGGAGTGTCCCGGCTGTGTCGATGTCGCTGACATCAACCCTGTGGCCCTTGCTTCGGGCGTGGTTTCTTTTGATGATTCCAAGGCGAAATTGGGTGCGGCAACTGCCCAGGAGGCCTTTGAGAAGTTAGCCGCCAGTGGCGGTTCCGGTGCCGTAGAGGGTAACGGCACCATCATCTCCTATGTCGAGCAATGGGGATTGTCTGCCTACGGCTCTGCAACTACCTACATGCACCTTATGAACCCGGCGTCACCCAAGGTGCTGATGCATCTCTATGCAGACGATTCAGCGAGCTTCGCTTCCTCGAACAACCTGGTAGTGGCATATGCCTTCGCCCCCAATCAGTATTCCGCTGGGGCCATGGGCAACCAGGGGGAGAACGCGCTGCAGGTGGGCAATCCCAGTACTTTCAACAGTGGCAGTCATATCATGATTCATCAGACCCGGGGCAGTGATGGAGTCAGCGCGGGCACCTGGGAACTGAACCAGGTGAAGTCGGTAAACGGCTCGACCCTTCATCTGATAAAGCCGTTGGCCAACGACTACGTCACGGGTGGTTCAGCCAAAGCTCAGGTCGTACTGGCGGCTTCCTTCGGCAATGTTGAAATTGTTAACGGCGGCACCCTCAAGCCTTCTATGGCACTCGCTGTGGATGGCTCCATGGGCGGCATTGTCTATGTTCGAGCCAACAAGATGACCGTCAAATCGGGCGGACGCATCGACGCGGATGGCATGGGCTTCCAGCCTTCGCCGGGGGGGTACTTCGCTCCCGGTTCGTCGGAGTGCGGAGTTGGTATTCCTGGCGAATCCGAGCAGAATTGCTCGGGGGGCGCCGCGGGTGCGATCCAATGTGCCAATGCAGGCGGTGGTGGCAACAAGGCCGCCGGGCAAAACGGCACCAACCACGGCAACTGTGCCACCGAAACGGAAGGCGGTGCGGCCAAGGGTGATGGCAATCTCAATACTCTGGAGTTTGGCGGCGCCGGCGGCACTCAGTTCGCCGGGGGCGGAGCTGGCGGCGGTATCGTAGTTATCGGCGCCCAGTCTTTTGTGGTACAGGATGGCGGCAAGGTCTCGGCAGATGGTTCTGTGGCCACAGACCGCGGTTCCGGTGGTGGCGCCGGCGGGACCATCGCACTCTACGCAGATTTCCACCAGTTGGACGGTGAGGTGACGGCTGCAGGCGGCAAGGGTGGTGAAGTCCTGCAATGGAAGCATATCGAACCCAAACCCCTCACTCCCGTTACTTTCAATACACGCTCCCACGGCGGGGGCTATAGTCCGAAGTATTTGGAATTCTGGTATCCGCATTGGTCGGGGTCGACTATCTACCGGTATGACAGGAACTATACTCCCCTTGGTGATTTCACTTCTGGCAACAATAACATGATGCAACTCTGGGGCGATCCCGATGGCACCTACTACACTGCCAACTACGGACAGGACCGAATACGGAAGTGGTCTGACAAGGGCAACAGCCAGATCTGGGAGTACTACAACGGCGGCACCACCAATGGTGTCTGCGCGGACGAAGACTACGTCTATGCCATGCGCAGTAGCGGCAATGAGGTAAGGAAGCTCAACAAGACTACCGGCCAGCATGTCCAGACCTTCACAATATCGAACACTTCCAGCACCGATGGCGCGCTACTGTGCACTCCAGGAAGGCTCTATTACGGTCGCACAGATGGCACTGTCTACTACCACGATACTTCCTCACATCAGCAACTTGGCTCATTCTCCGCCGGTACAAATATCCACAACATGTCCTTTGACGGGCAGATCATGTACGTCTCGCCAAACTCGAGCACGGTTTCACGGATCCAACTCATAGAGGGGAACATCTACGAACCGGCAGGATCCGGCGGCGATGGCGGCGAAGGCTGGGTTGTGGAGAAGAGCCCCAAGGCCGGTATCATCAATGAATCCTATCCCAAGGGCATCCAGATCTGGATCGACGGAGAAGATGTCACCACCCAGGTAGGGGACCCCAACGGCAAGGGCAGTCCATCCTGGGATGCCCAGAACGGCATGTGGGGCAAAGATGGATTGGAGTCCTGGTCGACAGGGCAACTCGATCTGACCTCCGTTGCCAATTGGACGCTGGGTGAACACGCGATCCAGGTGAAAGAGACCGGCGGGGCGGGTGGAGATGTGAAGATGTTTGCCTACGTGGTCTATCCCTTCACCAAATCTGTAGCTCCAGTAAATGATACTTGTGACCAGCCGGTGATGCTCGACGTTTCTGACGCGGTAACCGTGACGGGTACCACGGAAGATGTCATGGGTAAGATCAAGGCAACTGATGCCAACACCGGGCCGTTCTGTGGCGGTTCGGGTGGTTCGGATGTGACCTACGGTTTTGTCTTGGACGACTGGCGCAGCCTGAGTATTTCGACGGTCTCTGCATTTACCCCCCGGGTCTACTTGCGCAAGGACAGTTGCGCGGATGGCCAGGTGGTAGCGTGCGGTTCCAACCTCATCGATACCGGAGTCCTGGAACCGGGGACCTATTTCCTGGTGGTCGATTCCGATGGCAATTTGCAAAAGGGCAACTTCTCGCTGACCATTGTGCCCTCACCGCCCGACGCGCCAACCAACGATTCCTGCGCCATGCCCCAGCAATTGGTCTTCCAGAACAATGTTGCCAAGGCCAGCGGCATGACTCTTTTTTCTAACGACCTTTATTCCGCCGCGTGTGGTGGGGATGGTGCGCCGGAGAATACCTTCACTTTCGTGGTGCCGCCTGGAACTTCGAAGCTGGATATCGATGTCGACGCAGACTACGACCCGGTTATCTACATGGTCAAGGACAACTGCGAAGGGGGGCTGATAGCCTGCATTCCAGACAGTTCCTACCAGATGGGCTGGCCGGGACCGGGGACCTATTTCCTCTTCCTGGATGGCAAGACAGGCAATGACAAGGGGCTCTATGAGTTGTCCGTGAGCCTGGTGCAATAGCGCAGCAAACCGGTGCGGGCTGAGTGTCCGCCGGTGAGGGGTGACGATGAAAGCAAGATGGGTAGTTGGAATCTCGGCAGCATTGGCAGTTTCTTTCATTCTGTTGCCCTCGATGGCAGTTCGCGCGGCCGCTCCAGCGGCGCTTTCATACCAGGGCTTTCTAACCGATTCGGTGGGCAATCCCGTGACCGGTACCTGGACGGTCTCGTTTGGTCTGTACGCAGAGCCATCAGGGGGGGAAGTGCTCTTTGAGGAGTCCCTCGACGTGACCACCGATAAGGGTCTCTTCAGCGTCTACCTGGGTACCCCGGACAATCCTCTGCCGGTGGGCTCGTTTGAGGCAGGAGAGCTCTTTCTTGAGCTGACAGTTGAAACTGACGACGGTCCGGTGGCACTGACTCCGCGTCAGCAAGTCGTTTCAGACCCTTATGCCCTTTATGCCCAGGATGCTGCCCAGTTGGGCGGTGAGGATTCTTCATCATACGTGCTGCTCCAACAGTTACCGGACATTTGCATCACTCCTGAGGCATTGCCCGACGTTCTTGCTGAGTTGGGGATTGTTGGCGGTGGACTTGATGAAGAGGCGCTGGCCGCCTGGCTGCTGGCCAATTCCTTTGTGGATGAGGCATTACTTGCGGCCTGGCTGCTGGACAATGGATATGACCCCTGTGCCTGTTACGGAGACGAGGGTGTGGCCGCTTACCTGGCCGCCGAGGGATTCGTCGCCGGTCCCCATTTCTCGGGGTCCTACGACGACCTGATGGATGCCCCCGATCTCTCCGGCTTCATGACCGCCGACGACATTGCCGAGGCCCTCTCCAATCTGGGTGCGGTGCTTCTCGCCGATGGGTCTGTAGCCCTCGAAGGCGACTTTGATTTTGCCGGTTTCCAGGCCCTCAATCTGGCGGTGCACAATTCCGATGAGCCGCCGCTGGAACCGGTTGCCGGACAACTCTGGTGGGACCTAAACGAGGTTCTCTTGAAGGTCTACACCGGCGAAGGCTGGTCTGGCATCGGCACTGGTGTAGCGGCTGACATCGCCTGCCCTGAATGTGTGGATGCTGATGACGTGGCTTTCACCTTTGCTGCGGCCGACCAGAAGGGTGGTGCGGCGCTCAACGTCAACTGCTTCCAGTGTATCAAGGAAGAGGAAGTGAGCTTCGCCTGGGCCAAAGGCGTTGAGCCAGGCGGGGCGGCGGAGCATGCAGTCGTCTCCGATACTACCCTTGATGTGGCCTGTCCCGGCTGCGTCGATGTGGCCGATATCAATCCTGCAGCCCTCGCTTCGGGCGTGGTTTCCTTTGATGACTCCAAAGCCAAATTGGGTGCTGCAACTGCACAGGAGGCCTTCGAGAAGTTGGCGGCGGTTGGGGGCTCAAGTGCGGTGGAAGGCAACGGCACCATCGTTCCCTATGTCGAGCAATGGGGGCTTCCCGCATATGGCTCGGCCACGACCTATCTTCATCTCATGAACCCGGCTTCGCCAAAGGTGCTGATGCATTTGTATGCCGACGATTCGGCCAGCTTCGCGTCTTCCAATAATCTGGTCGTCGCCTACGATTTCGCCCCCAACCAGTATTCGGCCGGGGCCATGGGCAATGTCGGTGAGACCGCCTTGCAGGTTTCCAATCCCAGTACCTTCAACAGCGGTAGTCACATCATGATTCATCAGACCTGGGGCAGTGACGTTGCAACGGCCGGTACCTGGGAGCTCAATCAGGTGAAGTCGGTGAATGGCACGACCCTACATTTAATCAAACCGCTGGCCAATAGTTATGTCACGGGAGGTGGCGCCAAAGCGCAGGTTGTGCTGGCCGCGTCGTTTGGCAACGTCGAAATCGTTAATGGCGGGACGCTCAAACCATCCCAACCTCTGGCGTTGGATGGCTCCATGGGTGGCATCGTCTATGTGCGGGCCAACAAGATGACCGTCAAGTCCGGTGGTAGAATCAATGCTGATGGTGCCGGTTTCCAACCGACTCCAGGGGGCTATTTTGCCCCCGGCTCGTCAGAATGTGGCGTTGGGACCCCCGGCGAATCCGAGCAGAACTGTTCGGGTGGTGCGGCCGGTGCGGTGCAGTGTGCCAATGCCGGTGGCGGCGGCAATAAGACGGCGGGTCAAGACGGTACCGTCCACGGTGATTGCGAAGCCCAATCCAAGGGTGGTGTGGCCAAGGGTGACGCCAACTTAGGTACCCTTGAGTTTGGCGGAGCTGGCGGCACACAGTTTGAGGGCGGAGGAGCTGGCGGCGGTATCGTCGTCATCGGCGCCCAGTCTTTCGTGGTCCAGGATGGCGGTAAGGTTACGGCCGACGGGATCGCAGCTTCCGACCGCGGCTCGGCTGGCGGCGCCGGTGGAACTATCGCTCTCTACGCAGATTTCCATCAGTTGGACGGCGAAGTCATCGCTGAAGGTGGCGACGGAGCTGTAGTCAAGCAGTGGACCTACATTGAACCCAAGGCTCTCGGTACAGTGAATTTCGATACTCATTCCCACGGTGGCGGATATAGCCCCAAGTATAGGGAGTTCTGGTACCCGAAATGGGGGTCGAAGACCATCTACCGGTTCAACCTCGACTACGAACCGCTGGGAACTTTTGATAGCGGTAACAATGATATGATGGGGTTCTGGGGTGACACGGACGGCACCTATTACACGGCCAACTGGGGCCAGGACAGAATTCGTAAGTTCTCGGACAAGGGCGCCAGCCAGATCTGGGAGTATAGCCTCGGCTCCACCGCCGGCGCGGTTTGCGCCGATGAGAACTACGTCTATGGCATGCGCCATGGTGATACAACGGTGTGGAAGCTCAACAAAGATACTGGGCAGCAGGTCGATACGTTCGCCTTGTCCGGTGCAAATAGTGCCTACGATTCGCTCATCTGTGCACCCGGGAGGTTCTACTACGGGCGCACCAACGGGCAGGTATATATCTACGACTCCAACTCGCATGGGCAGATTGGGAGTTTCAACGCAGGCATCAGCATTGATAGCGTAGCTTTCGACGGTCAGGTGATGTACGTCTCTCCGAACACCAGTACAGTGACCAGGTTCCAACTGGTGGATGGCAACGTCTACGAGCCAGCCGGTTCCGGTGGTGATGGTGGCGACGGGTGGGTAGTAGAGAAGACTCCTATTTCTGGGATCATTAATGAATCATATCCAAAGGGCATCGAGATCTGGATTGACGGAGAGGAAGTCACTGAGCAGGTGGGCGATCCCAATGCCAAGGGAACTCCGGCCTGGGATGTTGCAACCAACAAGTGGGGTAAGGACGGTTTAGAGGCTTGGTCTACGGGGCCCCTGGACCTTACGTCGGTTGCTAACTGGACCCTGGGCGAACACTCCATCCAGGTGAAAGAGACTGGCGGCGCGGGTGGCGACGTCAAGATGTTCGCCTATGTCATCTATCCCTTCACCAAATCGACGGCTCCCGTAAACGATACTTGCGACCAGCCGGTGATGCTTGACCTTTCGGATGCGGTGACCGTTTCTGGCACCACTGAAGATATCATGGGCAAGGTCAAGGCTACCGATGCCAATACCGGACCGTTTTGTGGTGGTTCGGGTGGTTCGGATGTGACCTACGGGTTCACCCTCACTGACTGGCGCAGTCTGAGCATTGCGGTCACCTCCGCCTTCACGCCAAGGGTCTATTTGCGCAAAGACTCTTGCGCCGATGGTCAGGTGGTGGCGTGCGGGACAAACCTCATTGATACCGGGGTGCTGGAGCCGGGGACTTACTATCTGGTGGTAGATTCCGATGGCAACATGCAGAAGGGTAATTTCAGCCTGACCGTAGTGCCATCACCACCTGACGCCCCCGGCAATGACTCGTGTGCCGGGCCACAACCAATGATCTTCCAGAACAACACTGCCCAGGCCAGCGGCATGACTTTTTTCTCTAACGACCTCTACTCGGCCGCGTGTGGTGGAGCCGGGGCGCCAGAGAACATCTTTACCTTTGTGGTACCGCCCGGGACGTCCAAACTGGATATCAATGTGGATGCCGACTACGACCCCGCCATCTACATGGTCAAGGATGCCTGCGAAGGCGCACTTATTGCGTGCATTCCAGACAGCACCTATCAGATGGGCTGGCCGGGACCGGGGACCTACTTCCTCTTCTTGGACGGCAAAACCGCCAACGACAAGGGGCTCTACGAGTTGACCGTGAGTATCACTCAGTAGTTCTAATGGGTGAGGCAAACGATGGGTACGAAGGGAGTGGGTGGAGCAAATGGGCGAGGCAAATGGGTGAGGCAAGTGGGTGAGGCAAACGATGGATACGAAGGGAATGGGAGAGGCACAAATGGCTAGAAGGCACATCACAGTTGGGCTCACTATCGCAGTATTGGCGCTGACGTGCTTCTCGCCCTTTTCAGCGCAAGCGGCTGCACCCGCTGCTCTCTCCTACCAGGGGTTCTTGACCGATTCGGTGGGTAACCCGGTGACAGGTACCTGGACAGTGACTTTTGGACTTTATGGGGAGCCCTCGGGAGGGGACTCGCTCTTCATGGAGTCATTGGATGTGACTACTGACAAGGGGCTCTTCAGTGTCTATCTAGGAACTCCGGACAATCCGCTTCCGGTGGCTTCATTTGAAACCGGCGAGCTCTTTCTTGAGTTGACGGTGGAGACCGACGATGGCCCCGTTGTGCTGACGCCGCGCCAGCAGGTAGTGTCGGATCCCTACGCCCTCTATGCCCAGGATTCTGCGCAACTCGGCGGTGAAGATTCTTCATCGTACGTGCTGCTCCAGCAGTTGCCGGACATATGTATCACCCCCGAGGCCTTGCCCGACGTTCTGTTGGAGCTGGGAATTACGGGTGGCGGACTGGACGAGGAGGCCCTGGCCGCCTGGTTGCTGGCCAATTCATTTGTGGATGAAACCTCTCTTTTGTCCTGGCTCCTGGAAAACGGGTATGAGACTGGTTCGCACTTCTCGGGTCTATACGAGGATCTCATCGATGTTCCTGACCTCGCCGGCTTCATGACGGCGGAAGATGTGGCCGAGGCCCTTGCTGCCCTGGGTGCGGTGTTACTGGCCGATGGCTCGGTGGCCCTCGATGGGAATTTTGATTTTGCTGGCTTCCAGGCACTCAATCTGGCCGTACACAATTCCTTGGAGTCCCCGGAAGAGCCTGTAACCGGTCAGCTCTGGTGGGACCTGAACGAGTCGCTGCTGCGGGTCTATACCGGCCAGGCGTGGTCTGGTATCGGCACGGGTGTAGCGGCAGATCTTTCTTGTCCCGAGTGCGTCGAGGCTGATGATGTGGCCTTCACTTTCGCCGCGGCTGACCAGAAGGGCGGTGCGGCGCTCAACGTCAACTGCTTCCAATGTATCAGCGAAACTGAAGTGAACTTCGCCTGGGCCAAGGGGGTTGAGCCTGGCGGTGATGCCGAGCACGCGCTCACTGCCGACACGGCAACCAACGCGCTCACTGCGGACACAGCGGCGGATGTAGATTGTCCCGGCTGCGTTGATCTCGCAGACGTCAATCCCGCAGTCCTCGTTTCCGACGTCGTCGCCTTTGATGATTCGGTAACCAAGTTGGGGGCCAATACCGTCCAGGGGGCCTTTGAGAAACTGGCTGCTGTGGGCGGCTCCAGTGCGGTGGAGGGCAATGGCACCATCGTGCCCTACGTCGAGCAATGGGGACTTCCTGCATACGGGTCAGCCACGACTTATCTGCACCTGATGAACCCGGCTTCGCCAAAGGTCCTGATGCACCTTTATGCTGATGATTCGGCCAGCTTTGCCTCCTCCAATAATCTGGTAGTGGCCTATGACTTTGCCCCAAACCAATACTCAGCCGGGGCCATGGGTAACCAGGGGGAGACTGCGCTTCAGGTGGGCAATCCCAGCACTTTCAACAGCGGCAGCCACATCATGGTGCACCAGACCACCGGAGATGACGGTATTACTGCCGGTACCTGGGAACTCAACCAGGTGAAGTCGGTGAACGGCTCGACGCTGCATCTGATCAAGCCTCTCGCTCACGGTTATGTCACAGGGGGAAAGGCCAAGGCGCAGGTCGTGCTGGCGGCCTCCTTCGGCAATGTCGAAATCGTCAATGGTGGGACGCTCAAACCCTCTTCGCCGCTAGCGGTGGACGGCTCCATGGGCGGAATTGTCTATGTGCGGGCCAATAAGATGACCGTGAAATCCGGAGGTCGTATCAACGCGGATGGAGCCGGCTTCCAGCCCTCAGCGGGCGGCTATTTCGCCCCCGGTTCTTCGGAGTGCGGGGTTGGTACGGCGGGTGACTCTAAGCAGAACTGCTCGGGCGGGGCTGCCGGCGCTATCCAGTGTGCCAACGCTGGCGGCGGTGGCAACAAGACCGCGGGCCAGGATGGCTCCAATCACGGCAATTGTGCCACTCAGACCGAAGGAGGAGCGTCCAAGGGTGACGGCAACCTCAATACGTTGGAATTCGGTGGTGCTGGTGGTACGCAGTTCGCAGGTGGCGGCGCGGGTGGTGGAATTGTTGTTATCGGGGCACAGTCTTTTGTAGTGCAGGACGGCGGCAAAGTCACGGCAGACGGAAAGTCGGCCAGCGACCGTGGCTCTGGTGGCGGTGCCGGCGGAACTATCGCACTCTTCGCAGATTTCCACCAGTTGGACGGGGATGTCTCCGCGGTTGGTGGCGAGGGTGGCGACGTGAAGCAGTGGAAGTATATTGAGCCTAAGCAACTGACTCCGGTCTCCTTCAATACCCGCTCCCATGGTGGTGGCTATAGCCCCAAGTACCTGGAGTTCTGGTACCCGGAGTGGTCGGGTTCGACCATCTACCGCTATAGCAGGGAATACGCTCCCCTCGGTGATTTTGCCTCGGGAAACGATCACATGATGCAACTCTGGGGCGACCCTGACGGCACCTACTACACGATCAATTGGAGCCAGGACCGGGTGCGGAAATGGTCGGACAAAGGGGACAATCAGTTATGGGAGTACAATATCGGCAGTACCGCCGGGGCTGTTTGCACCGACGAAACCTACGCCTACGCCATGCGGCACAGCGGCAACGATGTGTGGAAGCTGAACAAGGCCACGGGCCAGCACGTGCAGACCTTCTCACTGAACAACACGGCAAGTATCTACGGTGGCCTGGTCTGTACTCCGGGGCGCCTCTACTACGGGCAGTCGGGTGGCAGTGTCTATATACACGACTCATCATCGCATCAGCAATTGGGCTCGTTTACGGTGGGCACCAGCATCAACAATATGTCCTTCGATGGTCAGGTAATGTACGTTTCGCCCAACTCCAGTACTGTAACCCGCTTCCAACTCGTTGACGGCAATATCTACGAGCCGGCCGGGTCGGGTGGTGATGGTGGCGAAGGATGGATTGTCGAGAAGGCCCCAATGGCGGGAATCATCAATGAATCATACCCAAAGGGTATCGAGATTTGGGTAGATGGTGACGAGGTAACGCCGCAGGTGGGTGACCCCAACGCTAAGGGCACACCCGCTTGGGATGCTGCGACTCAGAAATGGGGCAAGGACGGCTTGGAAGCCTGGGCTACCGGTCCCCTGGACCTTACTTCGGTTGCCAATTGGACGCTAGGCGAGCACTCGCTGCAGGTGAAAGAGACGGGTGGTGCCGGTGGCGACGTCAAGATGTTTGCTTATGTCATCTACCCCTTCACCAAGTCGAGCGCCCCGGTAAATGATACTTGCGATCAGCCGGTGATGCTGGACCTCTCAGATAGTGTTACCGTTGCCGGTACAACCGAAGATGTGATGGGCAAGATCAAGGCAACCGATGCCAATACCGGGCCCTTCTGCGGCGGCTCGGGTGGAGCGGATGTTACCTATGCCTTTGTCCTGGATGATTGGCGGAGTATAAGCATTTCAGTGACTTCTGCCTTCGTCCCCAGAGTCTACTTGCGTAAGGACAGTTGTGCCGATGGTCAGGTCGTAGCGTGCGGCACCAGCCAAATCGATACAGGAGTGCTGGAGCCGGGGACCTACTATCTCGTGGTAGACTCAGACGGCAATATGCAGAAGGGGAACTTCACTCTCACCGTTGTGCCTTCGCCCCCAGATGCTCCAGGCAATGACTCGTGCGCCGGACCGCAGCAGATGGTCTTCCAGAACAACGTTGCCAAAGCCAGCGGCATGACGCTTTTTTCTAACGACCTCTACTCCGCTGCGTGTGGCGGGGATGGTGCACCAGAGAACATCTTCACGTTCGAGGTGCCGGCTGGCACTGCCAAACTGGATATCGACGTCAGCGCTGATTTTGACCCCACCATCTATATGGTCAAGGGTAACTGTGATGGCGTTCTTATCGCCTGCATCCCAGACAAGACATATCAGATGGGCTGGCCAGGGCCGGGGACCTATTTCCTCTTCCTGGACGGCAAGACCGCAAACGACAAGGGGCTCTACGAGTTAACGGTGACCCTGACGCAATAGAGTAGCAACCGGTGTGGACTCAAAGCCGCACCAGAGGAGTTGATGATGAAAGGAAGACTAGCACTGGCAATCTCGGCAGCGATGTTGGCAAGCTTGGCGATGTTGCCGTTGGCAGCTCAGGCTGCGGCCCCTGCGGCCCTCTCTTACCAGGGCTTCCTGACCGATTCAGTTGGTAACCCGGTGACGGGGACGTGGACAGTGACCTTCGGACTCTACGCTGAGCCTTCGGGAGGCGATGCCCTCTTCCAGGAATCATTGGATGTGACCACCGACAAGGGGTTGTTCAGCGTCTATCTGGGTACTCTGGACAATCCTCTGCCGTTGGCTGAGTTTGAAACCGGGCAGCTCTTTCTGGGCCTGACCATTGAGACTGATGATGGGCCGGTGGCGTTGACACCAAGACAGCAGGTGGTGTCGGATCCCTATGCCCTCTACGCCCAGGATGCCGCGCAGCTTGGTGGGGAAGACGCGGCTGCGTTTGTCTTGCTCCAGCAGTTGCCTGACCTCTGTATTACACCCGAAGCTCTGCCTGATGTCCTGGCAGAGTTGGGTGTCGTGGGTGGCGGTCTGGACGAAGCGGCGCTTGCTGCCTGGCTTCTCGTAAATGGCTACAACCCTTGCGCCTGTTATGCCGATGATAATGTGGTCGACTATCTGGCTGCAGCCGGGTACGAGCCCGGCCCCTATTTCTCCGGCCTCTATGACGACCTCATTGACGCCCCTGACCTCGCCGGTTTCATGACGGCCGAGGACGTTGCCGATGCCCTCAGCAATCTAGGTGCGGTGCTCCTGGCAGATGGCTCAGTGGCGCTGGAGGGAGATTTCGATTTCGCCGGCTACCAGGCCCTCAATCTGGCAGTACACAACTCACTTGAACCACCTGCGGAGCCGGTCGCCGGTCAACTTTGGTGGGACCTTGCCGACGGTCTGCTGAAGGTCTACACCGGCCAGGCATGGTCGGGGATTGGCACCGGCGTGGCTGCGGACATAGCCTGTCCCGAATGCGTGGATGCAGATGATGTGGCCTTTACCTTTGCGGCCGCTGACCAGAAAGGTGGCGCGGCGCTAAATGTGAACTGTTTCCAGTGTATAAGTGAAACCGAAGTCAACTTCGCCTGGGCCAAAGGCGTTGAGCCCGGTGGCGATGCCGAGCATGCCCTCACCGCGGATTCGGCCCTGACGGCCGATAAGGCCATTGACGTGGAGTGTCCTGGGTGTGTCGGCCTCTCGGACATCGACGCTGCTGCCCTGGCCTCAGAAGTTGTCAGCTTCGACGATTCGAAAACCAAGATTGGGGCACAAACGGTGCAGGGGGCCCTTGAAAAGTTGGTCGCCAGTGGTGGCAGCGGGGCTGTTGAAGGCAATGGCACCATCGTCCCCTATGTCGAACAATGGGGTCTTCCCGCTTACGGCTCGGCAACTACTTACCTGCATCTGATGAACCCAGCTTCACCCAAGGTACTGATGCACCTCTACGCCGATGACTCGGCCAGCTTCGCGTCATCAAATAACCTCGTTGTTGCGTATGCCTTTGCGCCCAACCAATACTCGGCTGGAGCCATGGGCAATGCGGGGGAGACCGCGCTGCAGGTGGCCAACCCCAGTACCTTCAACAGCAGCAGCCACATCATGATTCATCAGACCCGGGGTGATGACGGAGTCGTCGCGGGTACCTGGGAACTCAACCAGGTGAAGTCGGTGAACGGCTCAACCCTCCATTTGATTAAGCCCTTGGGCAACACCTATGTCACCGGCGGCTCTGCTAAGGCCCAGGTAGTGCTGGCGGCGTCCTTCGGCAATGTGGAGATTGTCAACGGCGGAACCCTCAAGCCGTCTTCACCGCTGGCGCTGGATGGCTCCATGGGCGGCATCGTTTACGTGCGAGCGAACAAGATGACCGTGAAGTCGGGCGGTCGTATTGACGCGGACGGGATGGGCTTTCGGCCGACCCCAGGTGGTGACTTCGTCCCCGGTTCTTCAGAGTGTGGTCTTGGCACCGTCGGTGACTCCAAACAAAACTGCTCAGGGGGGGCTGCAGGCAAGTGGCCATGTGGGAATGCTGGGGGTGGTGGCAATAAGTCCGCAGGCCAGAACGGCTCGGATCATACAGGTTGTCCAATTGAAACTGAGGGTGGTGCAGCTAAGGGCGATGCGAACCTCAATACGCTTGAGTTCGGAGGTGCCGGAGGCACTCAATTCGCAGGCGGCGGCACCGGGGGTGGCATTGTGGTCATCGGGGCCCAGTCGTTTGTTGTTCAGGACGGCGGTAAAGTCTCGGCAGACGGTATGGCGGCCACCGATCGAGGTTCCGGCGGTGGGGCCGGTGGGACCGTAGCGCTCTTCGCAGACTTCCATCAGTTGGACGGCGAAGTAACGGCCACGGGTGGAATTGGCGGGGAAGTGGTGACGTGGAGTTTCATTGAGCCAAAGGCTCTTGAGTCCGTCTCCTTCAATACCCATTCCCATGGTGGCGGCTATAGTCCCAAGTACCTGGAGTTCTGGTACCCACAGTGGTCTGGGTCGACCATCCACCGTTATGACATCGATTATGTGTCGCTCGGGACGTTTGCCAGCGGCACCAGCGATATAATGGGTCTCTGGGGAGACACGGACGGCACCTACTACACCGCCAACTGGGGTCAGGACAAGGTGCGCAAGTTCTCGGACAAGGGCAGTGACCAGATCTGGGAATACGGTTTGGGTACCACAGCCGGTGCTATTTGCTCCGACGAGAACTATGCCTATGCGATGCGGCACGGCGGTGACACGGTGTGGAAGCTCAACAAGGATACTGGACAGCTCGCCGAGACCTTCTCTTTGCCCGGAGCGAACAGCATTACAGGTGGTTTGGTTTGCACTCCGGGGAGGTTCTATTATGGCACCGACAGTGGGACGGTGCGTATCTACGACGCTAACTCTCATCAGCAGATCGGTAGCTTCAACGTTGGCACTGGTATCGCCAATATGGCTTTCGACGGTAGGGTGATGTACGTCTCGCCGAACTCGAGTACTGTGACACGGTACCAACTCACCGAGGGCAACATCTACGAACCTGCTGGCTCCGGCGGTGATGGTGGTGAGGGCTGGCTACTCGAGAAGACACCGATGGCCGGGATCATTAATGAGTCCTATCCCAAGGGTATCGAAATCTGGGTTGATGGGGAGAATGTCACTGCGCAGGTGGGTGACCCCAACGGCAAGGGCTCTCCGGCCTGGGATGCTCCCACCAGCAAGTGGGGCAAAGACGGCTTGGAGTCTTGGTCAACCGGGCAGTTGGACCTTACGTCAGTGGCTAACTGGACGCTGGGCGAGCACTCGCTGTCGGTGAAGGAGACAGGTGGTGCGGGCGGGGATGTGAAGATGTTCGCATACGTGGTCTACCCCTTCACAAAATCGAGCGCACCGATGAATGATACTTGTGATCAGCCGGCAATGCTTGACCTCTCCGATACGGCGGTGGTGACGGGCACCACCGAAGACGTCATGGGCAAAATCAAGGCGACCGATGCCAATGTCGGGCCGTTTTGCGGTGGCTCCGGTGGTGCTGATGTGACCTACGGATTTACGCTCACCGAATGGCGCAGTTTGTCCATTGCAGTGACCTCCGCATTCATTCCCCGGGTCTATCTACGCAAGGATTCTTGCGAAGACGGCCAGGTGGTGGCTTGTGGCACCAAACTGATTGATACCGGGGTCCTGGAGCCGGGGACTTACTATCTGGTGGTGGATTCGGATGGGAATCTGCAGAAGGGCAACTTCACTCTGACCGTAGTTCCGTCGCCTCCCGATGCGCCGGGCAACGACTCTTGCGCAGCTCCCCAGCAGATGGTCTTCGAGAACAACATTGCCAAGGCCAGCGGCATGACTCTTTTTTCTAACGACCTTTACTCCGCCGCGTGTGGTGGAGATGGCGCACCAGAGAACATCTTCACCTTCGTCGTGCCCGCGGGGACGTCCAAATTGGATATCAGCGTGGACGCCGATTTCTCTCCTACCATTTATATGGTCAATGGAGCCTGCGAGGGTGCGCTCATCGCGTGCATCCCCGATAGTTCTTATCAAATGGGGTGGCCAGGGCCGGGCACCTACTATCTTTTCTTGGATGGCAAGACAGCGGACGACAAGGGGATCTACGAATTGACCGTGGGCCTCACGCAGTAGCGAAGCAACCGGTGCGGTTTTTTTGATGGGTGAGGCAAATGATGAGTAAGAACGGAAAGGGTGGTTCGATATGATAAGGAAAGTTAGCTGTGGTGCCGGTTTTGCGATGTTCGTACTGACCGCTCTTATGTCTGTTACGGCCTGGGCTGCGGCTCCGGCAGCGCTCTCTTATCAGGGCTTTCTCACCGACTCGGTTGGCAACCCGGTAACGGGGACGTGGACGGTCACCTTTGGCCTCTACGCCGAGCCATCTGGCGGCGATGCCCTCTTCCAGGAGTCCCTGGACGTAACCACCGACAAGGGTCTTTTCAGCATCTACCTGGGAACTCCGGATAATCCCCTGCCGTTGGCCGAGTTTGAAGCCGGGCAGCTCTTTCTGGGGCTGACGGTAGAAACTGATGACGGCCCCGTGGCGCTGACTCCACGGCAGCAGGTCGTATCGGACCCCTATGCTCTCTATGCTCAGGATGCCGCCCAACTTGGTGGCCAGGATTCGTCCGCTTTTGTATTGCTCCAGCAATTGCCTGACCTGTGCATTACGCCTGAGGCATTGCCAGAAGTGCTGGCCGAGTTGGGTGTTGTCGGGGGCGGCCTGGACGAAGAGGCATTGGCCGCCTGGCTCCTGATAAATGGCTACAACGCTTGCGCCTGTTACGCGGATGACAACGTGGAGGACTATCTGGTTGCTGCCGGCTATGAGCCTGGACCACATTTCTCCGCTCTCTACGAGGATCTCCTCGATGCCCCCGATCTCACCGGCTTCATGACTGCCGAGGATGTTGCGGAGGCGCTGTCCAATCTGGGAGCGGTGCTCCTGGCCGACGGTTCAGTAGCTTTGGCAGGAGACTTCGATTTCGCCGGTTTCCAGGCTCTCAATCTGGCTGTGCACAACTCGTTGGAGCCGCCGGTGGAACCGGTGGCAGGTCAGCTCTGGTGGGATCTCACCGAGGGTCTACTGAAGGTCTATACGGGCCAGGCCTGGTCTGGTATTGGCACCGGTGTGGCAGCAGATCTCTCTTGCCCCGGTTGCGTGGATTCAGACGATGTGGCCTTTACTTTTGCCGCCGCTGACCAGAAGGGGGGGGCCGCGCTTAACGTCAACTGCTTCCAGTGTATCAGCTCGGCCGAAGTGAACTTCGCCTGGGCCAAGGCCGTTGAACCGGGTGGGGCTGCAAAGCACTCTGTGACCGCCGACACAGCTTTCCTCGCCGAAGATTTGGAGTGCCCGGGTTGCGTTGGTCTCGCCGACATCGACGCTGCCGCTCTCGCCTCGGAGGTCGTGAGCTTCGATGACTCCAAAGCCAAACTCGGCGCCGACACTGTCCAGGGAGCATTTGAGAAACTGGCCGCCGCAGGTGGCTCCAGCGCGGTGGAGGGAAATGGGACCATTGTCCCCTACGTTGAGCAATGGGGTCTGCCAGCCTACGGCACGGCAACTACCTATTTGCATCTTATGAATCCTGCCACCCCGAAGGTGCTCATGCATCTCTACGCCGACGATTCGGCGAGCTTCGCATCTTCCAACAACCTGGTAGTGGCCTATGCTTTTGCCCCCAACCAGTATTCAGCCGGGGCCATTGGCAACCAGGGTGAGACGGCGCTGCAGGTAGGCAACCCCAGCACCTTCAATAGTGGCAGCCACATCATGATCCATCAGACCGTGGGTGGAAATGGGACCACCGGTGGAACCTGGGAGTTGAACCAGGTCAAGTCGGTGAATGGCTCGACCCTGCATCTCATCAAGCCGCTGGCCCATAGCTTTGTCACCGGTGGCACTGCGAAGGCCCAGGTGGTCCTGGCTGCCTCCTTCGGCAATGTCGAGATCGTCAACGGTGGGACGCTGAAGCCCTCTTCCCCACTGGCGGCCGATGGTTCCATGGGTGGCATCGTCTATGTGCGAGCCAACAAAGTCATGGTCAAGTCTGGCGGCAAGGTTGTGGCCGATGCCATGGGTTTCCTGCCCACTACTGGTGGTAACTACGCGCCCGGTTCCTCCGAGTGTGGTCTCGGGGTTCCGGGCAACTCCCAGCAGAACTGTAGTGGCGGTTCCGGTGGCTCCGAGTATTGCGCCAATGCAGGTGGCGGCGGCAACAAAACCGCAGGTGACAACGGCAAGACCTACGGCAATTGTCCGGGTGAGGCCGAGGGCGGTGCCAGCAAGGGCAACGCCAGTCTCACCACTCTGGAGTTTGGAGGGGCGGGCGGTAGCCGACACAACCTTGGCGGCACTGGCGGTGGCATTGTAGTCATTGGTGCACAGTCGATCATCGTTCAGGAGGGAGGCAGCGTTTCCGCCAATGGGTCTTCCCCGGTGAATGGTGGCTCTGGTGGTGGCGCCGGTGGCACCATCGCGCTGCTGGCCGATTTCCACCAATTGGATGGCCAGGTGGAGGCTTCTGGCGGTGCCGGTGGTACAGGTCAGTCTTGGAAGTTTATTGAGCCTGAAGAAGTGTCCAGCGTCTCCTTCGACACCCGCTCCCATGGTGGTGGGTATAGCCCCAAGCACAAAGAGTACTGGTATCCGGAGTGGGCTGGCAGTACCGTCTATCGCTTCAACGATCAATATCAGCAAGTCGGGTCCTTCAACAGTGGCGACTCGCACATAATGCAGATTTGGGGTGATACGGACGGAACCTACTACACCGCTAACTGGAGCCATGACCGGATTCGCAAGTTCCAGGACAAGAGCGGTAGCCAGATCTGGGAGTACAGCACGGGGGCCACGGCCGGTGGTGTTTGCCACGATGGGACCTATCTCTATGCGATGCGTGAGAGTGGCCAGAGTGTTTACAAACTCAATCCCGCCAATGGGCAGTTGGTCGAAACTATCGATCTGCCGAACATCCCCAATAGCTTGTACGGCGGTCTAGTTTGCATTCCTGGACGTATCTACTATGCCAATACCGGTTCTCAGGTACGCTACTATGATCTAAAGACCAAACAACAGCTAGGCCTCTTCGATAGTGGGGTGGCCGGGTACAATACATCTTTCGACGGGCAGCACATGCTGATATCCGCCAATAACAGCAACGTCAAACGTTTCAAACTCATCGACGGTAATGTCTACGGTCCGCCTGGGGAGGGCGGTGACGGCGGCGAAGGCTGGGTACTTTCGAAGTCTCCGGTATCGGGGATTATCAACGAATCCTACCCGAAGGGTATCGAAATCTGGGTGGACGGTGCTGAAGTAACTCCGCTCGTGGGAGACCCCAATGGCAAGGGCTCACCCGCCTGGGATGCGGATGTTCAGAAGTGGGGCAAGGACGGTCTCGACGCCTGGGCAACTGGTTCCCTCGACCTTTCCACAGTTGCCAACTGGACCCTGGGCGAACACTCGATTCAGGTGAAGGAAACCGGCGGAGCCGGTGGCGACGTGAAGATGTTTGCCTACGTCATCTACCCCTTCACCAAGTCCTCGGCACCCATGAATGACACCTGCGAAACGCCGGCCATGCTGGACGTCTCTGACACGATCACCGTGACCGGAACGACGGAAGACGTGATGGGCAAGATTAAGGCAACCGATGCCAATGCCGGGCCTTTCTGCGGCGGGTCTGGAGGGGCGGATGTCACCTACGGCTTCGCGCTGGATGATTGGCGCAGCCTGGATATCTCGGTGACCGCGGCATTCTCCTCACGCTTTTACGTGCGCAAGGGAAGTTGTGACGAAGGAGAAGTGGTGGCCTGTGGCACAGATTCGGTGAGTACAGGCGTATTGGAGCCGGGGACCTACTATTTGATCGTAGATTCCAACGGTAACCTCCACAAGGGTGATTTCAGCCTCACCATCGTACCCTCACCACCCGATGCGCCCGATAACGACTCGTGTGCAGCTCCTCAGCAGCTGATCTTCCAGAACAACACCTCGCAGGCCAGCGGTATGACTCTCTTCTCCAACGATCTCTCCTCCGCTCCATGCGGGGGGGCTGGGGCACCGGAAAATGTCTTCTCCTTCGTGGTTCCCGCGGGCATGGCGAAACTGGGCTTCTCCGTGGATGCTGACTTCGACCCGGTAGTCTATCTGGTGCCAGAGAATTGCGCCGGACCGCCAGTGGCTTGCATTCCCGATGTTAGCTACGAAATGGGCTGGCCGGGGCAGGGTACTTACTACCTCTTTGTGGATGGCAAGACGGCCAACGACAAGGGGCTCTACACTCTCACCGTAACAATGACTCAATAGTCTCAGTGGGTGAGGCAAAAGATGAATGTGAACAGGATGGGTGGTTATTCATGTTAGAGAATCTCAACCGCAGTGCTGGCTTTGTGACGTTCATTCTATCCTTGATTATCTCTTTCTCGGCGCATGCTGCGGCTCCCGCAGCACTCTCCTACCAGGGTTTCCTGACGGACTCGGTGGGGAATCCTGTGTCCGGGACCTGGACGGTTACCTTCGGCCTCTACGATGAGCCGTCGGGTGGCGATTCTCTCTTCATGGAGTCTCTGGACGTGACGACAGATAAGGGGCTCTTCAGTGTCTACCTGGGGACGCCGGACAATCCGCTTCCGGTGGCCTCTTTTGAAACCGGCCAGCTCTTTCTGGAGTTGACGGTGGAAACGGATGATGGCCCTGTGGCCTTGACGCCGCGGCAGCAGGTGGTGTCGGATCCATATGCACTCTACGCCCAGGATGCGGCCCAACTCGGAGGTGAAGATGCCGCGGCATTTGTGCTGCTGCAACAACTGCCCGAACTCTGCATTACTCCCGAGGCTCTGCCCGATGTCCTAGTGGAACTTGGCATCACCGGTGGCGGGTTGGATGAAGCGGCACTGGCCGCGTGGCTGCTGGCCAATTCCTATGTAGACGAGACTTTGCTTGCAACGTGGCTACTTGAAAATGGCTACGAGGTTGGAGCCCACTTTTCCGGTCTCTACGAAGACCTGATTGATGCCCCGGACCTTTCTGGTTTCATGACCGCGGATGATATTGCCCAGGCACTTTCAGATCTTGGGGCGGTGCTGCTGGCGGATGGTTCTGTAGCGCTGGAAGGTGACTTTGACTTCGCTGGCTTCCAGGCGCTCAATCTAGCTGTACACAACTCCTTGGAGCCACCCGATGAGCCTGTTGCAGGGCAACTCTGGTGGGACCTCAATGATTCGTTGCTGCGAGTCTACACCGGGGAAACGTGGTCGGGAATCGGTACTGGAGTAGCGGCTGACCTATCCTGCCCGGAGTGTGTTGAGGCTGATGACGTGGCCTTCACCTTTGCCGCGGCTGACCAGAAGGGCGGTGCAGCTCTAAATGTAAACTGCTTTCAGTGCATCAGCGAGAGTGAAGTGAGCTTCTCCTGGGCCAAGGGCGTGTCTCCTGGCGGGGATGCGGAGCACGCGCATACCGCTGACAGTGCGACCACCGCGCTGTCGGCCGAGACTGCAGAAGATGTGAATTGCCCCGGTTGCGTGGACCTGGTGGACATCAATCCCGCGGCCCTGGCCGGTTCGGTGGTGAGCTTCGATGACTCCAATGCCAAACTGGGGGCCAATAACCTCCAGGCTGCGGTCGACAAACTTGCCGCGGTTGGCGGTAGCAGCGCGGTGGAGGGGAATGGCACCATCGTCCCCTACGTAGAGCAGTGGGGACTGCCGGCATATGGCACGGCAACGACCTATCTCCACCTCATGAATCCCACAACACCAAAGGTGCTTATGCATCTCTATGCCGACGATTCGGCGAGCTTTGCATCTTCCAATAACCTGGTTGTGGCCTATGCGTTTGCTCCCAATCAGTATTCAGCGGGGGCCATTGGCAATACCGGGGAGACTGCACTGCAGGTCAGCAACCCCAGCACCTTCAACAGCGGTAGTCACATCATGATTCATCAAACCATCGGTGGCAACGGCACCACCGCAGGGACCTGGGAGCTGAATCAGGTGAAGTCGGTCAATGGTTCAACGCTGCATCTTATCAAGCCGCTGGAGGATAGCTTTGTCACCGGTGGTGGAGCGAAAGCGCAGGTTGTTCTTGCCGCGTCTTTTGGCAATGTGGAAATCGTAAATGGTGGAACCCTGAAACCCTCCAGCCCCCTGGCAGCAGACGGTTCCCAAGGTGGCATCATTTACGTACGAGCCAACAAGGTAGTGGTCAGTTCGGGGGGCCGAATTGATGCCGACGGTGCTGGTTTTGACCCGACGCCTGGCGGGTACTTCGCACCTGGTTCATCTGAGTGTGGCCTGGGGGTCCCCGGCGATTCGCAGCAGAACTGCTCTGGTGGTGCTGGTGGCGGAAAGTTCTGCGCCAACGCTGGTGGTGGAGGCAACAAAACCGCAGGGGAAGATGGAGCAAATTACGACAACTGTCCCACGGAGGCCAGCGGAGGCGCAGAGAAGGGCGATAGTAATCTGTCCACCCTGGAGTTCGGCGGTGCGGGAGGTAGCCAGTACGGATTGGGTGGCGCTGGTGGCGGCATTGTAGTTATCGGCGCTCAGTCCTTTGTCGTGAAAGATGGCGGCAAGGTTTCGGCCAATGGTATGGCGGCCGAGATCGGTGGGTCAGGTGGTGGTGCTGGCGGGTCGATTGTTCTCATGGCCGATTTTCACCAGTTGGATGGTGAGGTCGCGGCCGCAGGTGGCAAGGGCGGAGAAGGCGTTACCTGGAAGTTTATTGATCCAGAAGAGGTTGCCTCCGTGTCCTTCGATACTCACTCCTACGGTGGCGGCTATAGTTACAAACACAAGGAGTTCTGGTACCCGGAATGGTCAGGCACCACGGTCTATCGATTCAACGAGAGCTATCAGTCCGTGGGGTCCTTCAATTCCGGTTCCGGGGATATGATGGGTTTCTGGGTGGATGCGGATGGCTCCTACTATACGGCCAACTGGGGTCAGGGAGTGGTGCGAAGATGGCAAGAGAAGAGTAACAATCAGATGTGGCAGCACAGCATTGGAGCCGATGCGGGAGGTGTTTGCACCGACGGTACGTATGTCTACGCCATGCGCAACGGCAGCAATACAGTTTACAAGCTCAATCGAGCCAACGGCGCGGAGATCGAGACCTTCTCTCTTCCCAACATCAGCGGCACTCTCTACGGTGGACTTCTCTGCATCCCGGGTCGCCTCTACTTTGGCAACACTGGTAGCAACCTGAACTACTACCATCTGGCGACCAAGCAACTGATTGGCAACTTCACGACGGGTAGCGGCGTCCACAACCTCTCTTTCGACGGGCAGTTCATGTATACGTCGCCAAACAGCTCTGATGTGAAGCGTTTCAAACTGTTGGAAGGCAACAGCTTCGAGCCAGTAGGCGACGGCGGCGACGGAGGCGATGGCTGGGTTCTCGAAAAAGCCCCCGTTTCCGGCATCATCAACGAATCCTACCCCAAGGGCATCGAAATCTGGGTCGATGGCAAAGAAGTGACGCCAATTGTTGGGGACCCCAATGGAAAGGGAACCCCCGCCTGGGATGGTGATGCCCAGAAATGGGGAAAGGATGGTCTGGATGCCTGGTCAACCGGCTCCCTCGATCTTTCCACGGTGGCCAATTGGACCTTGGGAGAGCACTCCATTCAGGTGAAGGAAACCGGTGGGGCCGGCGGTGACGTGAAGATGTTTGCCTATGTCATCTACCCCTTCACAAAGTCATCTGCACCCCTCAATGACACCTGCGATTCACCGGTGATGCTTGATGTTTCGGATACCGTGACAGTCACAGGAACGACCGAAGATGTAATGGGCAAGATCAAGGCAACTGATGCCAATACCGGGCCCTTTTGTGGTGGTTCGGGCGGTGCGGATGTTACCTACGGGTTTGCCTTGGATGATTGGCGCACGCTGGATATCTCAGTAACTGCCGCATTCTCTTCCCGATTCTACGTGCGCAAGGGAAGTTGCGACGAAGGCGAGGTTGTTGCCTGTGGCACTGAGACGGTCAACACCGGAGTCCTGGAGCCGGGGACTTACTATTTGATCGTCGATTCCAATGGCAATTTGCACAAGGGTGACTTCACCCTCACTGTGGTGCCCTCTCCGCCCGACGCTCCAGACAACGACTCTTGCGCGGCCCCGCAACAATTGATCTTCCAGAACAACACCTCTCAGGCCTCCGGCATGACTCTCTTTTCCAACGACCTCTCTTCGGCGCCTTGCGGGGGGGTCGGCGCACCGGAAAATGTGTTCTCATTCACGGTGCCCGCTGGTACCTCGAAGCTAAGCTTTTCGGTAGATGCTGACTTTGATCCGGTCATCTATCTGGTGCTAACAGATTGCGGAGGGCAGGCGGTGGCTTGCATTCCGGACATTACCTATGAGATGGGCTGGCCCGGACCGGGCACTTACTACCTCTTTGTGGATGGCAAGACGGCCAACGACAAGGGGCTCTATACGCTGACAGTAAGCATGACTCAGTAGTTTCAACGGGTGAGCCAATTGATGAGCACGACCCAAATGGATGGTTCAAATATGCGAAGGAAACTTAGCCGTAGTGTCTCAATTGCCTTGTTCTTGCTGACCGCACTCTGGTCATTCTCGGTTCTTGCAGCGGCCCCGGCGGCATTGTCCTACCAGGGGTTCTTGACCGATTCGGTAGGTAACCCTGTAAGTGGAACCTGGACGGTGACGTTTGGGCTCTTTGCCGCGCCTGGAGGTGGGGCCGCGCTCTTTGAGGAGTCGCTGGATGTGACCACCGATAAGGGACTCTTCTCGGTCTACCTGGGGACTCCTGACAATCCCTTGCCAACCGCCTCCTTCGAAACCGGCATGCTCTTCTTGGAGCTGACGGTGGAGACCGACGACGGGCCCGTGGCGCTGTCGCCCAGGCAGCAGGTAGTGTCGGATCCCTACGCTCTCTATGCTCAAGATGCTGCACAACTTGGTGGTGAAAATGCCGCCGCGTTCGTGCTTCTGCAGCAACTTCCTGACCTTTGCATTACACCCGAGGCTCTCCCCGATGTTCTGGAGGAGCTTGGCATCACCGGGGGCGGGCTTGATGAAGAAGCCCTGGCCGCGTGGCTACTGGCCAATGCTTTCTTGGATGAGGCGGCTCTTTCCGAGTGGCTATTGGCCAATGGATATGACCCCTGCGCCTGTTACGGCGACGAGGGCGTGGCTGCCTATCTGGCTGTCGAGGGCTTCATTGCAGGACCACATTTCTCGGGCCTCTATGAAGATCTTATAGACCCCCCGGACCTCTCCGGGTTTATGACCTCGGATGATGTAGCAGAGCTACTCTCTGACCTCGGCGCGGTGCTCCTGGCTGATGGCTCGGTGGCCCTTGAAGGGCATCTCGATTTCGCCGGCTTCGAAGCGCTCAACTTAGCCGTGCACAATTCAGAGGATGCTCCCGAGGAACCGGCAGTTGGGCAGCTCTGGTGGGATCTGAGCGAGGCTCTCCTCAAAGTCTACACCGGCGAGGCGTGGTCAGGGATTGGCACCGGCGTGGCGGCTGATATTGCCTGTCCAGAATGTGTCGACGCGGATGATGTGGCCTTTACCTTCGCCGCCGCTGACCAGAAAGGCGGGGCGGCGCTCAATGTCAACTGCTTCCAGTGCATCAATGCCGACGAAGTGAGCTTCGCCTGGGCCAAAGGAGTGCTTCCAGGCGGGGATGCGGAGCATGCACTGACAGCGGACCTGGCAACCACCTCCCTTACCGCCGAAACGGCTTCAGATGTGGAATGCCCTGGTTGCGTTCAGGCTGGCGACATCGACCCCGCTGCCCTCGATGCCAAATTGGTGGCCTTCGATGATGCCGGTGCCGAATTGGGAGCCAACACCGTCCAAGCTGCCGTTGAGAAGCTGGCAGCCGCCGGTGGATCCGAAGCCAACGAAGGCAATGGGACAGTCATCTCCTACGAACAGCAGTGGGGCCTGCCGTCCTACGGTCACGCAACAGAATATGTCCACCTGTTCAATCCGACCCAACCGAAGGTCATGGCCTATCTCTACGCCAGCGAATCGACTAGTTTTGCTACCTCCAACAATCTGGTGGTGGCATACAACCATACACCCAACCAGTACAGTGAAGTTGCCCAGGGAACGGCGGGTGACACCGCTTTGGAGGTGAACAACCCCTCAATCTTCAACTATGGTAACCACATCATGGTTCACCAGACCGTAGGGAAGAACGGCAATGGCACGGACGCCGGGAATTGGGAATTGAACCAGGTCATCGGTGTCAACGGAAACACCGTCTTGCTGGCCAAACCGCTGCTCAACACCTACTCCTCTGTCGATTGTGACGAGGGTCGGGCACAGGCAATTATCGCGGCTTCATACAACCTGCTGGAAGTGGTCAACGGTGGCCACGTCTACCCATCTAATTCGCTCTCTTCCACTTCGGAGACAAGAGGGGGCATTGTCTATATCCGGGCCCGCAAGGTTGTCGTGAAGGCCGGTGGCAAGATCGATGCAGACAATCGTGGTTTTGAGGGTGGTGATTGGTATAGTTGCACCAACGAGGCGGAGAAGGGCCATTCGGAATGTAGTACTTGTGAGAATAGCAACCTCATGGGCCAAAGCGCCAACTGTTCGGGCGGCGGTGGGAGCTACATCGGATGTTCTAGTCCAGCCTATGGAGGTGCTGGCGGTGGGGGCAATAAGGCCGCTGGCCAGAAAGGGGGCGGTAGTCAACAGGCCTCTGGCGGCAACGCCAAAGGCGATGCTCTGTTAAACACTCTGCACTTTGGCGGGGCAGGTGGTAAATCGTACGCGCGTAGCGGCGGGCATGGCGGCGGCATGGTCGTATTGGGTGCGGAAACCATCATAGTGGAAGCGGGCGGAACCATTTCCGCGAACGGAGCCAACGGTTCCTCCACCGGGAGTGGCAGTCAATCTGGCGGTGGTGGTGGCGCCGGCGGCACGGTAGCGCTCTTTGCCAATCAAGTGATAAATGAGGGGACCATCTCAGCCACCGGCGGTACAGGTGGTACCGGTCCCAAGGGCAATGGTGGCGACGGCGGCGAGGGTTGGGTGGTGCAGATAGACCCCATTCCAGGCGTCGTCAACGAATCCTACCCCAAGGGCATCGAATTCTGGGTCGACGACAAGAACATCACCCCGGAAGTTGGAGACCCCAACGGAAAGGGCGACCCATTCTGGGATGCCGATGGTGGCAAGTGGGGCAAGGATGGTCTGACCGCGTGGTCCACTGGAGCCCTCGACTTGACCTCCTTCGCCAACTGGACCCTGGGCGAGCACAAGATTGAACTCAAGGAGACCGGCGGCGCCGGCGGTGAGTTGAAGCTCTATATGTACATTATCTATCCCTTTACCAAGGCCTCAGCCCCGGTGAACGATACGTGTGAGCAGCCCGTAATGATGGACCTATCGGGCCCAGTCACACTCACTGGTACCACTGAGGATATCATGGGCAAGATCAAGGCCACCGATGCCAATAATGGGCCTTTCTGTGGTGGCTCCGGCGGCCCCGACCTGGTTTATGGATTCACTCTTAACGACTGGCGTCAACTGGCAGTCAAAGTGACCTCTGCACACACGCCCCGCATCTACATTAAGAAGGATGATTGCGAGGGTGGTGAGGTGGTGGCCTGCGGTGAAGACTCCTTCGACACGGGGGTTCTGCAACCAGGTACCTACTATCTCTTTGTTGATGCTGACGGCAATTTGCAAAAGGGCGATTTCACCTTGAACGTGGTGCCCTCACCTCCAGATGCACCAGGCAATGACTCGTGCGCAGCTCCGCAGCAACTCGTGTTCCAGAACAACACCTCGCAAGTGTCCGGTATGACGCTCTTTTCTAACGACCTTTACTCCGCTGCGTGTGGTGGGGCCGGCGCGCCAGAAAACGTCTTCCAGTTCACGGTGCCTGCCGGGGTCTCGAAGCTGGATGTTGCGGTGGATGCAGATTTCGCCCCCACCATGTATGTCGCTAAGGGAAGCTGCGAAGGGGACCCCATCGCCTGTGTTCCCGCGGCGACCTACCAGATGAGCTGGCCAGGCCAGGGAGTCTACTACCTCTTTCTCGATGGGAAGACTGCTGACGCCAAGGGTCTATACACTTTGACCGTCACCATGACTCAATAGTCCTACTGGGTGGAGCAAAAAATGAGCAGGAACAGAAATGGGTGGTTCAACATGCTAAGGAAGATTAACCGTAGTGCTGGCTGTTTGCTGTTCGTGTTTGCCGTTATGTTGTCCTCTTCGGCCCAGGCAGAGGCTCCGGCCGCGCTCTCATACCAGGGGTTTCTCACCGATTCGGTGGGCAATCCAGTGACGGGGACCTGGACGCTCTCGTTCGGACTCTACTCGGTGCCTGTGGGCGGCTCTCCACTCTTTGAGGAATCTCTCAACGTGACTACCGATAAGGGGCTCTTCTCTGTCTACCTGGGGACCCCGGACAATCCGCTGCCGACGGATTCGTTTAGTAGCGGTCAGCTCTTCCTGGAATTGACCGTGGAAACCGATGACGGTCCCGTGGCGTTGACTCCCAGACAACAGGTTGTCTCCGATCCCTACGCCATTTTCGCCCATGATGCGGAGCAACTTGGGGGAGAAGATTCCTCTTCCTACGTGCTGCTCCAACAACTTCCCGACCTCTGTATTACCCCTGAGGCGCTTCCCGATGTGCTGGAAGATTTGGGGATTGGCGGTGGCGGTCTCGATGAGGAGGCACTGGCTGCCTGGTTATTGGCCAACTCTTTCTTGGATGAGGTATCCCTTTCTGCATGGTTGCTGGCCAATGGGTACGACCCCTGTGCCTGCTATGGTGACGATGGAGTGGCTGCCTACCTCGCTGCCGAGGGGTTTGTCGCGGGACCCCATTTTTCCGGACTCTACGAAGACCTCGTCGACCCTCCGGACCTCTCCGGTTTCATGACCTCAGATAATGTTGCTGAGTTGCTCTCAGACCTCGGCGCGGTGCTCCTGGCCGATGGCTCGGTGGCCCTTGATGGGTCTCTCGATTTCGCCGGTTTTGAGGCGCTCAACTTAGCGGTACACAACTCGGAGGATGCTCCAGCGGAACCGGCAGTGGGGCAACTCTGGTGGGACCTTAACGAAGCTCTCCTCAAAGTCTACACTGGCGAAGCGTGGTCGGGGATTGGCACCGGCGTGGCGGCTGATATTGCTTGCCCAGAGTGTGTCGACGCGGATGACGTGGCATTTACCTTCGCAGCCGCTGATCAGAAGGGCGGGTCGGCGCTCAATGTCAACTGCTTCCAGTGCATCAATGCCGACGAAGTAAGCTTCGCTTGGGCCAAGGGCGTTTTGCCAGGCGGAGATGCGGAGCATGCCCTCACGGCTGACACCGCAACCAGCGCCCTTACTGCCGACACCGCGGCTGATGTCGAGTGCCCCGGCTGCGTCAACGCCGGTGACCTGGCTGCAGATGCAGTCCATTCGCAAAAGGTCGTCTTCGACGACACCAAAACTCAATTGGGCGCCAGCACGGTGCAAGGAGCCATTGAGAAGATGGCGGAAGATGGCGGCGGGAATGCCGTGGAAGGATTGGGGACCATCGTTCCCTACGTCCAACAGTGGGGTCTGCCCGCCTACGGCAAGGCCGAAAACCACATCCACCTCATGAATCCCTCAACGCCCAAGGTAGTGGCCCATGTCTATGCCAGCGAATCGACCAGCTTCGCCACCTCCAACAACCTGGTGGTGGCCTATAACCACAATCCTAACCAGTATAGCCCTGTCTCGCAGGGAACCGCCGGGGATAATGCGCTGGAAGTAGGTAATCCATCTATCTTCAACTACGGCAATCACATTCTCGTGCACCAGTCGGTGGGCACCGGTGGCAACGGCACCGGCGCTGGTAACTGGGAGTTGAATCAGGTAGTTGGCGTCAACGGCAATACGTTGTTGTTGGCGAAGCCGCTGAACAATACGTACAGCTCTGCTGATTGCAAGCAGGGGAGGGCGCAGGCGGTTGTGGCGGCCTCTTACAACCTCCTCGAGGTTACTTCCGGCGGAAAGATCTACCCGAGCGAGAACTTCCATGGCGATGAGGTCCGAGGGGGCATCGTCTATGTTCGGGCTCGCAAGATTGTAGTTAAGTCTGGGGGCTCCATCGAGGTAAATGGGCGTGGCTTCGAGGGGGGGGATAACTACGAGTGTAACCAACCCAGTGAGCAGGGCCATTCGGAGTGTAGTGTTTGCGACAACCAGTGGAGTTCATCTCCTAATTGTTCTGGTGGCGGCGGTGGTGGTCACGGCTGTCATCATCCCGCCTACGGTGGTGGCGGTGGCGGCGGGAACAAAGCGGCTGGCGGCGCAGGGACCGGAAGTCAGAAAGGAAGTGGAGGTAACTCCAAAGGCGACGGCTCTCTCAGCGCCATACACATGGGCGGTGGCGGCGGCATGGTTTATTCGCAACCTGGCGGTCGCGGTGGCGGAATCATCGTTCTTGGTGCAGAAACAATTATCGTTGAGCCGGGAGGCTCCATTTCGGCCAACGGCACCAACGGCGGCAACACTGGCAGCGGCCACCAGGCTGGCGGCGGCGGTGGTGCTGGCGGCACCGTGGCTCTCTACGCTGAACAGGTCGTGAACTCAGGTACCATATCGGCCACCGGAGGGAAGGGCGGAACCGGACCCCAGGGCAACGGCGGTGACGGTGGGGAAGGTTGGGTAGTACAGCTCGACCCCGTTTCCGGCGTGGTCAATGAATCCTATCCCAAGGGGCTTGAACTTTATGTTGATGGCCAGGAAGTAACCCCGCTGGTAGGCGATCCCAATGGCAAAGGCGCTCCCTACTGGGATGCCGAAAATGGCAAATGGGGCAAGGATGGGCTGACTGCCTGGAACACCGGTCCATTGGACCTGACTTCTGTCGCTAACTGGACCCTGGGTGAGCATACCGTTGCGCTGCACGAAACGGGCGGCGCAGGGGGTGAGTTGAAGCTCTACCTCTACGTCATCTATCCCTATTCGAAATCGAGTCCGCCGGTGAATGATACCTGCGACCAGCCGGTCATGATGAATCTCGCCGGACCGGTAACAATGACCGGCTCCACGGAAGATATCATGGGCAAACTGAAAGCTACCGATGCCCACTCCGGACCCTTCTGTGGTGGCTCAGGAGGACCAGAGGTGGTCTATGCCTTCACCCTGGATGACTGGCGGCAACTCTCCATATCAGTGACCTCCGCACACACGCCGCGCGTATACATTAAAAAGGACGACTGCGCCGGGGGCGAAGTGGTGGCTTGCGGCGAAGACTCATTTGCAACTGGAGTGCTGCAACCCGGTACCTATTATCTCTTCGTGGATGCCGACGGCAATCTGCAAAAGGGCGACTTCGCGCTCACGGTGACGCCGGCACCTCCCGATGCTCCGGACAATGATACTTGCGCGGTCCCGCAGCAACTGGTCTTCCAGAACAACACTTCTCAGGTATCGGGCATGACGCTCTTTAGCAGCGACGACTATTCGGCCGCTTGTGGTGGCGCCGGCGCACCAGAGAATGTCTTCCAATTCACCGTTCCGGCGGGCATCTCTGCCTTGAACATCTCGGTGGATGCTGACTTCGCTCCGGCAATGTATCTGGCCAAAGAGAATTGCGATGGCGCGCCAATTGCTTGTGTCCCCGCCGACACCTATCAGATGGGCTGGCCGGGCCAGGGTACCTACTACCTCTTCCTCGATGGGAAGGGCGCGGATGCTAAGGGGCTCTACACTTTGACTGTTACAATGGAGCAATAGCTCTAGTGGGTGAGACATTTCTAACGGGTGAGGCTTCAATGGGTGAAACAGAAGATGACTGGAAGAGGTGGTTCAATATGCTAGGGAAACTCAACCGTAGTGCCGGTTTCGTGTTGTTCGTGCTGACCGTGCTGGCGTCCTTCTCAGCTCAGGCCGCGGTCCCCACGGCGCTCTCATATCAGGGTTTTCTAACTGACTCAGTGGGCAACCCGGTGACCGGCACGTGGACCGTCACTTTCGGGCTCTTTGCCGATCCCAACGGCGGTGCGCCCCTCTTTGAGGAGTCCCTGGATGTGACCACGGATAAAGGGCTCTTCTCGGTCTACCTGGGAACTCCGGACAATCCGTTGCCACTTGCCTCCTTCGAGTCGGGAACGCTCTTCCTGGAATTGACCGTTGAAACTGACGATGGCCCGGTTTCATTGACTCCCCGGCAGCAAGTTGTCTCCGATCCTTTCGCACTCTACGCTCAGGACGCAGCTCAACTTGGAGGTGAGGACGCATCGGCGTTTGTGCTGCTGCAGCAATTGCCCGATCTATGCGTTACTCCGGAGGCCCTACCAGACGTATTGACAGAGCTTGGGATTACCGGTGGAGGTCTTGACGAAGAGGCACTTGCCGCCTGGCTGCTCGCCAACTCCTTTGTCGACGAGGTGTCCCTGGCGGCCTGGCTGCTGGCCAACGGGTATGATCCGTGCGCCTGCTATGGCGATGAGGGTGTGGCCGCCTATCTGGCTGCCGAGGGATTCATGGCAGGGCCGCATTTCTCTGGCCTCTATGGGGACCTTGTTGACTCACCCGATCTCTCGTCATATGTGACAGCCGAAGATGTGGAGCAGGCACTCTCAGACCTCGGTGCCGTCCTCCTCGCCGATGGCTCGGTTGCTCTCGAAGGGAACCTCGATTTTGCAGGCTACCAGGCCCTCAATCTGGCGGTTCACAATTCGGAAGAGGCACCGGAAGAACCAGTCGTTGGGCAGCTCTGGTGGGACCTCACTGAGGGCCTGCTCAAGGTCCATACGGGTGATGGATGGTCAGGAATTGGCACTGGCGTGGCGGCAGACATCGCCTGCCCAGAATGTGTCGATGCCGACGACGTAGCGTTCACTTTTGCCGCCGCAGATCAGAAGGGCGGGGCTGCACTCAATGTCAATTGCTTCCAGTGCATCAATGCTGATGAGGTGAGCTTCGCATGGGCCAAAGGAGTGCTACCGGGCGGAGATGCTGAACATGCGCTGACTGCAGACACCGCGGTCAACGCGCTAACTGCCGAAACCGCAGGTGACGTCGAGTGCCCCGGTTGTGTAGATGCCGGTGATCTGGCCGTTGGTGCCATGCACTCGGACAAGGTCGTCTTCGACGACACCAAGACCCAAATCGGTGCAGGTTCGGTGCAGGCGGCCCTGGAGCACGCCCTGTCGGCTGGAGCCAGCGGTGCGGTAGAAGGAAACGGGACCATTGTTCCATTTGTAGAGCAGTGGGGTCTGCCGGCTTACGGTGAGGCCACCACATACGTCCACCTCATGAATCCCAGCCAGCCTAAAGTCCTGGCCCATCTCTATGCCGGGGAATCGAGCAGCTTCTCCACATCCAATAACCTCGTGGTGGCTTACAGCTTCGCGCCCAACCAATACTCTGGCGGTGTCAACGGTACCGCTGGAGAGCAGGCTTTGCAGGTAACCAACCCCTCGAGCTTCTCCGTGGGAGCCCACATTCTCATTCATCAGACCGTAGGCACCGGGGGCAACGGCACCAATGCCGGCCAGTGGGAGCTCTCTCAGGTCCTGGGCATCGAGGGTTCGACGCTTCTGCTGGCAAAGGAGTTGCAGCATACGTTCACTTCTTGCGGCAATGATTGTGGTTACGCGCAGGCTGTGGTGGCTGCCTCATACAATCAGTTGGAGGTGGTCAACGGCGGGACTATCAGTCCTTCAATGAATGCCCATGACCAGGGGGACAAGAAGGGCAGTATCATCTTCATCAGAGCTCGCAAGATCGTTCTGAAGACGGGCGGTAAGATCCAAGCCAATGGTTATGGTCCCTACAATAGGGGTGATACGTGGGGAGGCGACTACCGAGGCGAAACAGCGTCGTCGCAGTGCAAAATTGATAATGGAAGCTGGGGTCCGGCCAACAACTGCTCGGGTGGTGGCGGTGGTGGCAAGCACATAATTGAGTGGTCAAATACATGCGGTGGGGGGGGCGGTGGAAACAAGACGGCTGGACAGAAAGGCAAGGGGAACAGCAACAATGGCGGCCACGGAGGCTCTGCATGGGGTGATGCAAACGCCGATATATTGACCTTTGGAGGGTCCGGCGGAAGTTCCTATTATGGTCGAGCCGGATGGGGTGGAGGCCTCATCGTTCTGGGAGCGGAGACCATCATCGTCGAAAATGGTGCTTCGATCACTGCAAACGGAAATACGGGCGATTGTCCATGGGGTAATCATGGTTCCCATGGTGGCGGTGGCGGCGGAGCCGGTGGATCTATTGTCCTCTTTGCCAAGGAGCTGCTCAACAGCGGAACTGTAACCGCTGACGGTGGCGCCGGGAAGCACTGCGGCGATGCCGTTAACATCGGCGGCAACGGTGGCGACGGCTGGGTCATTCACAAGGACCCCGTTGACGGCACTGTCAATGAGAGTTTCGCGAAGGGTGTTGAACTCTGGCTCGATGGTGAGAATGTTACTGCTCAAATTGGGGATCCCAATGCCAAGGGGGCCCCGGCCTGGAATGCGGATGATCAGAACTGGGGGGCCGATGGCCTTGCCGGGTGGTCTACCGGGCCGCTGGATTTGACTGCCGCGGCCAATTGGACGTTGGGCGAACATAAGATCCAGCTCAAAGAGACCGGTGGTGCGGGTGGCGACGTCAAACTCTTCACCTACATCATCTATCCCTTCACCAAGTCGACTCCGCCGGTAAACGATACTTGCGACCAGCCAGTGTTGCTGGATGTGTCGGGCCCGACCACGGTAACCGGCACCACTGAAGATATCATGGGCAAATTGAAGGCCACCGATGCCCATTCCGGACCGTTTTGCGGCGGGGCCGGAGGGCCGGAAGTTGTTTATGCATTCACCTTGGAAGAGTGGCGGCAGCTCACTCTCTCGGTGACCAGCGCGTTTACGCCGCGGGTCTATATCAAGAAGGGAAGTTGCACCGACGGTGAAGTGGTTGCGTGTGGCACCGACCAGGTAACAACTGGCGTCTTCGAACCTGGAACCTACTATCTCTTCCTCGATTCAGATGGCAACCTGCAGAAAGGCGACTTCTCCCTTACAGTGACCCCCACTCCCCCTGATTCACCGGCCAACGACTCTTGTGCCGGGCCGGAGCAACTGCTTTTCCAGAACAATGTGGCCCAGATCTCCGGCATGACTCTTTTTTCTAACGACCTCTACTCTGCCGCGTGCGGTGGCGCTGGTGCACCCGAAAACGTCTTCACCTTCACGGTGCCGGCCGGGCTTTCATCGTTGGATATCGCCGTGGATGCTGACTACGACCCCGCTATCTATGTTGTGAAGGACTCTTGTGACGGCAATCCTGTGGCCTGCATTCCGGCCAACAGCTACCAGATGGGCTGGCCCGGATCGGGTGTTTATTATCTCTTCCTCGACGGCAAAACCGCCAACGACGAAGGGCTCTACACACTGACCATTACCCTCAATCAGTAGCAACAGGTGAACACCATGAAGAGAATTGCCATCGTATCTGGTCTCCTGGTCCTACTTCTGTCCTTTGCCGCTCAGGCGGCAGCTCCCGCTGCACTGTCGTACCAGGGCTTTCTCACCGATTCTGTGGGTAACCCGGTAACTGGGACCTGGACCATAACTTTCGGGCTCTATGCGGCTCCTAGTGGAGGGCAAGAACTCTTTGAGGAGTCTCTTGACGTGACCACGGACAAGGGATTATTCAGCGTCTACCTCGGTACGCCTGACAATCCGCTTCCCACGGCATCCTTTGAAGCGGGGCAACTCTTTCTGGCCCTGACCGTAGAAACGGACGATGGCCCGGTGACGCTGACGCCTCGTCAGCAAGTGGTGTCAGATCCATATGCCCTCTATGCTCAAGATGCCGCTCAGTTGGGGGGCGAGGACGCTGAGGCCTTTGTGTTACTGCAGCAACTACCTGACCTGTGCATTACGCCAGACGCTCTTCCCGCTGTTCTGGCAGATTTGGGCATCACTGGAGGTGGTCTGGACGAAGAGGCCCTGGCCGCGTGGCTCCTGGCCAATTCGTTCGTAGATGAGACTGCTCTTGCGGTCTGGCTACTAGCCAATGGGTATGACCCGTGTGCCTGCTACGGGGATGAGGGCGTTGCCGCATATCTTGCGGCCGAGGGGTTTGTGGCAGGGCCCCACTTCTCCGGTCTCTACGACGACCTCATCGATTCTCCTGACCTTTCAGGATTCATGACCGCGGACGATGTGGCCGAGGCCCTCTCGAACCTTGGTGCCGTGCTGCTCGCTGATGGTTCTGTTGCACTTGAAGGTGACCTGAATTTTGCCGGATACCAGGCTCTGAATCTGGCAGTTCATAACTCCGAAGAGGCGCCTGTAGAACCGGTGGCTGGCCAACTTTGGTGGGACTCTGGCGATGCGATGCTGAAGATCTATGATGGTGATGACTGGGGGAGTGTTGGCACCGGCGTGGCGGAGGATGTTGCTTGTCCTGAGTGCGTCGATGCCGATGATGTGGCCTTTACCTTTGCCGCTGCTGATCAGAAGGGCGGTGCATCGCTGAATGTGAACTGCTTCCAGTGCATTAATGCCGATGAGGTTAGTTTCGCCTGGGCCAAAGGTGTTTTACCCGGCGGCGATGCAGAGCATTCGCTGACCGCTGACCTGGCGACCTCTGCACTCACCGCTGAGTTGGCTCAGGACGTCGAATGTCCCGGCTGTGTGAATGCCGGTGACATCGATCCGAATGCCCTCGACTCCAAGGTAGTCAAGTACGATGGCGCTGGCTCTGGCCTCGGTTCCAACTCGGTGCAGGGAGCTATTGACGAGTTGGCATCTAGCGGCTCTGGGGACCTCAATGAAGGCAATGGAACTATTGTCCCTTATGTTCAGCAGTGGGGTCTCCCCGCATATGGCAAGGCCGAGAATCATATCCACCTCA
This sequence comes from uncultured Myxococcales bacterium, assembly GCA_964522395.1. GTDB lineage: Bacteria > Myxococcota_A > UBA9042 > CAIXZC01 > CAIXZC01 > CALGBT01. Next base: position 81,579 of record CAZFVN010000002.1, read on the forward strand.
TGAACCCTTCCCAGCCCAAAGTCGTGGCCCATGTCTATGCTAGCGAATCGACCAGTTTTGCGACCTCCAATAATCTGGTTGTGGCATATAACCATACGCCCAACCAGTACAGCGAAGTCTCGCAAGGTACCGCTGGCGATACCGCGCTGGAAGTGAACAACCCCAGCATCTTCAACTATGGAAATCATATTCTGGTCCACCAGTCTGTCGGCACAGGTGGAAATGGCGCCGGGGCTGGTAACTGGGAGTTGAATCAGGTCATTGGGGTCAATGGCAACACACTGCTATTGGCCAAGCCGCTAGAGAAAACCTATTCCTCTGGAGACTGCGATGATGGTCGTGCCCAGGCCGTGGTGGCCGCGTCCTACAACCTTCTGGAGGTTGTGTCGGGTGGTAACATCATGGCCAATGAGACTTTCTACAGTGGGGGCGAATCACGAGGTGGAATTGTATACGTGAGAGCGCGGAAGATCGTGGTGAAGTCAGGTGGCAAGATCCAAGTGGATGGACGCGGCTTCTATGGGGCCAATTCATACGAGTGCGGACCACCACGGGTCACAGAGAAGGGCCACTCAGAGTGCAATGTTTGCGACAATCTGGTTTCCTTCTATGGCACGGCCCCCAATTGTTCTGGTGGCGGGGGTGGAAATCACAATTGCTGGTATCCCGGAAAGGGTGGCGGAGGTGGCGGTGGGAACAAGACTGCGGGGAAAGACGGCGTCGGTTCTGAGCCTGGCAAGGGCGGACTAACAAAGGGGGATGCTAACCTGGCTACCTTGCAGTTTGGTGGTGGTGGTGGACGAGCGATGCACACGAACGCGGGACATGGTGGCGGCATCATCGTTCTGGGTGCCGAGACGATCATCGTCGAACCAGGAGGTAGCATTACCGCTAACGGGAGCGCCGGGGTGAATGATGGCAATGGCAACTATGCCGCTGGAGGCGGGGGAGGTGGCGGTACGGTGGCTCTCTTCGCAGATCAGGTAATGAACGAGGGTACTATTGTCGCCGCGGGTGGCAAGGGAGGCACCGCCCCCCAGGGCAATGGCGGAGATGGCGGCGAAGGCTGGGTGGTTCAAAAGGACCCCATTTCCGGCGTGGTCAATGAGTCCTATCCAAAGGGCCTGGAAATATATGTTGACGGTCAGGAGGTAACCCCCCTCGTGGGCGATCCAAATGGCAAAGGGGCACCTTCCTGGGACGCTGAGGTGGGCAAATGGGGAGCAGATGGTCTCACTGAATGGAACACCGGTCCATTGGATCTAACGTCAGTGGCCAACTGGACTCTGGGTGAGCATACCATTGCTTTGCATGAGACGGGTGGAGCGGGTGGTGAGTTGAAGCTCTATCTCTACGTGATCTACCCATTTACCAAATCTTCGGTGCCGGGCAACGACACCTGCGATGGTCCGACCTTCCTTAATCTCGCAAATCCCGTGACCGTCTCCGGTACCACCGAGGACATCATGGGCAAGATCAAAGCTACCGATGCCAGCCAGGCGCAGTTCTGCGGCGGCTCCGGTGGTCCCGATGCCATCTACGCCTTCACCCTCGATGACTGGCGACAACTGGCCGTCAGCGTGAAGGCACCATTCACGCCGCGCACCTACATCAAGAAGGGGGACTGCATTACTGGCGAGGTTGCGGGTTGCGGAACTGATTCCTGGCAATCCAAGGTCCTGGAACCGGGTACTTACTACTTCTATATCGATGGCGATGGCAATCTGCAGAAGGGTGATTTCTCCTTTACGTTGACGCCCTCTCCGCCGGGACCCCCGGCTAACGATAGCTGTGCTGGCCCAATGTCCCTGGTCTTCCAAGACGGCACCGCCCAGGTCAATGAAATGAGTCTCTTTGCCACGGACACTTACTCGGCAGTTTGTGGTGGAACTGGTGCTCCGGACCTTGTCTATACCTTCAATGTGGCCCCCAATACCAGCAAACTCACTATCACCGTTGATGGGGACTTCGACCCCGCCATCTACGTTACCAAAGACTCGTGCGATGCCAATCCCATCGCCTGCGTTCCACAAGGTTCCTATCAGATGTCCTGGCCCACCCCGGGCACCTACTACCTATTTGTCGATGGCAAGACCGCTCAGGATAAGGGTCTCTTTACGCTGACTCTAACGACAGAGTAGAGTCAACACCTGCCTGGGGAGGAATCCACACGACAGGGGGAAGGCTTTACGCTCCTGGAGAGAAGACGAAGGGCCAGCGAATGATGCACATACCGCCCTTGGGAGGCTGGAAGTGGATCTTTCCGATGATCTTGGAGATGCACCTATCCAGCTTCTTGTTTCCGGTGGAGTTCTGCACGGCTTTTACGCCTTTGACTCGGCCAGTGAGGTCAATGATCCACTGGACCGTCACCTTACCGGCGAGGTCAGGCTTCATTTGGAGTTGCATTTCGTAGCAGGCACGAATGGCTGCTGAACGGCCCTTGACTTTGCGCTGCACGTCATTCTTCTTGCAGAACTGACCCATGGAGCCGGAGCCGAGTTTGACGCGGGAGGCCCGCTTCCGGTCACGGCCCTTGAGGCTGGCCAGCGCCATTCGGCCGGAGCGATTGGCATCAGCTCCGCCAATTCCACCCGGCAAGCCGCCGCCCATTCCGCCCATACCGCCCAGACCGAAAGCACCGCCGCCACCGAAGCCGCCGCCCCCACCGCCAAATCCGCCGGCACCGCCGAAGCCGCCACCGCCACCGTAGTCACCGGTACCGCCCGAGCTGCCCATGTAGGAGAAGTCGTTGTCACCTTCGTTGTTCAACTGATACTGACCATCCTCACCCCAAACAACATTCTTGACCGCCAGATTACGGTCCTTACCGAGCAGTTTGGAGAGGGAAGTGTTCTTCTTCATCTTGCTGTCGAGTACCGCGATAACGCCCTTCTTCTTCAATTCCTTGGCGAGCTTCGAGTCACGCTTGGCATCCCGCCCGATGTGCCCTTCTTTCATGGGCTTGAAGTCTTCGTCCTTCTTGGGGATGTCCACGGCCTTCTTAAGCGGGTCTCCTGCATCCTCAAGCTTCTGCTCGACGGTGGGAGTATCCTCGATCTCTTCCTCGAGCTTCTCTTCTTCGGGCATCTTCTCGAGTTCTTTCTCTTCCTCTTCCTTCTTGGCCTGCTCTTCCTTCTTCTGGCGTTCCTTCTTCTTCATGTCGCGCTTGACGTCGATCTTAATGAAGCGACGCAGTTCTTCCTGGCTCTTGACTCGCACTGATACGGGGCGAGGGGAAACGACGATTGCCATCAGAAATGCGATCTGGATGGCTGCGGAGAGGAGCGCTGAGGATGCCATTCCGCGGTCGAAGTTGCGCAGTGAACTGGGGGTCCTGACGTTGGCAGGTTCAGTAAATTGGAAGAAGAGGGAGAGTTCGCCAAACTTGAAAACGCCCGAGTCGCCCGGATTGACGGTGACGTAATCGGTGCCACTGGTATTGGCAGTGTTTTCCTTCTTGTATTCGGCAACTGATGCGGTTTTGTCACCGATTGTGATTCGCCCATCAAGGGCCTTGTCGAGGCCAACCGCGTAACTGTCCGTTCGGCCACCCTTGTGGCGGATGAGGGTCAGCTTGTCAAAGGAGGCGGGCAAGGGAAACATGTTCTTGAGGTCGGAACCGACCGTGACGCTCTGACCTTCGTTGAAGACCCGTTCCTTGATGATCGTATCTTTCCAGAGAAGAGCGACCCGCAAGAACTGCGTTCCTTTTGGGTAGCGAGGGTTGGCACCAATGGTCTTGAGACTACCAAAGAGTGCCAGCAGGCTTCCCAACCAGAGAAGGTAGAAGCCGAGTCCACCTTGCATGAAGCCGGTAAACTGACCTCCTTCATCAAAGGGGAGCTGATGTATATCTTTGTATATGAGCGGAGCCTTGAAGGAAATGTAGACAAAGATTCCCATCGCGGCCGAGGAGAGGATTACGTTGACCAGGGCGGCCTGTTTGTGCTTGCGGAAGTAAAATCCGACCAGCGCTACCGGTACCATAAGCCCGGCAAAGAGAACGACGAGGTTGCCCATTCCCGCTTCCATGAGCATCGCCTGTTTCCCTTCGTACACCATGTCGTACAGGGGGAATCCGAGAGCTCCGGCGATTAATATTATCGCTCCAATGACTGCAACAGTCTGTCCGACTTTCATGTTCTACCCTTCATTTCAATGGCATCAGAGGCCAACAACAACGGCCTATGATATTTTTGTAGTTCCCACGTGTCAAGCTCAAAACCCGGCGACCGATGGGCCCATCTCGGTGCGTCAGGGGCGGGTTAGACACGGGGGGGCACATGGGGTTCCCGAGTAAGTGAAAAAAAACGCCTAATTGCCGCGATTAAAATCCTCCTCTGGGAAGCTCCCCAGTGCGTCAGGTAGCTCCCAATCACTCCTCTTTTCCAGGACCAGCAGTGTCAGCACAGCTTGAGCACGGCCAGAGTCCCCATGGCGTTGGTAGAAGCGGGCCAGCCGAGCAACGTTCTTTCGACGATCGGTACCGTGAAGTGCGAGGTATCTGAGCAATTCCTCGGCATCGGCCAAATGCCCGAGCTTCTCCGAAATTCTGGCGAGCCGACCTCGGACCGCCAAATTAGTGGGGGATAGATACTGTGCCCTTTTGAGATAGAGTCGAGCTTCTCCCTCTCGTCCTTCGGCGATCAGAACATCGGCCAGCTCGATCATGGGGACTACCGCTCCCCGCGCAGCTTTGATAGCAGACTCAAAAGAGCTGACGGCCTTCTTTGCGTCTCCTTCGTGGCGGTACCAACGTCCCATGGCGAGATGGATGACATAGAGGTTATCCCGGCTGGCTTGGGCACGAGAGAGCAAATAGAATGCATCTCGGTATCGGCCCCGACTCATGTCGCAAAGCGCCTTCTTGTACGCCGGATACCACCACTCGGGGGCAACGACCACAGCCATTTCGTATTGTCGGCATGCGGCCTCTACTCTACCCAGTTCGCTCTGCGCATCGCCCCGTTCCAGCGCAGTGCGGGCAATAGTCACCGGGTCATCAGCGGATACGAAACCAGGAGCTAGAACAATGCCGAGGGCAAGTAACATCACGGGGGAAAGGAAGAAGAGACGGCAGCAAGAAGAACTCAGAAGGTCACCCCAAAAGTGGCCCCCGTGAAACTGGGAGAAAAATGGGGTTGGAAAGCGGTCTTTGGTGAAGTTGTGCCCTCAGGGCCGTCGCTGATGTCAAGTACGAGAATGGTCACCGCGGCTACCGCAGAAGCGCCAGCCACGCCGGCTAGCACCGTTGATATAAGGGCATTCCGGTCCCCTCTCTCAGTGATCGGGTCCAACTCGTCGAAGAAGGTCTCCTGGGTGACATCGCAAGTAGTGCCGTTCGAGCAATGCTCGTCAATGAGGTCGTTGGCATCCGTCTCAGCTTTCTTCATGCGAGTGTACATGTAGAAGCTACCGCCTCCAGCAAGGAGTGCGACGCCGCCAAGTACCGAAGTGGCAACTATGGTCCCCGTCGTGATATTGCCAGGCTCGTCGCCCGTTTTCGGGGGTGGCGTAATTGGGTCAACCGGCGGCTTGCCACCTGCTTTGGCCAGGGCAAGCTTGGCCTGACATGGAGCTTTGACGCTGCAATTGACAGTCACTTCGCCGGCTTTGAAACCGTCAGCCGTGGCCGCCACTACATGCTTCCCAGCAACTACGCTGACTGGCTTACTAGAGTCGGTCACGGCTTTACCGTCCAATGTAATGGCGGCACCCGCTGGCTGGACGGCAAAGGTCAAGGTTGCGGTTCGTGGCTGCAGAGCCCACTTGGCAACCTGCTCCATCTCTTCAATCAGCTTGCCGACATCCCCTTCCACCCGTTGCCGGTAGGGCTTCTCTTTCTCCGCTCCGGCTGCCACCAGCCAGACCTCCAGGCGATAGCCGTTGGCTGCCTTGCCAACCTTGCCAAACAGAACCAGATTGAGGCCAAGTTCGGTGGCGGCGGCGCGCACACATGATACCTCGCTCACACAGGTACCGCCCGACTTGGCAGTGCGCTCGGAGAGGGAGTTCCGAAAGGTCTCTTTTCCCTGGACGCGGTAGCCCCGGTTACTCTTCTCAATGACCGAGCTAATGAGAACCTCAGTGAGGTCGTCGGCCAACTCCCGGTCCATGTCGCTTTCAGGCAGTAGCAGCACCGCAGCGGATCGCTCCGTCGCACCGGCCAGACCGGACAGTGATAAAACTGCCATCAGCAGGGCGGCAAAGATTCTCAGAGCCATAGGTAGAACCTCGTTTAGTACCGCCCTAGAATAGAGAAGGGTTAGATCCTTGTCAAATAACGTGCATGCACTGCGCGTGCGCGAGCGCGACTTTCATTTGACATCCCCTCAGCCAACGATTAGGTTTCGGCGGCGGAGGCGCTGTATATGCTGTTGACCATCGACCGTATGGACCCGGAACACTGGCTGGTTGCACAGGTGGTCCGTACTTTGCAAAATGGCGGCGTGGTGGTCATTCCTACCGATACTGTATACGGCGTGGTGTGCGATATTGAATGTGATGTGGCTGCTGAGCGCATCTATCGTCTCAAGGGCATGGATTCCAAGAAGCTCCTTTCGATTCTCTGTTCTGACCTTGCCATGGCAGCTCAGTATACGCGGGGAATTCCCAATACCCTCTTTCGTGTTGTTCGTAGGAAGCTGCCTGGGCCCTACACCTTCATCTTGCCGGCCTCCAAAGAGTTGCCTCGCATTATGCGCAAGCACCGGAAGACGGTAGGGATACGGGTGCCGGATTGCCCATTCACGCTGGAGTTGATAGCTCAGTTCCAGCGACCTCTTCTCACTACCTCCGTAGCTCTATCGCCAGGCGAGTGGCTGCTAGACCCCTTCACCATTGAGGAGGAGTACGGTAATAGCATCGATCTGGTCGTTGACGGTGGGGCCCTGTTTCCGGAGCCCTCCACAGTTATTGACTTCTCAAGTCTCGACCCGGAGGTAGTACGGGAGGGCAAGGGGCCCGTGGATTTCCTCTAGGGCAGGAGCCTATCGTGGAGCAAGGTTACGACGTTCTGATTCTTGGCAGCGGGATCGCCGGTCTGACGGCGGCGCTCGCGGTGGCGGATCAGGCCCGCTGCCTCGTCCTCTCCAAGGCATCGAGCGAAGAGACCAATACGGTGAGAGCCCAGGGGGGCATTGCCTCGGTCTTTGCCAAGGACGATTCCTTCGACCTCCACATCGAGGACACGCTGGCGGCCGGTGCCGGTCTTAGTGACGAGGGTACCGTCCGTCGCTGCGTCCAGGAGGGGCCGGAACAGATTCGCTGGCTGGCTGGCCTTGGCGTCGGCTTCGCACCGGCTGATAACGGGGTCACCGGGGCTTTCGACCTGAGTCGCGAGGGAGGCCATTCGAGGCGGCGTGTTGTCCATGCCAAAGATACGACGGGGCGAGCCGTTGAAGAGGTACTCCTAGAGCAAGTGCAAGCACATCCCAATATCACTTTGCGCGAGCGAGCCATGGGAGTCGACCTGGTCACTCTGCGCAAGGTGTCGGGCAATGGCCAGCGCGATCGCTGCATCGGTGCCTACGTCATGGATACTGACTCCGGCGTTATTCAAGCTGTGGGCGCGTCAGCGACCATCCTCGCCACCGGTGGAGCCGGCAAGGTCTATCTTTACACCAGCAATCCCGACGTCGCCACCGGGGATGGCCTGGCGATGGCCTGGAGGGTCGGAGCCGAAGTAGAGAGCATGGAATTCTTTCAGTTCCACCCCACTTGCCTCTACCATCCGCAGGCCAAGAACTTTCTGATCTCTGAGGCGGTGCGGGGGGAGGGTGGCCAACTGCTCACTCGAGCTGGCCATCGATTCATGCCCGACTACCACGATGCTGCAGAGTTGGCGCCGCGAGACGTCGTGGCGAGAGCGATTGATGCGGAGCTGAAGAAGTCCGGAGACGACCATGTTCTCCTCGATATCAGCCACAAACGTCCGGCGTTCGTGGAGAATCGCTTTCCCGGTATCTTTTCCTTCTGTCAGAAGTTGGGAATCGATATTCGCACCGAGCCCATCCCTGTGGTTCCCGCAGCCCACTATCAGTGCGGCGGTATCCGGGTTGATGAAAATGGTTGGACCGGTATAGCGGGGCTTTACGCGGCTGGGGAGGTGGCCTGCACCGGCATGCATGGGGCCAATCGACTGGCGTCCAATTCGCTGCTGGAGGCATTGGTCTATGGCCGTCGTTCAGGGCAGACTGCGCTCAAGTGGCTACGAGACGTGGGAGAGGGACCAAAGGAGCTACCGGCGTGGCATACCGGCATGGCGCGCCACCCTGACGAATCGATTGTGATTAGTCAGAATTGGGACGAGATCAGGCGTTTCATGTGGAACTATGTGGGGCTGGTGCGGTCAGACAATCGGCTCGCCCGCGCCCGACGACGGCTCTCCGCGGTGCGGGAGGAGATCCTCTCGGACTACTGGAGCTTCATCGTCACTCCTGACCTCCTGGAATTGCGCAACCTCTCTGACGTTGCCTATCTGATCCTCGAGATGGCGAGCATTCGCAAAGAGTCTCGAGGGTTGCACTACAACCTGGACCATCCTGAAACCGATGATCGGAACTGGCGGCGTTCGACTATTCTCAGGGGACCCCGGCCACGCTAGAGTACCGCTCAGGCAAGCGACCATGAAGTTCTCATTCAGTGACCGAAATCTGCCCGTCGGTTGCGCTAGGGACCATTCTTGATTTGCAGTTGGTAGACCTTGCAGTTGACGGTGACGCCCGGCTTGCGATAGACCTTCACGAAGTACTTGCCCCCAAAGGTTTTGCATTTGTTCTTGTTGGGGGCCGCTACATGGCCTGTCCCTGCCGGTCCAACCGCTACTGAGCAAGGGCATTCACCCCCGTCAGTGCCGTCGTAGAAATTCACGGTCCAGTGGAAGATATCGCCATCCTTGCAAAGCAGATTCTGTACTGGGTCACAGCCATCTTTGTAGATTTGGAAGCGGAAAGCACTGGCACCATCAACCAATTGGGCGTTCAATGTGAAGTCGTTGCAATCATCCCCGGGAGTATCCGTCGCGATAAAAACGTACCAGTCTTCGTCGTTGCCAGGGGCCAGATTGCCAAAAGTGTTGACTGCTACATCGCCCTGAGTGATGGTCCCCAGGTCATAGGCGTTCGTACACTGGTTGCCCTCATTGTCCTGGTCGACAACGTCTTCTTCACATTCGCATCCATCCCCAAAGAGGTAGTTGAGATCATAGAAATGAGTGTTGCATCCTTCGATGACGCAGGCCCCATCTTCACAAGCCGGTGTGCCATTCTTCACCTTGCCGCACATCCCAATGGCGTTGCCTTCGTCGGTTGAACCGTTGCAATTGTCATCAATGCTATTGCACTGCTCTGTGGCTCCGGGAAAAACGTATTGCTTGGTGTCGTCGCAATCCATCTTCTGCTGTGTGTTGTAAAGCTCAAAGGGAGCGCAGAGGCACTTGAAATTGTTGGAAACTCCGAACTTGTCCTGGTCGCCGTCATAGTAATGGTCCTGGCAGCCGACGGCGTTTTCCTCGTCAACGGCGCCGTTGCAATTGTTGTCTCGCTCGTCGCACAACTCTTCGGCGAACTTATTGATCTCGGGATCTTCGTCGTCGCAGTCACTGCCCGCCGGGTCCCCGTCCCCGTCAATGTCATCGTCCAGGCAGTCCTTGACACCGTCATTGTCGGTGTCAGGGAACCCCTCATCGATGCCTCCGAGACAGTTGTTATCAATGGCATCGCACAGTTCATCAACGCTGGGATTGATGAAAAACTCCTGGTCGTTGCAGTCCCCGCCTAATACTGCAGAGTACTGGCCCTCCGGCTCGCAGGTGCACTGCGTGGCCGCGGTGATGCCAAAACCGTCGCCGTCGACATCCAGGAAGTATGGGAAACAGCCATCGGAGCCAAACTCGTCTACTTCGTCATTGCAGTTGTTATCAATACCGTCGCACAGTTCATTGGCGCCGGGGTTGGATTCCTTCTCATTGTCGTCGCAGTCACCGCCCTGGGTGGTAGTGTAAATCCCCTCGCCACCGCACAAGCACTGCCACTTGAAGCTGTTGCCGTAGCCGTCGTTGTCAGCATCCTGATAGTATGGTGAGCAGCCAGAAGAGCCATCGCCATCCACCGAGCCGTTACAGTCGTCATCGATGCCATTGCAGAGATCTTCAGCTCCCGGGTGGACGCCCTGATTGGTGTCGTCACAGTCCCCCGGCAGCATCGTCGTGTAGCCCTGCCCAGCCTCACAGAGACATTGTGAGTTTCCAGTATCTCCGTAGCCATCCAGGTCGCCATCAAAATAGAAGATTTCGCAGTCGGCGGTGCCATCATCCACGATTCCGTTACAGTCATCGTCCCAGCCGTTGCAGATTTCGGCCTTCCCGGTGTTTACGTTGGGGTTGGTATCGTCGCAATCACCGCCGTTCTTCGCTGTATAGAAGTCCTTCGGGGAGCAGAGGCATTTGGTCTCTGCGTTGTTGCCCCAACCATCTTTGTCGAGGTCGTGGTAGTAGAGGATGCAGCCCTCCGAATCTGGCTCGTCGAGGAGGTCATTGCAGTTATTGTCCTTGCCGTCACAGCTTTCGGTTTTGCCGGGAAAGATCTCCGGATCCTCATCGTTGCAGTCGCCGAAGTTCTCAGCGTCGTAGGAGCCGCTCGGCTGGCAAGTGCACTTTGTGTAGTTGAATATGCCCCACCCATCAGAATCCTCGTCGAGATAGTAGATGTTGCAGCCCAACGAACCGTCCTCGTCACTCTTGAAATTACAGTTATCGTCCTTGCCGTTGCAGTACTCATTGGCGCCAGGATAGACCTTGTCGTCGTTGTCATCACAGTCACCGGATTGAGTGGCCGAATACTCGTCCTTGGAGCCACATACGCATTTCTTGTCTGCGTAAAGCCCGTACGTGTCGCCATCGTGGTCGCGGTAGCGGAGCACACAACCGGTGCTGCCGGCGTTGTCGACATCTTCGTCGCAGTTATCATCGATGTTGTTGCAGATTTCCTCGGCCAGTGGATGAATGTTCGGGTCAGAGTCGTTGCAGTCACCGAATGCGACTGCGGTGAAGGGCGGGGAGCCGTCGACGCCGCAAACGCACTTCTTGAAGCCGGCGAAGCCGAAGTTGTCTTTGTCCACGTCGATGTAGAAGTTCTGGCATCCCTCAGAATCTTCAGGATCAACCAGGGTATCGCAGTTGTCATCCACGCCATTGCAAACCTCTAGTGCTCCGGGAAAGATCGCGGCATCAGTGGGGGCGCAGTCCTGCAAGTCAGGCGTGCCATCATTGTCATTATCTGGGTCACAGACGTCGCCAATACCGTCTCCGTCACCATCGTCCTGGAGGGGATTGGAGTTGGCCGGGCAGTTGTCGTCGCAGTCCTGAATCTCGCCCGGCAGGCAAGGGTTGTCGCCACTTTCGCCGGAGTTGTCGCCATCGTCGGGGACGCCGTCACCATCGTCGTCGCCATCACAGGCGTCACCATCACCGTCGCCATCTACGTCTTCCTGGAGGACGTTGGGGACAAGCTTGCAATTATCGACGGGGTCCTTCACGCCATCGTTATCGTCGTCATCGTCGCACATGTCCCCCAGGCCATCGTCGTCGTTGTCAAACTGGTCGGGGTTGGGAATTAGCGCGCAGTTGTCATCACATTCAACAACCAATGTTGGCGGTGCGCAGGGGAAGTTGCCATCGATGCCGTCGCCATTTCCATCTTCTGGAACATCGTCCCCATCGTCATCTTCGTCAACGCAATCGGCCAGAGAATCGAAGTCGTAGTCAGGGAAGCCGTCGTCGAAGATAGTATTGCAGTCGTTGTCCAGGCCGTCGCATATCTCGGGTTGGTTGGAATCGCCTATGCAGACCACCGCGTTGTCACCTTCGCAGGCCCAGATGCCATTGGCACAAAAGTCGATGTCATCGCCGTCACAGGGTTCCCCTTTTTCGGGCCAGGGGTCGTCGGCCACGCCGTCGCAGTTGTCATCCTTGCCGTTGCAGATTTCAATGTAGGGCGGATCGTCGACGCAGTTCATCTGACCTTGAGCGTCACACTCCCAGGTTCCCTCAGCGCAGAGGTCATCATCTTCTGGGTTGTCGCACTCCTCACCTAACCCCAGGAAGTCCTCATCGACTTCGCCGTCACAATCGTCATCTTCACCGTTGCATTGTTCGGGGCCGGGGAAGGGAGCTGGACAGAGCCATCCATCCGGACCCTGGCATACTTCATCTGCCGTGCAGGCGCCGAACTCGTTTTCGTTAGCGCACTCCTCTCCAACCAGCTCTTCATCCTTCTCGCCATCACAATCATTGTCGTTGCCATCACACACTTCTGGACCAGGGATTTCGGCGGAACATTCGCTCCACCCTGCGGCACCATCACAGAGCCTCTCGCCAAAGCACTTGCCGAACTCATTCTCCTCTGAGCAGTCCTCCTGAGCGCCATTGAGTTCGCCGAGGCAGATACAGGAGCCGCTCTCCGGCAGACACTGGGCGAAGGTCTCATCGTCCACCGTCATTTCCTGGCAACTGTAGTCCTCCGGGCAGAGGCCTTCTTCCCCACAGGCAATGGCACAGCGAAGATCACCGGCATTGCCTACGGCCAGACAGCGATCTTGAGGCGAACCACACTCCTTGTCTTCTTCGCAACTCTGGCAGAGGTCGGTTTCGGGTGGGGAGCAAAGATAGATGATGTCAGAGCCGACGTCTTTGCTCGTGCATTTCCAGTTGAGGGGGCACTCCGTCTCACAGTTGATGGTGCAAACGTCACCATACTGCTCAGTCGCGACGCAGTAGCTTGAGAGACAATCATCAGCCTCTTTGCAAGGCCAAAGGAAACCACCTTCTTCAGTGATAAGTTCGATCTCGGAGACCTGGATATCTAGATCTTCGAGCCACCAGAGTTCACTGATATCAACTATATCATCGGGGACAATGATGGTTGTATCGCTAGGTGGGGTCACCACCGAATCCATGATTCCGACATCCTGAACGTCAAGGTCCCTGGAGGTCTCCTGTCCTGGGGTTGAGCAGGCCGAAATGAGGAGGACGAAGAGGGAGCGAAAAAGAGAGCGTGCTGTGATCATATTTCGTCCTCGCTGGTGGCCGGCGGCGGACCTCATCCTGGGTCTAGCCGTCGTTGATGCCATTGGAGAATTCGATCTGGTAGTCATCGCAGGCGATGGCGGCCCCCGGTTTGCGGAATACTCTGATGTAGAAGTCTGCGGTTTGGCTGGTGCACTGGTGGGTCGTGGCGGAAGTGTCATCTTTGAAATTGTCAGGAGTCAGATTGTGGTCAGCGTCCGGTGCACAGGGACATTCGCCGCCGGGCGCATCAGGTTGGCCGGTTTCCGCATAGAAGTCTGTCATGTACTCGAAGAGGGTGGCCTCGCTGCAAAGATGGTCAGCCCCGGCGCAGCCGCCCCGGTAGACGTCGAATGCGTAGGCATCGTTGGGGTTCTTGAGGAGTCGCACTCGGACGTGGAAGGTGTCACAACCATCCGGATCCGGGCCATCGACCGCCTTGAACTTGTACCAGTCCGAGTCATCGACCGGCACCACCTTGCCGGTGCGGGAGGTAGAACTGGAACCATCCCCCAGGTCGCCCAGGAATTCGGCATCGACACAGGTCTGGTTGGCTATCTCCGAGCCCTCCACCTGACATTCGCAGCCATCTGCAAAGGCCGAGTTGAGATCGTGGTAACCCTCTTCACAACTGTTGATAACGCAACCGTCCTGGCAAGCCACGTCGCCGTGGGCGATGACGCCGCAGCTTGTCACCGCTTCGCCTTCGTCAGTTTCGCCGTCACAGTCGTTGTCAACGCCGTCACAAAGTTCGACGACAGTGGGGTGGACGTCATAGTTGGTGTCGTCACAGTCGCCACCTTTGATGGCGATGTAGTCGCCAATCTTGCCACAGAGGCATTTCAACTGGTCGGAGAGGCCGTAGCCGTCCTTGTCCTGGTCGAGATAGTAGGGGATGCAGCCCAGACCGTTTTCTTCGTCCATGACGCCGTCACAGTTATTGTCCTCACCATCACAGAGCTCTTCTGCGTCCGGGAAGGTATTGGGATTGGCATCGTTGCAGTCGTCAGCGGTCTTGGACCACTCGGAAGTCTCCTTACAGCGGCAATCGGTAATGGTGGGGTCGCCGAAGCCATCGCTGTCGCCGTCGTAGTACATAGTTTCGCAGCCGTCGGAAAAGGACTCGTCTGTATCGCCATCACAGTCATCGTCGAACTGGTTGCAGACCTCTTCAACTCCCGGGTTGACGCTGATGTTGGAGTCATCACAGTCACCACCCATGGATTCATGGTTGGCGCTGGGGGCTTCACATTCGCAGCTACCGGCGCCAATGCCGTAGCCATCTCCGTCCTGATCAAAATACCAGGTGATGCACTTGAGTGAGTTGGGGGGGTCGATCTCCCCATCGCAGTTATCGTCGATGCCGTTGCACTCTTCTGGTTTGGGGTCCACCGCACTGCATTCCGTGAGGCCGTTGGCGTTGCAAACTCGCTCGCCGTGGCACTCGCCATACCCATTGACCTTCATGCATGTCGTGCTGGCACCCTCCTGAATGGCCTTCGTTGAGCACTCACACTCGCCGCCCGCTCCAGAGGGCACGCACTGGTGCGCGGTGCCGCCACCGTCAGTTGCGACTTCGGCGCAGACATAACCTTCCGGGCAATCGCCAGTGGCCGAGCAGTCGACCGCACAGAAGCTCCCGTTATCACCATGAGAGACGCAAAGGTCGTTGGCAGTGGAATATGCCGACTTACAAACGTCGTCTTCAGCGCAAGGATTGCAAAGGTAGACATGTTGCGGCAGGCAGATGTAGAGCACATCTGGCAGGGCCTGCTGGTCTTGTACGCATGCCCAGCCCTCTGGACAATCCTCGATGCAACCCTTCGAGCAAACCTTTCCGTCTTGCGTCTCGACGCAATAGCCGCTCACGCAATCGGAGTTATCTTCACAGTCGCAAAGGAACTCACCGGGGCCGGCACAAACTTCTACTTCGGGAGGAAGTTCCCCCGCTACGTCCGTCGGTTTCACGGTGTCAGTTCCAGTGTCGGCCGGCGGCACATAGAACTCGTCCATGACATCGATACCGGTGTTGTCGGCGACGTCAATTGGCGTAGTGTCACCTGGTTTTACATCCCCTGGAGCTACATCTACGGATACTGCTGGACTAGACGAGCAAGCCATGGCCAAGAGCCAGACGATCAGCAGGGGCCAGCCTGCAACGACGTGATTCGAACGAATTGTCAGCATCCTTCCCTCCCTCGACACGAGCAGCACGAGCGCGCACTTCGCGTTAGTTTGGAGTATACATTGCGCGCCTGTACGGGTCAACGAAAAGCGCCGCTTCGCTGCTGGCGTCCGCAACGCAAAGCTGGTAGCGTGGAAACCGACGAAAAAGGTGGAGGACTGCATGACTGTGCACCGATGGCTTCTGCTTTTAAACACCGCGCTCCTCGTGTCCGCCTGCGGCCAGAGCGGGGATGGCGCTGTTTGCAGCACCGCGGTGAACCCCGGCGACCTCGTTATTACAGAAGTTTTTGTCGACCCGGCTGGACCGGATGGAGCAAAAGAGTGGATTGAGATCGTAAACGTCTCAAGTGTGCCGCAATGTCTCAATGGGCTCTTCGTGGAAGCCGCCGGAGCAACCGTCCGCCAGACGGCGCTTGAGGACTCGGACGACATCATCATCATGCCCAGCTCTTTTGCCGTCTTGAGCGGGGAAATGGGCCCCGTAGATGCCCTGGCTTACTGGGACACCGGCTTCGCTCTCCCCAGTACTGCAACCTCCCTTCGTCTCAAGCGCAGCAATGTTGTCATCGATGAAATTTCGTGGGGAGGCGAGGGCCAACCTTCACCTAAGGAGGGCAGGAGCCTTTCACTCTGTGCAGAATGTCTGGAGTCTAGCTGTAACGACGATCCCGACTGGTGGGCGATCGCCTCGGGAATGCCCTACGATAGTTCCGGCAACAGGGGTTCTCCGGGAACGCCGAACGGTACCTGCGCATGTCCCGCTCCTCCAGGCAGTACAGCGGTGCGGGCGCCGAAGGCCGGGGACCTTCTCATTACTGAAATCTATGCCAATCCGCCTGGCACCGACGGCGACGCGGAGTGGTTCGAGATTCTAATCGTGGCCAAGGACGCGGCGATTGACTTCTCCGGCATTGGTATCCGCCGTGAAATCGATGGGCCAGTAGTCGCCACCATAGATGCCGATCTCTGTCTCACCGGCACTCCGGATACCTATCTGACCCTCGGTCGAAGCCTGGACCCCGGGGCCAATGGGGGAATCACCCTCGATTATGCCTATGGCTCGGGTTTGACTCTTGCCAACGACGGCGGTTACGTGGGTCTGGTTCTCGGCGACCAGCTTATTGCTGGCTACGCGTATGGCGAGGTGACGGATGGCCGCAGTCTCTCCTACGATGGGGGCAGCAAGGAGTGGTGCGATGGATCAATGCCATTTGGCGAAGAAGGGGGGTTTGCAACCCCCGGCTCACTCAATCCGCCATGTGGGGTGGCCACTTGCCTGCAAGGCGGTTTGCCGGTGACTGCCCAGGTGCCGTTGCCGGGTGAAGTAGAGATTGTGGAAGTGTTCCCCAATACTCCCGGCAAGGAGGTGCCAGAGCGGGAGTGGTTCGAAATCCGGGTCACCGGAGGCCGCGAGATCGATCTCAACGGACTGGAAATCTGGAACGACCCTGACGCCATCAACGCAATCCACACGATAGAGTCGGATAGCGGTGACTGTCTAAGGGTTCAGCCGGGCGGGCATGTTGTCCTCGCCCGCAGCGACATCGTCGTCCTCAACGGATTGCCGTCTGGCTCGATCATCGCGGTCTATGAAGCACTCTCCATGCAGAGCGAGGGTCACTTGCTGCTACGCTATGCCGGCAACACCATTGACGCGACGGACTGGATTCTCTCCGAGGATGGCCGGGCCGTGCAGAAGGACATCGCTACCGGTGATTGGTGCAGCGCCACCAAGAGCTACTGGACGACCCCGGAAAACAAGCTCGCGTTTGGTACTCCCGGGAGCCCCAATGAGTCCTGTGGTAGCGGTGGAACGTGTCAGTTTGGAGGTAGTCCGCGCCAACTCGTTTTGCCCTCCGAAGGGGAGTTGATCATCAATGAAGTTTTCCCTAATCCCGACGGCAACGATGTAGCTAACCGGGAGTGGCTGGAACTGGCGTTCGCTGAGTCCGCAATGGGCAAGAATCTCAACGGCATAGAACTCTTTATCAAGGGTGAGTCAAAGGGAATCATCGGCGAGAATTCTGATGCTTGTGTCACCATTGAGAAACCCTTCCTGGTATTGGGCAAGAGTGCCGATACCGGCGTCACCGGCGGGGCCGAAATCGACATCGTGATGGCCGGGTTGGCGCTCCCCAATAGCGACGTTAGTGTCACCTTCTCCCGGGCCCAGACCATCTACGATTTCATCTACTACAGCGATCCCGATGATGGTGTAGCGATCCAACTGGACCCCGACTTCAAGGATATTTCTGCCAATGATTCACCTGACAATTGGTGCGATTCTCAAATAAGCTTCAATAACACTCCGGAGTTGGGTACGCCAGGGGCTGAAAACCCCTCCTGCAACGCGGTCTTCTGTATGGCTAACAATGAGGCGCAGGAACTACTTAAGCTCTATCCGGAGGAGGTTGTAATCACCGAAGTATATGCCAATCCCAAGGGAGCGGACGGTAAGAAAGAATGGTTTGAAATCTATGTTGAGCCGGGAGTAACCAAAGCGCACCTAAATGGGGTCGGGATCATGAAGAAGGCGGGGGAGGAGCCAAGTTGGAGCTTCTCCACGTCGCAGTGCATTGAACTGGAAGGCGGGAACCACTACGTGCTCTGCCGCTCGGCCGATCCGACGGAAAACGGTGGTCTGACCGATTGCATCGAGTATGGCAGCGTCACCCTGGTCAATAGCGGTGGCGTAATCGGCCTCGGTAAACCCGGTGTGATCTATGACCTCGTGCCAGCCTATGGTGATGCCGACGACGGTGTCTCCCGCCAGCTCGACCCCGAGCATTACTCGGCAACGCAAAACGATTCCAAGGACAACTGGTGCGATACGCCCGCTTCCAGTACCTTCTCCGATGGTCGCGGAACCCCCGGCCAGAAGAATCCAGCTTGTAAGTAAATGGCAGATACCTCTCCCAGAGCGTCGCACGGGCGTGCTTCGCGTCTATAAGATATTTCTCTTGCAAAGGGACGGGCGCGGATGCTAGCGTCCCGCCCAGTTCGTTGTTTGAGATTGCAGATGCGCGGCGCTGGCGTGGGAGCAAATCAGGAGAAGATGCTGGAAGGCCCCGAAAAAGTTACACTTTTTCTCGGAAACTACGGGAGCGGCAAGACCGAAGTAGCGGTCAACTATGCGCTTCATCAAGCCGCTGGAGCGCCTTCTTGGAGCATTGCGCTGGCAGATCTCGATCTCGTCAATCCTTACTTCCGTAGTCGTGAACCGCGAGATCTCCTGGAAGCTGCCGGAGTTCGGGTGATTCTACCCGACCGAGAATACCACGATGCCGATTTACCCATCCTCGTTCCGGAGGTGCGCGCGGCGCTTACCGCCTCAACCGCCCATGTGATTCTCGACGTCGGTGGCGATGATGCTGGTGCGAGAGTACTGGGGGCGCTCACGGATGCTCTCCCCGAGGGTAGCTACCAGGCGCTGATGGTGCTTAACGGCAATCGGCCTTTCACCAGCGATGTGGCGGGCATCAAGAGAATCAGAAGCGATATCGAGCGGGCCGGCCGGATTCAGATTGGCGGTCTGGTTTCTAATACGCACTTGATGGAAGAGACGACTGTGGGGACGATCCTGGCCGGCTACCGGCTGGCCAAGGAGGCCTCGAGGGCCACGGGTCTCCCCCTTGAATTCGTCTGTGCCCCGGCGACGATGGTGGCGGAGGTTGCCGCAGCAATAGGGGAACCGGTGCTCCCCATCGTGCGCTATCTGGCCCCCTCCTGGAAGAACTCAGGGGGCGGTCGGGGCAATTTGGGAAAGGAACTCTTTCGACTGTAGGAGCGACCATGCCCAGGGTCAGAATCGACAAGGATCGTTGCAAGGGATGCGGGCTTTGCGTGGACAACTGCCCGCAAAACGTCCTCGATATGTCCATGGAGATCAATGCCAAAGGGTACTTCCACTCAAGCCCGGTGCGGCAGCACCATTGTATCGGCTGCCGGATTTGCGCCATTGTTTGCCCCGACGTGGCGATTGAGGTTGCAGTGAATGGTGTCCAGTACCACTACTTCGCATACTAGGAGCCAGTGATGGGTAAGAGACTCCTGATGAAAGGCAATGAGGCCATCGGCGAAGCCGCGATCATAGCGGGTTGTCGAGCATATTTCTGCTATCCAATTACGCCTCAGACGGAAGTCGCGGAATATCTGGCGCGCCGCATGCCCGAGGTGGGTGGCGTCTTTCTGCAGGGCGAGAGTGAGGTAGCTGTAGCATACATGCTCTTTGGCGCTGCCGCGGGTGGACGCAAAGTCTTCACCACTTCGTCAAGCCCCGGCATCAGCTTGATGGCTGAGGGCATGTCCTATCTTGCCGCGGCGGAGTTGCCGGTGGTGATTGGCAATGTCATGCGCAATGGCCCAGGTCTGGGAGGTATCCTGCCCTGTCAGGCCGATTATTTCCAGGCAACCAAGGGGGCCGGTCACGGCGATTATCGGTTCCTGGTGCTTGCCCCGGCATCTGTCCAAGAGGCAGTGGACATGATGATCCTCGGCTTCGAGTTGGCCGAGAAGTATCGGACCCCGGTGATGATCGTTGCCGACGGCATGATTGGTCAGATGATGGAGCCGGTGGAGATACCCGAGTTTGACAGTGAGCCCTCCCCCGACATTGAGGGACACGAGGATTGGGCGACTATCGGTGCCAAAGGCCGAGGGCAGAATCTCGTTAAGACCCTCTACCTGAAACCGGAACAGTCCTGGGAACACAACGTAAAACTGAAGGCGAAGTATGACCTCATCGAGGACAACGAAATACGCTATGAAGAGGTAGACACCGATGGCGATCTTGATGTCCTGATCGTCTCCTTTGGGACCATGGCCCGGATTTGCAAAACGGCCATGACCGAGATGAAGGAGCAGGGTGTCAAGGTCGGCATGCTACGTCCGCAGACGCTCTGGCCTTTCCCTCTGCAACGTATCCGGGAACTGGCGGCGCGGTCGAAGATTGTCTATTCGGTGGAACTGTCCATGGGTCAGATGGTAGAGGACGTGGACCGTGCAGTGCAGGGCCAGGCGCCGGTGCATTTCTACGGCAAGACGGGGGGGCTGGTCCCGATTCCAGCAGAGGTTACTGCAGCGATACTCGCTACGTTGGAGGATAAGTAGATGGCCAACAAGATCTTCCAAAGGACCGAATCGACGGCCACCGCACATACCCACTATTGCCCCGGCTGTACCCACGGGATCATCCATCGCATGGTGGCGGAATCCCTGGACGAACTCGGTTTGCATGATCGGGCCGTAGGCATCGCTCCCGTGGGTTGCTCGGTGCTGGCGTACAACTACTTCACTATTGATTTCCAGGAATCGGCCCACGGTCGCGCACCAGCGATGGCCACCGGTTTGAAGCGAGTCCGCCCTGAACTGATCGTCTTCACTTATCAAGGGGACGGTGATCTGGCCTCCATCGGCACCGGGGAGATTATCCACGCGGCCAACCGTGGCGAGAAGATCTGCGTCATTTTCGTGAACAACGCCATCTACGGCATGACCGGCGGGCAGCTCGCCCCCACCACCATGCCGCGGCAGGTGACGACAACTTCTCCGGCCGGTCGGGATGTTAGCGAAGTTGGACACCCTCTCAGGGTGGCTGAGATGCTGGCAACCTTGGCAACGCCGAGCTATATCGTCCGGACTGCGGTGCACACGCCAGCCTACATGGTGCAGGCCAAAGAGTGCATCAAACGGGCATTCAAGTATCAGGCTGAAGGGCGCTGCTTCTCCCTGGTGGAGATCCTCTCGACCTGTCCCACGAATTGGGGTTTGCAACCAACTGAAGCCACCGCCTGGGTTGAACAGAATATGGTTCCCTACTACAAGATCAAGGAATTCAAGACGCCGGAGATGGAGGGGTAGAGATGCAATATGAAGTTGTCTTTGCCGGATTCGGTGGACAGGGCGTCATGATCGCCGGACAGATTCTCGCGCATAGCGCGATGGACGAAGGCTACAACGTAGTTTGGCTTCCTAGCTATGGGCCTGAAATGCGGGGAGGCACAGCCAATTGTAGCGTTGTCATCTCCGACAAACTTATTGCCTCACCCGTAGTCCCCACGCCTGGAGCTGCCGTCGTTATGAACAATCCCTCTTTGGATAAGTTCGGGGCTTCGGTCAGGCCCGGTGGCGTAGTCATCATAAATACTTCCCTGGTGAATGTGGAATGCGACCGGGAAGATATTACGGTGGTCTCCATTCCGGCCAACGAGATCGCCATTGAGTTGGGCTCCGGAAAGGCAGCCAACATGGTGGTCCTGGGGGCCTACGTGGGGGCTACTGATGCTGTCTCCATCGAGAATCTGAAAGCGTTCATGCAGAAGAAATTTGCGAACAAGCCGCAGTTTGTCGGTCTTAACATGGAGGCCCTTCAGGCGGGCTACGACAGAGCCAAAGCGGCGATGCAGGAGGAGAAGTGATGCCCTCGACAGATTATGCCGAGTTGCTGCAGAAGTACCCTCCCATTGAGGAGTCGCTCATCGAGATTCTTCACGATGTGCAACTGGCTCATCGTCATCTGCCGCGGCCAGCCCTTGAGGCTGCCGCCAACTACTGTGAGATTCCTCTCGCCCGGGTCATGAGCGTGGCCACATTCTACAAGGCTTTCTCCTTTGAACCAAAGGGCGATACAGTGCTCAAAGTCTGTATGGGTACGGCTTGCCACGTGAAGGGAGCCAGCCTGCTCCTCGACGAAGCTGAGCGCCTTCTGGGCTGCAAGTGTGGTGAAACCACCGAGGACCGGAAGTATACGTTGGAAGAAGTGAACTGTGTCGGTGCCTGTGCCATGGCCCCGCTGGTCATCGAGGATGAGCAATACCACGGGAAATTCAAACCCGTTGACATGAAGACTCTGCTCAAGACGGGGGAGTAGAATGAAACTGACGCTTGCGAATATCGACGGCTATCGGCAGGAGCTGGTGAATCGGCGCAAGGGATTGCAGTCCATCATGGTCTGCTGCGGTACCGGCTGCCGAGCCCGGAACGGGTTGGGAGTGGCTGAGGCCCTGGGTGAAGAGCTGGCGAAGAAGGACCTTGGTGAAGTGAAAGTGGAATTGACCTCTACCGGGTGTCACGGCTGGTGTGAGCAAGGTCCCATCGTCACCGTCGAGCCAGACGGTATTTTTTATACTAACGTCAAGGCCGATGATGCCGCTCAGATTGTCGAGGCTTTTGAGGCGGGCAATCCGGTACAGAGACTGCTCTATCGAGACATCGCCACCAAGGAACGCAAGGTGACCTATCATGAGGTGCCCTTTTACTCGCATCAGACCAGGTGGGCGATGCGCAATGTGGGACGGATATCTCCGACTGACATTGGTCACTACATCGTTCGGGATGGCTACATGGCGTTGGCGAAGGTGCTCTCCGGTATGAGCCAGGAGGCAGTCCTGGACGAGGTTGCAAAAGCTGGTCTGCGAGGTCGAGGTGGCGGCGGCTTTGATGCCGGCCGTAAGTGGCGCTCCGCAGCGCGAGCCAGTGGGAGCGAGAAGTACCTCATCTGCAATGGCGACGAGGGTGACCCAGGTGCGTTTATGGACCGGTCGATAATGGAGGCTGACCCTCATGGAGTGATTGAGGGGATGACTATCGGAGCCTATGCCATAGGGTCTTCCCAGGGTTACATTTACGTGCGGCAGGAGTATCCGCTTGCTGTCGAGAATCTTGAAAAGGCAATGGCCGATGCCCGGGAAATGGGGTTGTTGGGCGAGAACATCCTTGGAAGCGAGTTCTCCTTCGACATCAAGATAGCCCGTGGCGGCGGAGCTTTTGTTTGTGGGGAATCCTCAGCGCTGATGCGCTCCATTGAGGGCAAAGTTGGCGAGCCTCGAGCCAAATATGTTCATGCCACCGACAAGGGACTCTTCAATCGGCCGACAGTGCTCAACAATGTCGAGACCTTCATCTGTGTGCCCCTGATTATCGACAAAGGTGCTGCTCACTTCGCCGCTACCGGGACTGAAGGTTCCAAAGGAACCAAAGCGTTCTCGGTGGTGGGCAAGGTGAATTGCAATGGACTCATTGAAGTGCCAATGGGGACCACTTTGCGGGAGCTTATCTTTGACGTTGCCGGTGGTGTCCCCAAGGGCCGCTCATTCAAAGCGGTTCAGACGGGTGGGCCTTCGGGCGGCTGTCTGCCAGAAGATCAGTTGGATCTTCCGGTAGACTTCGACACCCTGGCCGAGGCTGGCTCAATGATGGGCTCGGGCGGTCTCATCGTTATGGACGACCGCAACTGCCTGGTGGACGTGGCCCGCTATTTCGTGAAGTTTCTGGTGGACGAGTCTTGTGGCAAGTGTGTGCCTTGTCGGGAAGGGCTCAAGCAGATGTTGGAGGTGCTGACCCGGATTACGACGGGTGAGGGTCGAGTAGAGGACCTCGCCACCATCGACAAGCTCTGTGATGTGCTCAAGGATGGTAGCCTCTGCGCCCTGGGGACGTCCGCTGCTAACCCGGTCCTGTCGACCCTGATGTATTTCCGCAGTGAGTATGAAGAGCACATTCGGGATGGGTTTTGTCGGGCTGGAGTTTGCGCCGCTCTCTGTTCTTACCATATCAACGAGAAATGCACCGGCTGTACGTTGTGTGCCAAGGTTTGTCCGGTGACCTGCATTACCGGCGAGAAGAAGAAGTTGCACCTTATTGAGCAGGAGGACTGCATCCAATGTGGTTCCTGCTTTGATGCCTGCCGGTTCGATGCCATTGAGATCAGGAGCGCGCCATGAGTGAAATCACGCTAAACGGCAGATTGGTCAAGGTGCGCAAGGGAGAGTTTCTGCTTGCCGTGGCCCGGCGGGAAGGGGTCGATATCCCAACCCTTTGTCAACTCGATTCAGTCGAGCCGTCTGGAGCTTGCCGACTTTGCATGGTGGAAGTGACGAAATCTGAGTGGGATGGCTGGTCGAAGCTAGTGACATCCTGCCTGTTTCCCGCTGATGACGGCCTGATTGTGACCACCGATTCTCCCCAGGTTTGCAAGACTCGTAAGGGGATCCTGGAGTTGCTTATGGCCCGGTCGCCCAATGCTCTACCTGTCCAGGAACTGGCGCGAGAGTATGGCATTTTGCAGTGCCCTTATCCTGTCGACCACCAGGGCGACAACTGCATCTTGTGCGATATCTGCACGAGGGTTTGTCAGAATCTGGTGACCGGCGCTATCGCCCGTATTGAAAGAGGGGTGGAGAAGCGGGTGGCGACTCCCTTTGAGGAGCCTACCCCCGACTGCATAGGCTGTCTGGCCTGCGCTAGAAGTTGCCCTACCGAGGCCATCGATTACCAGGATACAGGTGCATCGCGCACCATCTGGGGCAAGACCTTTGAAGTTGCGGCGTGCGGGGGCTGCGGTGCTCCAACGGTAACTGCAGAGCAGGTAGCCTGGATCGAGAAGAGCAAGGGAGTTTCCCAGGAAGACCAGTTGATGTGTGACCGGTGCAAGGCGCAAAAGACCGCCGCTGCGTACCAGAAGCTGGCCTGGTAGGGAGGAGATAAGAGATGGTATCAAAGTTGATGCACGTTACTCCCAGCAAATGCACAGCCTGCCGTAATTGCGAGTTAGCTTGTGCCTTTGCTCATCTGCACGAAGGGCGCCCAACTACCGCCCGTATTCGAGCCTTCGCCGATGATGGCCAGCGTGAGGGACACAATGCAGTTGTAGTTTGCATGCAGTGCGAAGATGCTGGCTGCGTCAAGGCCTGCCCCGCCTTTGCCCTCTGGCGGAAGCCGGAGACCGGTGCTATTTATCATGTGCCTGAGCGCTGCATTCGTTGTCAATCCTGCGTTGCCGGTTGTTCCTTCGGCAATATGCGTTGGGAAGCGGCCATGGATTTCCCCACCAAATGTGACCTATGTAATGGCGACCCCGTTTGCGTGAAGTTCTGCCCCACCGCCGCCATCGAGTATCGGTAGCGTCCCTTCAGCCACCATCCACCTCTCCTGCCGTCCCTCTGAAAAACAGGTTGGATTTGGTGTGAGGTGACCCTATGCTGGACTTGGAATTTCACAGCGAAGGAGGGATTTACAATGGAAAACAAAGTACTCATGGCAATGAAAGAAGCGGGCAAGCCAGTCCGTCCAGGCGATGTTGCCACTGCCCTTGGGGCCGACAAAGCCGAAGTATCCAAGGCCATCAAGGCCCTGAAGGCCACCGGGGCCATCCATTCCCCAAAGCGTTGCTTCTGGGAACCTACTTCCTAGTACTCCACGGCTAGCGCTCCAATTTCAGCAGCTTCTTCAGGACCTTGTCGAGGAGTGAATCCTGGCCGGGCTCGTAGCGGTTGACGGGGTCCCAGGCTGGAGCTTCTGGAGGGGAGTAGACGTAGGAGTCTCGGGCTGGCTGGGGCGGCGGTGTGGCTGCTGCAGCAGCCGGTTTGGCCGTCGCCTTATCGGGTGCGGCAGTGTCCTTCTGTTCCTGTGCATTGGCGGCCGGCTTGCCGCCGCGACCGCGGCCGCCCCGGCGTCGGCGGCGTTTGGCGGCTTCGCTTAGTGGTTTTGCTTCACTACCATCGCCTGTACTCTTCTTCTTGCTGACTGCCGATTTGGACTCAGCGGCCTCGGCAGCAGGCTTCTCACCGTCGGCCTTCTTGCGGGGGCGCCTGCTCCGCCTGGGCTTCTTGGGGGTTTCGTCTTCGGCCTTGGCTTTTTCCGTGGTCGCACCGGTTTTTTTGGCCTTGGTTTCTGCTTTCGTCTCTGTTGCTTTGGTGCTGCCCCGGCGACCACGACCTCGACCGGGGCTGCCCTTCTTGGCTCCGCCCTTCTTCGGTTCTTCGGTTTTGGTCTCTTCTGGCTTGGCCACCTGCTGCTTCGCTTCTTCTCGCTTTTCTTCTTCTTGCTTCGCTCCGCCAGCGGCGTGCTTTGGTTCGGCCACATCGTGATTGCCGTAGACCGGTGCCGAGACGGGGTCTGGCCCCTTCTTCTCTTCGCTGGTGAGGCGCACCTGCTCGAGGGTTTCAGCGAAGACATCGGCGTTGCCCTCGATGAGCACCTTGATATTGCGCTCTTGTTCAACTGTGTTGATCAGGTCTCGCAGGCTGTTCTGGACGAAGTTGGCCACCTCGACGGGGCAAACAACCTTGATGATGTCAGCGGTGCCGCCGGCGGCCAACTCACGGATACGGCGCAAGATATGCAGTCCACTGGATGATGTAGTTCGACGATAGCCTACACCGCGGCAGTGAGAGCACTGCTCGGTGGCGCGAGAGACGATGCCCGACCGCAGTCGTTGGCGAGTCATTTCGAGGAGACCGAACTGCGAGATGCGACCAATGGAAACCTTCGCCTTGTCGTCCTTCAGGCAGTCCCGCATCATCTTCTGCACCGCAGTGCGGTTCTTCGCCTGATACATGTCGATGAAGTCGATGACCAGCAGCCCCCCCAGGTCGCGCAGCATGATCTGGCTGGCAATTTCCTCGGCAGCTTCAAGGTTGGCTCTTAGGGCAGTCTCTTCGACGTTCTTCTCTTTGTGGCGGCCGGAGTTGACGTCCACGGCAATGAGCGCCTCAGTCGTATCAATTACAATGCGACCGCCTGACGGCAGGGGCACGTCCCGCAGGAACATCTTCTCAAGTTGCGCTTCTACGCCATAACGAATGAAGAGCGGGAGCTGGTCTGTGTAAAGTTTGAGTTGCTTCTTGACCCGAGGCATGACGAGATTCAGGAAGCGTGAAACCTCCTTGTGAGTCTCTTCATTGTCAACCACGATCTCAGACATATCGGTAGTGAGATAGTCGCGCAGGAAGCGGATTGCCACGCTCTGTTCCTGAACCACTAGCGACGGGGCCTTGGAATCTCCGTAGACCTTCTCGATCTGGTTCCAGAGTTTGATGAGTTGGTTGAGGTCTCGGTTGATTTCTTGCTTGGTGTGGCCCGAGCCCGCGGTGCGGACGATAATGCCGAAGCCATCGGGGACATCCACTTTGTCGACGATTTCGCGCAGACGTGTCCGCTCTTCCTCGGGTAACTTCTTGGAGATGCCACTATTCTCCGAAGCGGGCATGAGCACAACGTATCGACCAGGGAGCGAAATGCAGGTCGTCAGCATGGCTCCCTTGTCGCCCACGGGGTCGCGTAGCACTTGAACGAGGATCTCCTGGCCTCGCTTGAAGATATCGTTCATGTGGGGGCGACGATCATATTGCTCAAGGATGGCGGGGTGAATGTCCTGGATCGACAAGAAACCCTCTTTGCCTTCGCCAATGTCGACGAAGCCAGCGTTGAGGCCGCGATGGATGTCCGCGATTCGACCCTTATAGATATTACCGATAATGCTGGCCCCGCTGGGCCCTTCTGCATCGACGTTTACGAGTTTGCCCGACTGGAGCAGGCAGGCGCGAGTTTCGCCGCCATCGCGGCTAATCAGGAT
>CAZFVN010000003.1:0-64472 GCA_964522395.1 uncultured Myxococcales bacterium
ACGCCATACCTCCCTTCAAGAACGGACCGGGGTACAGCCGTGATCAGATCGGGCAATTGCTCCCCTGCTGACGGTTGACTCACGGCCACGCCCATGATAGAAACAACCTGAATTCTAGCGAAGGAAGACCATGATGGGACGGTTTGATTCTGCTCGTACAATGTTTGCCTTCCTGCTCCTGACCGTGCTCCTTGGGGGGTGTGACCTGACCGAACCTTACGAGTCCTGCGGCTTCCCGCCGGTGGAGAGCGAACTCTGCGTTGCCAGTGGCGATGATACGGACGAAGTGACTCTCAAGAAGTCAGCCAGCAATTGTGTCGTTCAGCAACCCCAGTGCCCGGAAAACTTCTGCGTCAGCTTCCACGGTTCCAGCGGCTTTTGTTCAGAAACTTGTGAGGAAGACCACGACTGTCCAGAGGGGGGCACCTGCAAGGAATTCGCGTTCGACTGCAACCTCGACGGTAGCCCATGCCTCCTCTGCGTCAAGCCCTCTCTCTCTGACTGAGCACCTCGCAACACTCCTCGCTTATCAATCAGAGTCACCACTGATACTTACTCTGGCGTCCTGAAGGCGAAGGTTGGAAAGCATCTTCAAACCACTCCAGGGTGGCTTCTTCACCGCAAAACGACACGGCAACGATGTCAAACCGGACCCGCCACTGCTCCCGCCCCCGTTCAAGAATGTAGCGACGTGCTCCGCGAATCACGAACTGCTGCTTCCGGCGGTTTACAGAGATGGCTGGCGTCGCCAGGTACTCAGTAGCCACGCTACGCACCTCCACGAAGATGACTTCTCCTTTGCGCTCGGCGACGATATCGACCTCGCCACCACCCAGATTGTAGTTACGTTCAGTGACACGCCAGCCGGTAGCCTCGACTAGAGCCACAGCCAGCTCCTCGCCACGACGGCCCAGAGTCTGACGCCGGTCCGTCTTCTGCTCGTCGTTTTCGCTGGTCAAGAATCACCCCCCCCTTTACCTCTATATCGGGAGATTAATGGCCAACGACCTATTTTTTCTTTGGTTGGCAGAAAGAACGGCGGTGGTGAGGGGACAATCCGTGGGCCTCTATGGCCGCGCGGTGGACCTCGGTTCCATAGCCCATATGCCGGTCAAAACCGTATTGAGGAAGCTCCTTATGCAGCTCCACCATGAACTCGTCTCGCCAGGTCTTGGCCAGAATCGAGGCGGCAGCGACGTTATTGGAGCGGGAGTCTCCCTTGACCAGGGGCTTTTGCGGCCATGGCAGGTCAGGGATTGCATGGGGCCCGTCAACGAGAACCAGATCTGGTGAAAGGCCCCCTTGCGTTGCTTCGCCTATTGCCCGACGCATGGCTCTGAAAGTCGCCTGCAAGACGTTCACGTCCTCCACTTCGGCGGCGGTAGCCTTACCAATAGCCCAGGCCATCGCCAGTTGGCGAATCTCAACCGCAAGTTGTGCCCGTTGGGAGGACGTCAGCCGCTTCGAATCGTTAAGCCCGTGGATCTCCAAGCCCTCCGGCAGCGCCACCGCAGCGGCCACTACGGGCCCGCAAAGCGCTCCGCGACCAGCTTCATCCACACCCAATAGCAGCGCGTACTGCGCGTGCATTGAACGCTCGATCTCACCAGGTTTTTGGGGGGAATTGGAGAAGAGGGTACTGCCCATTACTTAGCGCTTGTCGCCTCGCATCTCTTTGAGACGGGCGGCACGGCCAACGCGCGTCCGAAGGAAGTAGAGCTTCGAACGGCGAACCCTGCCCTGACGGATTACTTCAATTCGCTCGAGACGGGGAGAATAGACCGGAAAAACTCGCTCTACACCAACACCGTAAGACATCTTACGAACCGTGAAGGTCGAGGAGATGCCGCCAGCCTTACGCCGAATCACAACACCTTCATACATCTGCGGGCGAACGCGTGTCTGCTTCTCTTTCTTTCCCGGCTTGGCCGCCTTGGCAGGACCGGTGGGGTCAGCAATCTGCACGTATACTCGCACCGTATCTCCGGCACGAAACTCCGGGATCTCCCGGTCCATCTGCTCTTTACCAAGTTCTCTCAAAATATCCATTGCTGCCTCCAAAAACGCCCTGCTACTTGAACGATTTCAAATTGCCCCCCGGGTCGCGTAAACCGCACAGCCTATCCATAATGATGGCTGCTGCGGAGCGAACCGAAAGGTGATTGTACTCCACCGGCCCCTCAATCGGAGCCAAAACATAATCAAATGCGTCGAGAAAGGAGCTCTCTAGCCCCCATCCCGTGCCGAAGATCAGAAGCGCACTGCCCTCCCGTTCCTCCAGCAAAGTTCGCATCTGTTGAAAGGTAACCATTCTCTCCTTGACGTTGGCTCCAGTCCCAATGGTAACTGGCTCGTGCCCGGTCTCAGCCTTGATCTGACGAGTCGCTTCAGCCAGATCCGGCACGACCCTCGCCTGGGCGATAGCTGCCTGCCGTCGCGGATTGTATTTAGCTCCGGGGCCGTCGGTCCAGTGATCCAGCAACTCCCCTACCAGTTCCCGCTGTTGCACCACCGGGGTCACCAGGAAATATCCCTTGACTCCGAAAGTGGCAGAGGCGCGGGCGATGTCGTGAACATCGATATTGGTCACCGCCGTGGCGACCAGCCGCCGGTTCTTGTCATAAACCGGGTAATGCACGAGGGCGGTATAGAGTTCCATGGTTAAGACTCCAACAGCTTCCGGTCTTCCCGGCTCAACTCCAGTTCCTCGAACAGATCGGGCCGATGCTCCTCGGTCAGCCGGAGTGCCTGCTGACGTCGCCACCGGTCGATCTCTGCGTGGTTGCCGCTAAGCAGCACCTCAGGCACTTCCATGCCACGAAACTCACGTGGTCGCGAATAGTGCGGGTGGTCCAACAGCCCGTTGTAAAACGAGTCGTTGGGCACCGAATCCTCGTTACCCATAGCTCCCGGCAACAACCGTGAACACGCTTCAATCATTGCCAGCGCTGCAGACTCTCCTCCGTTGAGTACGAAGTCCCCAAGGGAAGCCTCTTCGTCAACAAAGCCGCCTTCCAGCAACCGTTCGTCGATGCCCTCATAGCGGCCACAGATAAGAGTAATATCACCACTGTCCACCCATTCCTGTGCCACCGACTGTGAGAATCGTCGGCCGCGCGGGGAGAGCAGCACAGTCCGACTGTCGGGCCGGGCCTTACGCATCGACTCAAGAGCAGCCACCAATGGTTCCACCAGCATCACCATGCCGGGCCCACCGCCAAATGGAGTGTCATCAACGGTGCGGTGCCGGTCGCTGGTGAAATCCCGCAACTGAACACGCTCCACTGAGAGCAACTCCCGCTTGAGGGCCTTACCCAACAGCCCTGCCTCCAGCGGGGAATCGAAAAACTCGGGGAAGATGGTCACTATTGTGAATCTCACCGGTTCTCCCTACTGGCGGCCAGGTCTCCTTTCTCCAGAAAATCAAAGAGCTGCGCCGCAGCCTACTCCATGATCTCGACCATCGCCCGTCGATTGTCCTTGGTTGCGGCCGCGCTAACCAGGGTTCGAATAGCTCGCGCCGTCCGTCCCTGCTTACCAATCACCTTGCCGAGATCGTCGGCGTGAACCCGCAACTCGTAGATTGCGGTCTTCTCGCCAGCCAACTCGGAAACTGTGACGTTGTCGGGGTTGTCCACCAGGGCCCGTGCGATATACTCGATGAGCTCTCTCATGTCGTCCTCCGGCAGGTACTTCGATTGCTTAGAGCAATCAGTCCTGCATGTGCCTTTTGAAGATGCTCTTCACGGTATCGCTCGGTTTGGCGCCGACACTGAGCCAGTAGTTGATGCGTTCTGGCTTCAACGCCACCACTGCCGGATCCTGCAAGGCATCGTAGGTTCCTAACAATTCAATGTAACGCCCGTCGCGGGGAGACTGCGAGTTCGCGGCGACGATGCGGTAGAAGGGCCGGTTCGTCGTGCCGTGGCGTGCCAATCTGATTCGTACAGCCATCTCTTCCTCCGAAAGTCCATACTCCACACAAAGTGGTTGAGTGACTTTACAGGTGACCCCCATGCGTGTCAAGAGTTTTCGAGGAACGAGAAATCGACCCCCAAAATGGCTCTGGAGTAAGGCGGCCGGCGGCCGTATCGAGGGTCGCTCGAGTCCCCGCGGGAATTGGCCAATTGGTCGACCCGTGGCCCACTGGAGCGCCACTGCTGCAAGGAATCCGCAATCGACTCGCCATCCTCTCGACGGTCGCCTGGACAGTAGCGTTGTCCTCGTTGCCAGCCAGATCACCAATGACCAGTCCAGCCAGATCCGAGGCACCACGCAACATGCTGAGTTGCTGGAACATCCGGTCGAGACGGTAGGGAGCCTCCCCCACCTCCTCCAGCAACAGGATAGCTCCGGTGAGATCCACCTCGAAGGGCGTTCCGACCGCGGACAACAGGAGGGTCAGGTTCATGGGGAGGAGGGGGCCGGTGACGCGGCCCGGTGAGAGACAAGTCAGCCCCTCGAGCGGGAGAAAGGAGCCGGTGGAGAGGAAATGCCGGAGCGCCCGTCGAGAACCCTCATCAAGCGTCGTCAACGTGGTGACGTTGGGCCCATGAACCGCGGGCCAGCCAAATCTCTGAGCGGCATTCGCCAGGAGCAGGGAGAGATCAGAGAAGCCGAGCAGGAGAGGGGGGTGCGTGGGGGAAGCAAAGTCAAGCATGGCGAGCAAGCGAACCACGCCATAACCGCCCCGGGCGGCCCAGACCAGGGGAAACGTATCATCGTCAAATGCGCGCTGCACAGCCGCCGCACGGTGCTCATCGGCGGCAGCCAGAAAATCCTCGGCCTCGCCAGCCGGGCGAAAGAGCTTCGGCCGGTACCCCCACTTCGTCAGTAGAGCGATTCCGGACTGCACTCGCTCCTCGGTTGCCGGAGAGGAAGGATAGATGATGCCGAGCGAGGCATTGGGGGGCAGCGGAAGCGAACGCAGCGTCATGGTGACCTCAAACTGGCGAACATCACGGTTGCCGGTTATCATATACTACCCAACGTGAGGGGCACAATGGCCGTAACCATCGTTCAGAAGTCTCAAGCCGCACGGCGACGCAAGCCGAAGCTCGCACTCGTCCTCTCCGGAGGGGCCATTTCCGGAGGGGCCTTCAAGATTGGCGGTCTCATCGCCCTGGACACCCTCTTTTCAAATCTCTCAGTTTGTGATTTTCAGATGTACATGGGAATCAGCGCCGGTTCATTTCTGGCCGCGCCGTTGGCAGCAGGCATCCGCCCCCAGGATGTGCTGCGCAGTTTCACTGGAAAGACCTCTACATACGCCGCGTTCAACGCCCTGGACTTCTATTGGCCCAATGTTGCAGAGGTGGCGAGCAAAGGGTCAGGCGCGGTGCGGGAGATCCTCTCACTCTATCCGGCCTTGCTCTGGACCTCAGCCCGGGCCGCAGCCAAGAGCGGACCGGTGGCCATCGCAGGGCTGAGAAGTCTCTTTGGCCGCGGCAAGTTCAACCGCAAGGGCCTCCTCGACCGGCAGGCTCGTGAATTCCGCCAACTGGCGGAGCAGCTCCCCTCCCCCATGGCCTTCATTCCTTCAGGGCTCTTCGACAATGCTGCCATCGAGCGATATCTGCGTAAGAATCTGGTGCGGGCACGAGTCCCGAACAACTTCTCTTTGCTGCAGCATGAGAGGAACAAGAGCCTCTACATTCACGCCGTTGATCTTGATACTGCTCAGGACGTCATCTTCGGCCCGGACGAAAGGAACGACGTCTCGATTTCGGAGGCAGTACAGGCCTCCACCGCACTGCCCGGGTTCTACAAGCCGGCCCAGATCAACGACCGATACTACATCGATGGCAGTGCCAAGCAGACTGCCCCCATCGACCTGGCCATGGCCAAAGGGGCTGATCTAATTATCTGCTACAATCCGTTCCGCCCCTTCAAACATGCCCCCAACAAGAAGCTCTCGAAGAAGTTCACTTCAATGGGTGAAATGGGCCTCTCCAAAATCATCGATCAGTCCATTCGGACTCTCCTTCACTCACGCCTCTCTCTGGCGGTTGAAGATGTGCGCAATCAGTCAAGTTTTCGGGGTGACCTGGTAGTGCTGGAACCGGCTGAGAGTGACGCCGAATATTTTCAAATCAACCCCCTCTCCTTCTGGCGCCGGGCAGAGGCTGCTCGCCACGGATTCATTACAGTGGCTCGAGATGTGGAGCGCAATCTGGCGCGCCTACAGGATCTCTTTGGCCGCTACGGGCTCGACATCGATGTCGCGCGTATGAATCTGATGATGGAGCGCTTGGGCGATGCTGGGAAGGACGAAGATATAGTGGAGATTCTGGCCAGCCCACCGGTGCCCGCAGGCTGGCGCAACTGAGCGTCTGGAAAGCTTGACTTACAGCTTCAGCGAGCCGGACGTAGGCTTCTTGCGCGGTCGGCCCCGCTTCTTTTTTGGCTGCTCTTCAACCTTGGCCGATTTGGTGACGACGGTCTTGCCCTTCGGCCTGGCTTTGGCCTTCGCTTTCGGCTTGGCGGCTGGCTTTGCCTTCGGCTTGGCTTTAGCCTTTGCTGTCGGTTTGGCTTTGGCCTTTGCTGCCGGCTTGGCTTTGGCCTTTGCTGTCGGCTTGGCTTTGGCCTTTGCTGTCGGCTTGGCTTTTGCCTTTGCTGTCGGCTTGGCTTTGGCCCTTGCTGTCGGCTTGGCTTCGGCCATTGCTGTCGGCTTAGCTTCGGCCTTTGCTGTCGGTCTGGCTTTGGCCTTGGGCTTGGCTTTCGCTTTGGCCGGCACTTCAGATACTGCCTTCGTCCTGGGGCGCCCTGCCTTCTTCGGGGCGGCCTTGGCAGCAACCACATCATCGGCAGCTTCCTCTCGCCGGCGGCCTGGCTGCTTGGGGGCCGGAGTTGCAATAGCCACAACCGTTTCCTCTACTGGAGCCGCCGATTCGGAGGGCGTCGTCTCGGTAGGAAGACTTTCAGCAGCAGAAACGACGACGACTTCCAGCTCAGGCTCGGCCGTGTCGATGGCCAACTCTTCGTCAGGAGCGACAGTGACCGGCGGCTTCTTCGCCGCAATCCTGGCAGGCGTCAGCTTCTTCCGCTTCCTCACCCGATTGCTCGGGGGTTTGAGCATGCGGGCGATACCGTCTGCGACATCCTTAAAACATGCGCGGCAGTAGTGTTGCCACTCCTTGGATGTCTCTAGCTCGTCCAACATGATGAAGCTGATGCGAGAAATGTGCTCGCCGGTGTGCCCGGCCTGGAGCAACATGTCTGCCCGTTGGACCTCGTCCAATCGGCAGACCTCCTCTTCTCCCTCCAGGTTGTATAGACCATAGACTTCAAGCAGGTCGCGCTTGCCGCACCGGTCGCAATCAAAGACGATTCGTCTCATGACCTTCTCTCCTATGCCATCTTCGTTATAGTATTCTGCAGGCGTTTTGCCAATCGCTTCGAAGAACTGCCAGAGTTCATTGCAGTAGTGTGGACGCGGACAGTTGTGCATGCAGGCAACGACATAACGGTAGAACTTCCCGCCACAGAGGATTTTGTCGAGGGGTTTCCTCATTGAATCGCTACCTTATAAACCGGCCCAAACACTGATGCCAGCTTATTGGAAGCGTTTGGGCAAGTCAACCAACCCGACCGCAGCAACTGCTTGTCTTGAAGTCGCGGCTTTGTGGAGGTATCTTGTTCCCGTGCAGCCACATCTCGCGGCTGTGAATGGAGGGCATAGATGAAGAGATTACGGAATCTGACACTGCCCATCACATTGGCCTTCCTGCTTACTCTGGCATTGGCCTGTGATGGCGGCAATGGAGATAGCGACGAGCCCGATATCCAAACAGTCCCCGAGACTGTCGAACCTGAGACGGACGAAATCTCCACAAGCGATGTGGCACCGGGGACGTATCCTGCAGGGCCATACGGAACGGAGGCCGGCGCAATTGTCGCCAACCACACCTTCTTCAATCCGGAAACCGGGAGTGACATCTCCTTTTCAGACTTACGCGATGCAGGTGAGAAGAAGCTCCTGTTCGTTACATCCGGAGCCGGGTGGTGCAGTGCCTGCAAGCAAGAGGCCGTTGAACTCAAGGAAGACTATACTGAATTTGGTCCCCAGGGATTGGAAATCTGGTCCACCCTCTTCCAGGACTTTATTGGCGACCCGGCAGATGAGGCCTTCTGGAACATTTGGAAGGGGCAGCTCACGCCGAACTATCCCCTACTCCTGGACGTTGATTTCGTGTTGGGTGCCTACTTCAATCCCGATTCCGCCCCCATGAACATGTTGATTCGCCTCGACACCATGGAAATCCTCTTCCTGCAGACCGGCTTCGACCCCGCCGCAGTGAAGGCCGAAATCAAGAAGGCCCTTGAGTAACCCCCCCATTTGATGTATCCATATTATCGTTTGATTGTCTCCGTAACGGACAGGGTAGGCTATGCAACAACAAGATCTGGATCGCCTGGTTGAAACGATTGCTGCCCAGGTTAGGGCTCGCTTGGAAGGCTCCTCGGCATGCGATGGCTGTGAGGCCTCGGCCTCGGAATGCTCCGCCTGTGGGCGCTGCGCCAGTCGCCGCGAGAGTGACACGCGCAATATCATCCACCTTGGCGCATCGCGGGTGGCCACCGGCCTTAATACCACGGGCGTTGCCAATGACCTGGCCCGCTACATCGACCATACGCTGCTCAAACCAGAAGCGACCAAGGAAGAACTCCGGAAGCTCTGCGAGGAGGCCCGCAAGCACGGTTTCTACTCAGTTTGCGTCAACTCCTCAAACGTGAAGTTCTGCCGCGGCTTGCTGGCCGGCTCCAATACGAAAGTCATCGCCGTGGTGGGGTTCCCTCTGGGGGCCATGGCCACTGGTTCCAAAGCCTTCGAAGCCCGTGAAGCCGTGCGCGAGGGAGCCGAAGAGATTGACATGGTCATCAATATCGGCGAGTTGAAGTCGCACAACTACCAATTTGTTTATGAAGACATCCAGAAAGTAGTTGAAGCCTCCCGCCCTAGACCGGTGAAGGTCATCATCGAAGCTGGCGGTCTGAATGAAGAAGAGAAGATCATCTCCTGCGCCCTCTCCAAGGCTGGTGGCGCAAGATTCGTAAAGACCAGCACCGGTTTTGGCCCCGGTGGTGCAACCGCAGCAGACGTGGCCCTGATGAAACGGGTTGTTGGCCCAGCCATGGAGGTCAAGGCAAGTGGCGGTGTGCGGGATACCAAAGGCGCGCTCGAAATGATCGAAGCTGGAGCCAGCCGCCTGGGTGCAAGTGCATCAATTGCCATCGTCACCAACAAGAAGCCGACCCAGGGTGGCAACTACTGATCTTCCGTCGCCGACGAGATGCCACCCTTGCTTCCCCTTATGTTTGTTGAAAATACCGGACCATCAGGATATGCTATGCGGAATTGCGTTTGTCCGGCATTGAGGCACCACCCTAGATAGGGCCGGGGCGCGGGGCAGACGGTGAAGGATAGCGAGGTTTACGGGATGCGATTGTCTTTTGCTATGTTCCTGTTGATCGTTTTGGCGGCCACCTGCTCGGCTTGCTCCGGCGGCTCCGATGGTTGCAAAAGTGACACTGATTGCGACGAGAATCTCAAATGCGACCACGCCTCAGGAAAATGCGTCGCTCGTTGCTCCTGCCTGCCAGATGAAGAGTGCACCGCGACTTCACCAGAGTGCAACGTAGCAGAAACCGTAGATAGCGGAGAAGAGGTTGTGCAGTGCGCTTCCTGCGTCTTCCAATCTGACTGCGATGACGATAACAATTGCACCAAGGATACCTGTCTGGAAGGTTGCTGCAGCTTCCGCGTCTTCTCGGTGGAAGAAGCGGTCGGATGTTGCATTGCCGTAGGGGACTGTCTCGATCTGATGCAGCCTCTCGCCACCCCCGAAGACCCTGATGCCGACCCATGCACCGTCGACTCCTGCGTCGATTTCCATTGTGTCCACGAAGTTGAGAATGCCCTTTGCTGCCACAATGACTTCGAGTGCACCGACGAGAACGACTGCACCACTGACAAGTGCATTGGCAACGAATGTGTCTTCTCCGATCCTATCCCCAACTGCTGCGCCAAAGATGCTGACTGCAAGGACGATAACCCCTGCACGCTCGACATCTGCCTCTCAGGTGCCTGCGTCTATCCACAGGACAGCCTCAATTTGCTCTGTACCTGTGAGAGTAATTTTGACTGTGACGACGTGAACAGTTGCACTCTCGATAGCTGTGTGGATGCTCGTTGCGGATATGACAAGGCCGCGGCGGGTGACTGCTGTGGCGACTCAACCCAGTGCGACGATGAAGACCCCACTACCGACGATTTCTGCAAGATGTACACCTGCATCCACCGCAAGCGAAAGAGCTGCATCGACGATAACACCTGCCTGGACAACGACGCCTGTACCGACGACCTGTGCATTGAAGGGGTCTGTGTCCACGAACACACCGATGACCCTTACTGCTGCAACTACAACACCGATTGTGACGATGACAACTCCTGCACTGCAGGAGCTTGCATCGGAAATGTCTGCAAATATCAGATTCTAGAGACCCCTGGATGCTGCAAGACCCCCTTAGAGTGCGATGACGGCATCGGCTGCACCATCGATGAATGTAAGGACTGGGGCTGTGCCCACTTCCCGGTGGGAGCCAAGTGTTGCACTCCAGATACCGCCGAGTTGGTGTGTGACGACGGCAACCCCTGCACTATCGATACTTGCAAGAATGGACTCTGCGATTGGCAGATTGTGACCACCGGTTGCTGCGAGAAGAACACCGACTGCACCGACTGCATCAACACAGTGACCGGGGCCTCTTGCCAGGTCAACCTTACAACGGTTCCCCCCACTTGCAAGGGCGAAAACTGCGTCATCAATGTCTGTACCAACCAGAGCTGCTCCAATGAGTTCTGCTACTACACCACCACGCCCGGATGTTGCCTCATCAGCGACGACTGCGACGATGGAAATGCCTGCACCGATGACATTTGTAGCCCCGACCACAAGTGCAAGAATTCCCTGGCCAGCAACTGTTGCGCTTCCAATGGCATGTGCAACGACGGGAAGATCTGCACCATCGACATTTGCGAAATCGAACCTGGGGCCGAGAAAGGAAGCTGCGTTTACAACGAGAAACCCGACTGCTGCAACACCCCGGATGATTGCGAGCCGAAGATTTGCAAGCTCACATATTGCACCAACGGCAACTGCATTTACCAGCCCATGGATGACTGCTGTGTCCACGACGAGGAGTGCGACGACAACGACATCTGCACCATCGATAAGTGTACTGCCAACGCTTGTTTGCATATTCCCTCGGGCCTCTGCGACTAGCCCGCCATGGATCATCTTGCACGCCTGAATACTCTACTGCCCGTTGTCCGCGCCTTTCTGGACGATGAATGGCAGTGCAAACTGCTGGAACCGGTTGAGGCGATTCCCGGGCAGGCCTCCAACCGGCGCTACTATCGCATCGAGCTTTCCGGGCCTACCCCCCGCAAGATGATTCTTGTGCAATTACCCCCAGACCCTTTCGAGTCCGATGAAGCGAGTGACCAGTCGGGCCCCCGGGAACTCCCGTTCTGCTCAATGTTGCGCTTCCTGGAGAGCCGGAATCTGCCCGTACCCCGTCTCTTCGCCGACCGCACTGAATCCGGCTTTCTTCTGCAGGAGGACCTGGGGGAGACAACCTTGTTCACTGAGTTGCAACAGCTTCCAGAGCGAAAGTGGACCGCCCTGTACGAGGAATCCATCACCCTCCTCGTGAAGTTCCAGCGTGCCACCATCAAAGCCCCAACCACAGGCCCATCTTGCATCGGCTTCAACCGACGGTTCACTCATGCTTTGCTGCGCTGGGAACTGGAACATTTCAAGGAGTGGTTACTAGTGGACCATGCCGGGGCCGCCCTTTCGCACAAAGACAATGGCCTTCTGGAGCAGGCCTTCGATGAAATAGCCGAGGCGCTGGCTAGCTCACACTATCGACTGGCGCATCGGGACTACCAGTCCACCAATCTCATGCGCAGCAACGGTCAACTGGTGCTAATTGACTTTCAGGATGCCTTGCTGGCACCGCCAATGTACGACCTCGTTGCTCTGCTTAGAGATTCCTACATCGCGCTGAGCGGTGAGGCCGTGGATTCTCTGCTGGCCTACTACTGGCGACAAGCTGTGGACTTACTACCCTTCTCGTCAGAGGAGGAGATGCGACGGCACTTCCATCTTCAAACCGTACAGCGCAAGCTCAAAGATGCCGGTCGTTTCATCTTCATCGACCGGGTCAAGAATAACCCCGGATTTCTACAGTGGGTGGAGCCGACGCTCGGCTACGTCCGGAACGCATTGCCTCATATTACCGGCGGCCCTGCACTCCAGGAGCTTCTCTCCCGCTACGTACCGCTACTGGCCGCGCCCTGAAAGCAGTGAAGAGCGGTACATATTTGTCGACAATAGGTGCGTAGGCAAGCAAGCCAAAAGCCAGGTCCCGCTCAGAATCCTCGAACCAGAAAATGTCGTAGGGCTCATAGATTCCGGCACTAACGACCTCTTCGTCTTCACTGCGGCGCGACCATTCGGCATAGATTCCGGTGCCGCGCATTCGCTGTAGTCCGCCCACCACAAGGGTAGCAAAATAGGGATCAGCGTAACATGTCACCGGGGCTCCAGTGACCGGTTCGCCAAGGAGACAGACTCCCTCCACCAAAGTCCCGGGTTGCCAATTCACAGGCCAGAGATGGGACTGCCGCTCTCGCTCCCCACGCACCGCCCATTCCACCTGGGGGAGATCGAAACGGAAGAACATGCGAGCCACCGCTGAGCCCGCCGCATAGACTGTTAGAAGAAGCATCGCCGCCGCCAACAACTTGCCAACAAAACGTATGCCATCAGTCGACCGCCCCTGCGCGACTACGCCGCCCAGACCGAGGACAAGACCGGCAAAGACTCCGCCAAGATGAGCGTAGTTGTCGACATTTGCGGCCAACATACCGTGGATTATCGACGAGGACCCGACTGCCACTGGCAGGCCAATGACGTACGAGCGTACCAGGCGTGGAATCCGCCGCCAACGGAGCAATGCAAACCCGACAGTGGCCCCCATCAAGCCGAACATTCCCCCGGAAGCACCGACGCTGGGATGGTCCGTTGCCACCACCGACACGACGCTCCCTACCATTGCCGGTAAGACAAAGGAGACCAGCAAGAAACGCCGGCCCATAGCGTTTTCCAAGAACCACCCAAGCAGGAGAATCCCGATGGCGTTGACCACCAGATGGGTGAAAGAACCGTGTAGAAAGGCAGATGCCAGCAAGCGCCACCACTCACCATCCACAACGCTGGCGTTAATCTTGGCTCCACTGATCAGAAGCAATAGAACTAGACTGTCGCCGCTGCCGCCTCGCATAACCGCAAGGAAGTAGAGCCCAGCCATTAGTATTATGATCGCCAGAGTAGCCCATGGCAACCGAGTTTGAGCGTTGACAAAGGTCACTTCCTCGCCCAGACGCCGCACTTCCGAAATGCCCATTTTTTCGTCGAGACCGTCGGGCCCCTGTTCAAGGTGCTCTGTCATGGAATCGCTCCCGTGGGTGCTGCTGCGCTTGACTATATGAACAAGCTCAGGTTAAATCAACCGCACGTATGGCGCATGCGCACGTTTGGGGGACGACGTGACACCTAGCGACGAAGGCCCGGATACCGGCCTCGGCACAGAGCAGATCAACCTTACCCTTGAGCGCGCCAAAGCTGAGTGGGAAGCAGCATTCGATTCAATCTCAGAAGGTATCGCCATTGTCGACCTGGACGGTACCGTCCGCCGAGTGAACCGCGCCCTTGCATCGCTCCTGGGCCGCGACGTGCGCAACATGGTCAATGTCGGATGCTGCGACCTTTTCGCCCACCATCGCAATGAGGCACACGGCTGCCCGGTAAGGGACTATCCCGAGGGCAACCGAGGTACCTTCGAGGTCTTCTTTCCTGACTACCGCTACTACGAGGATTCGGTCCACCCCATCATGCGAGGCGGAACCATGCAGGGACTGGTCATTGTTGTCAAAGACGTCACCCGTGAGCAGATGGCACAACAGGAGAAGAGACACCTCTTTCTGCAGGTAGAGGAGGCGGCCCGTAAGAGTCGTCTGGCGGAGTCTACCCTGGAGAGTGTGCAGTCCGAACTCGATTCGGTGGAGAAGACTGCGACTCTGGGCCGGCTGGCTGCCACCGTCTTCGCCGAAGTCAACCGCACCATGCGGATGGTAAGCGATGGTCTCGATCTAGTCACTTCGGGTGAGGCGGAGATCGAAGTGCTCGGTGACCTGGCAACCGCGTCTTCCCGTTGCGCTCGAATGTTGGACAAGCTGTCGAAGGTCCGCGTCGACGATTCTGAATCGGTCAACACTCTCTTCCTCGACCGCTTGCTGCGTGAGGTCGCTGCCGACCTGGCGGACGAGCTCAAGCTGGCGAGAGTCACCATCGACTTGAGACTCACTGAACTGCCCCCCGGTGAAGGTAACATTGACCAGATCAGGGCGGTCTTCTCCAGTCTCCTCAGCAATGCCATCGACGCCACCCGCAAGGGTAGCGGAACTGTAGTTGTACAGTTGCGTCGGGACGGGGATTTTGCCCGCATCGAATTCCATGACGATGGTGAGGGCATCGAATCGGCCCACTTGCCGCACATCTTCAACCCATTCTTCACCACCGATCCCAATAGCCACCGAATCGGACTCGGTCTCACCATCTGCCAGTCCATCATCCAAGGGCACCGCGGCCACATCGAAATTGAAAGTGAGGCGGGGCAAGGGACAAACGTCAAGGTATTGCTGCCGATTGGTGACTAGTCTGTAGGAATGCGTCGAAAGCCAAAGGGCTTCTTGGGTTCGGCGGGTTTTTCAGGTTCCACCGGCTTCTCCGGTTTCTCTAACTCTTTCTTGATAATGCGTTTGAAATCATGGCCCGCAGGCTTCTCTTCTGGAGGTTTCTTCACCGGCTTCTTCTCGGGAGGCTTCTTCACCGGCTTCTTCTCGTGCCGCTTGTCCCTATCTCGGTCCCGGCGGTGAGTACGCCCCGCCGAGTTCTCCTTGGGGTCCTTTTTTGTGGGTTCCTTGGGTCCTTCCTCCACGTCCACGATGGCGGGTACGTCGGGAGCCACATCGACCTGCGTCACCTCCGGCACGACGTCTACCGGAACCGGTGCAACCTCTGCGGCAACGTCCGCGGGAACTATCTCTGCCACCTGAGAAACAGGAGCAACATCCAGGGGCGGAGCAGCTACTAGATCTATTACGGGCACGACCTCCGGCGCGGTCACGACATCGGGGCGGGGCGCGACTACTGGGACGTCTGGCACGATTCTGCCCGGAGCCTCAACGACGTCCTCGACCACAGTCGCACTCTTTTTGGCGGGCCCGGGGTCCCCCGCCGGCTCGCCCCAAGGGCGCCAGACGAAGAGACCAACCGCTACCAGGGCCAGTACCAGAAAGAGAGGCCACCTTCGTTTCCCCGCAAAACGTTCCACCACCTGCGCCGTGGAGTCACTGACCTCCGCCACTCCCTTGCCCGGCAGAGGCTTGGTCGCTTCGAAGTCCTCGCTTCGAATCGCCCGCGGAGCGGCGCGAGAGGTCCGCAGCCCTCCTTGTGGTTCATCTTGCGTCTCTTCGTCGGACATTGCTGCCAGGTCAGCCGTACGTCCACCAGTCGGATAGTTTCGGTCAGATTCCCTTAGAGCTCGCACCCCAAGGTCAGTCTCGACCAGGGCGGTCAACGATTCACTATCCGTATCTTCAGTAATCTGTGCGACAGCTTCTTCTAACCCGGTCCGGAATTCCTCCACTGAGGCGTACCGGTCCTCAGGTTGCTTGGAGAGGACTCGCTCAACAAACCGGTTGATACTGGGCGGCACTGCCACCTCTGGGTTCTTCACCGAGATGGGCGGTGGCACTTCGTTGAGATGCTTGAGCAACAACTTCATGGGCGTAGGCGAGAAAAATGGGGGCATTCCCGCCACCATTTCGTAGAACACCACTCCCAGCGAGTAGAGGTCGCTGGCTGGAACCGCGGGATTGCCCAGCACCTGCTCCGGACTCAAATACTGCGGCGTGCCACAGATCATCCCGGTCTTGGTAATCGCAGTGCCCTCGCTCCCCTCCCCGACCAACTTGGCAATACCAAAATCGAGGACCTTGATTCGCTCACCTTTGGTACGGGCCTGGAGGAAGAGATTGTCCGGCTTTATGTCCCGGTGCAAGATACCTTTGTCATGGGCCTCGCCCAGCGACTCAAGGGTCTGGAAGATGACCTCAACAGCATGGTCCACTGAGAGCGGACCCTGCGCTTCCAGCAACCCCGAAAGAGGCCGCCCCTCAAGCAACTCCATGGTGTAATAGAGCAGCCCCTCCGTGGTAACGCCAAAATCATAAAGCGTCACGGTGTGGGGATTCTCCAGAGAAGCTATGGCGCGTGCTTCATTCAAGAACCGCTTGACCGAAGTCTCGTCCTTGACAATCTCCTTGTTGAGTACCTTGAGCGCAACAATCCGGCCAATCAGATGCTGCTCGGCCTTATAGACTACGCCCATCCCTCCCTTACCTACTCGGGACAAGATCGTATAACGGTTGTCCAGGACACTTCCAACCAGGTCTTGCTCATCGAAGTGGATCAGATTGGAGCCATCATCGGGGCAAACTTCTTCGGTCATGGGAAAGCGTCTGGAACAACTGGGACAGAACTTGTTCATGGACCACTTATAGCAACGGGCCGGGAGTCGGTCAATATGCTTCCGGTTCCTCACCCTGGGTAACGAAGTAGTGCTTGTTCGAATCCACCACGAAGTTCTGCTCGGTGAGGTCAGCATCGGGCCAGCGGATCGTTACGTCCACAGTTTCTGCATCGCCCACACCGAAATGAAGAGTGAAGTCGCGCTGCGTGCCGAAATGTCCATGACCACCGTCGACGTCTCGCAAATAGTTATGGCACCCAGCAGATACCGTCACCCGGGCGCCAATTGCTGACCGGTTGGTGCCAGCACTGCCCGTTAGCCGGAAAGTCAGCCAATTCCCATTCACATTGCCAAGGACATTCTCAAAGA
Source organism: uncultured Myxococcales bacterium (assembly GCA_964522395.1). Taxonomy (GTDB): domain Bacteria; phylum Myxococcota_A; class UBA9042; order CAIXZC01; family CAIXZC01; genus CALGBT01. Next base: position 17,035 of record CAZFVN010000003.1, read on the forward strand.
AGCGCATCTGGGACGTCTCGTAGCAGTCATCCAGGAATGTACCCCCGCAGCGATGCTTCGAATGGCCAACTATCATATCCATATCGCCATCCCGGTCGAAGTCCGCGGTAACCACACCGTGGCTTCGCAGATGCTCAAACGCATCTTCAATAGCCACCGGCTCAAAGCTGCGATGGGTTTTCTGATGAAACAACAGACCACGAGTGTGCGGGTAGTCAGATGAGCCAATGTAGACATCCAGGAGTCCGTCGTTGTCGAAATCCAGTACCGTATTGGTCATGTCCCCATTATCCCAGATGGGCCCGGGATGCTCCCGCGTCAATCCCGTGGCTTCGTTTCCGGGACGCACCATCCGGACGTCCTCTTCCCCGCTATTGAAGAGCAACTCAGCGGGATCTGAACTGGAGCCTACGTCCCAGTGGACAATTTCGCCGGTCAGCAAGTCTACATTGCCATCATTGTCCATATCGGCACATTCCGTTGCCGCGCTATTGCCCGCAAGTCGCCAGGGTTCTCGATCAGATGCATGGCTCCATCGGAAGATATCCGCTTCGGTCTCGCAGGGCATGTATTCAGGCGGGGGAACTCCATCGCAATCCTCCGCCTCGGGGTTGAGCTTACAGAAGCAACGGGCGGATTCGTTATCGGACCAGTCCATTCGGTGGTCAAAAGCGTAGCCGGAGTAGACTGAGACATTCTCAAACTCCACCCAGCCATCTTCGTACCACTCACCCTGCCAAAGATGGTTGGGGCAGCGCCCATAGGAAGCCGCCAGCAACTCGGTCATGCCGTCATTGTTCAGGTCACATGCCGTAGCCGACCATCCCCAGGAGTGCCCCAACGCCTTGTTCAACTGGAATGGGTACAACCAGGCGGTTGTCAGAATCCCGGCGTCCTTGCTGACGTCGACAAACATCCCCGTGCCGTCGCCCAGATAGAGATTGTCGGGTAGCGGCGAGTTGGCTTCACTGGCCATGTTATGCACAGTCCAGAGGTCGATGTTACCATCTCGATCGACGTCGACGAATGCGGCTCCTGCAATCACTGACTTTTGCCCCTCTCTCCTCAACTCGCTGTCGGCAGGTCCCAGCTCAAACACACCGGTGCCATCGTTGAGCATGAGTTCGATTGTCTCTTGCCCCTCATTCACTGTGTGGACTGCGGTGCCGGTGTAGATGTCCACATCTCCATCATTATCCACATCCGCACTGGCCATGACCTCGCCGGGGCGGGCACCGTTGGGAAGATCGGCACTGCGTGGGAGGAAGAGATTCGACATCTCCGTGACATCCTTGAAAGTACCTTTCCCGGTATTGCGCAAGAGCCAACGACTGCGACTCCCATCTGGCCCGAAGTCCTCGGGACCGCCGCCATGGCGAACCAACAAGTCTGGCCATTCGTCGCCGTCAAGATCAGTGACATTGAGCCGAGTGGCCAGCACCCCAGCCAGGCCCCACTCCACAGTACGTTCAACGAAGATCGGTGTCCCTGGAGACCATTGCTCCGCCACGGAACACTCTGGAGGCACGTAGATGTAGCTATCGATCACCTCCTCGCCCACATCCAGGGTCACAATGTCTGGCGACGCATCGCTTCCATCCGCCGCCGGGACGTCTGAGAGCAGGTCGGCAATCTCTGCTACGCTGTCCAGGATCTGACCCACTTCCACATTGCCATGCCCGTCGGTCAGGGATGGCACGTCGGGGACATCGACTTCAGGCGTGGAATCTGACGGGCCGCAAGCTGCAAGTGCGGCGACAAAGATGAAGAAAGTTCTCTTTCTCATAGCTCCCTCGCTGGGTCCATTCTCGTTCGCCTGCCCGGACAAGTCAAACGGAGGCGCGGTGGCGAAGCAGACGAACCTTGACCCCATGCGTATAGGGGCGTATTCATTGATAGTCCGATTGGACGGACCTACACGGAGCTGCTCATGGCCGTTGAGTTGATTCGCCTGCGCCGTTTTCCACTCTTCCACACTCTGCCCGATGCGTTGCTCAATGAGCTTGCCGCATTCTCGTCCCGCATAGAATTCGCCCGTGGACAAGCTCTCTTTCACCACGGTGATGCCGCTGAGGCCCTCTTTCTTGTTGAGTATGGGCGGGTCAAAGTCTTCCGGGCAAACTCCACCGGGCGGGAGCAGATTCTCCATATCATCGAGGATGGACAGAGCGTGGCCGAGTTGGCGGTCCTCGCCATGGAGCTATTTCCAGCCAGCGCCAGCGCACTGGTCGAAACAGCCGCCATCCTCGTTCCCCGCAAACCTCTCCTCGACCTGGTCTCCGGGAATGCAGAAGCAGCTCGGGCCATGATCGCCTCTCAGGCGAAGTGGGTCCGCCACCTTGTTGACCTGGCTTCGGGACTTCTGTTGGATGACATCCGAGCCCGCCTCTCTCGATATCTAGTTCTATACGCGGATCAGCGTAACGTACCGCTGGAAGATGGCAGCCGCATCACTCTCGACCTCAAGAAGGGGATTATCGCGGCCCAAATCGGCACCGCCCCTGAGACCCTCTCCCGCAATTTCTCAAAGCTCGAGGAAGCAAATGTCATCCAGCGTAACGGCCGGCAGATCATTATCAAAGATGCCGCGGCGCTTCAAACACTGGCCTTCCCCGATATTTAGCCATTCGTTGATTTGGGTCAAGGACGCCCCGACGCCAAGTTGGTAGACTGTCTTCAGTAGAGCGACAAATGGTTCGCTTCGACAAGGAGGCTGAACAATGAGCGTTGTACGTAAGATCATTGAAATCGACGAAGAACTCTGTACCGGCTGCGCATTGTGCATAGTGGATTGCGCAGAGGGGGCACTGAAGATTGTCGACGGCAAGGCCAAAGTGGTCAACGATGTATTCTGCGATGGCCTGGGTGCTTGCATCGGCGCCTGCCCGGAAGATGCACTGAAGATCGTGGAGCGTGAAGCCCTTGAGTTTGATGAGGAAGCAGTGGAGGTCCACCTCGCCAAGATCGGCCGTCCTTCCCTTGCCAGTCAGGAGACCGCTCAGCAACAAGCAGCTCCACATGGACCAGGCTCATCTCACAGTCATGCACCGGGGGGAGGTTGCCCTGCTTCGGCCGTACGTATGTTTGAACCAGCCTCAGAACCGCAGGCTGACGACAGTGGCGAAGCGCCTCAGTCATTTCTTGCCCAGTGGCCCATCCAGCTTCGACTGCTCCCTCCTTTCGGCCCCATGTGGCAGGGGAAAGACGTGGTGCTCATCGCCGATTGCGTAGCCGCAGCCTATCCCGATGTGCAACGTAAGCTCATTCGCGACAAGGCCATCGTTATGACCTGTCCTAAACTAGATGACGCCCAGGAGTCCATCGACAAGCTGGCTCAGATCTTCCAAAACCCAGTGAAGTCAATAACGGTGGCCATCATGGAGGTACCTTGCTGCGGCGGGCTGGCACGAATTGCGGAAGAGGCTCTGGCACGCTCGGGCGAGAATCATGAGCTGAAGGTCACGACCATCGGTATCAGCGGCGAGGAGTTGGGGACGCGGTAGGGTCGTCAGCCTTGCACCACGTGCTGGGATATGACCATTAGTATGAGGTCTACGCCAGGTGCGGAACATGGGCGTTCGTATCAAGCTCTCGCCCGCGCCGGGACTAAACTACCCCAGGCCATAATATTCGATCACAAAATCGGCCAGTGCCTGGGAATCGTCAAGGCCGAAGTGCGGCACATCAACGGGCATGGGTTCATCAGTAACCAAACCAATGAGCCCCTCGTCAGGTGAAGCTAATAGAGGCCTCTGGAGTTCCCTTCGGTGGATCTCGATTTTGGGCCACGACTCTCGCTTGTAGCCCTCAGTGACAACCAGATCCAAATGGCTGTAAAACCGCTCCACTACCTCTAGAATCGTATGGTCGTGGTCGGCATCCATGACCATCCCAATCTGATTTGGCGACGAGATGATCGTCGCGCTCGCTCCAGAGTGCTTGTGGCGATAGCTGTCCTTCCCCGGCCGGTCCATCTCGAAACCATGCACGTCGTGCTTGATAGTACCAACCTTGAGCCCCCTCTTCACGAGCCACGGGACAAGTTTCTCCACCAGGGTAGTTTTGCCGGCGTTGGACTTGCCGACGATAGAGATAATCGGGGGATGGGACATGTTACTCCTCCTTGGAAGAAGCTGGGTTGCTCAAGAGCAAGGCCTGCACCACATCGCCGGCAGCATGGGGCTCATCGCCGTCATGCAGAACGAGGGCGTCGGCTCGCGCTGGGCCATGAAGACGCCCCAGTGGTCTAACCGAGGTACCCGACCAACCATCGGGGGTCTTGTTGAGTTGTAATTGGTGAACCCTGGTCCAACCGGGAGTAGGTGGCAATGCGTCATTCAATTTCACGTAGACGGTTGGAAAGGGATGGGAGGAACCTCCTGCCATCCGCCGCAATGCGGGCAGCGCCAACAAGAGAAAGGTCAACTCATTGGCAGGGGGACCGCCGGGCAGGCAAAAGACTGGTTTCCCCGCCAGCATCCCAAACGCGGTAGCTTTGCCCGGGGCCAATCTGGCCATCCTGTAGGATGGTTCCCAACCGAGTCCAGCTAGTGCGGCCAGGGTGTGGTCCCGCTCACTCTTCCACGCCCCGCCGCTAGTTACAATCGCGTCGACGTCAGGTAACAAATTGGTGATTGTCTGCTGCAATCTCTCCCGATCATCTACACAAGTATGTGGCACACAGGCCATCTGGAAGCGGGCCAGCCAGTTCTGCATAACCACCGCATTGCTTGCGTAGAGCTGCCCTGGCTGGAGCGACTCGCCCGGTAGCACGAGCTCGTCACCCGTGGCCACCAGCCCGACTCTAGGGGCAGAATACACTTCAATCTCGTTCTGACCGCCAGCCACCAACAGACCCGCCAGAGCGGGTCGCACTCGTACCCCGGCCTTCGCCAGCAGATCACCACGACGAACGTCACTTCCTGCACGCAAGATATATCTGTCAGTACAGTCATCGGCTTCAGCGGTGAGCGTTCCTCCCCGTTGTTGGGCAAGCTCTTCGGGGACAACGCCCAGAGCACCGTCCGGAATTTCTCCACCGGTGAATATCCGGGCCGCTTCACCCCTTCTCAGTGGTAACAGCGATGGCGCACCAGCGGCAATTGACTGGGTAACCCTCCAACCATCCGGGGAGGTTGACTCCGCCACCGCGTAGCCATCACGCATGGAGACATCTCGAGTCGGGCTGTCAACCCGCGCGTAATTGTCATTCGAGAGATAGCGGCCGAGGGCTTCACTGCATTGAACTGGAATCGAGGGGAGCGGCGAAACGCTGGCCAGAATGGTAGCTCTCGCCTCAGAGTATGGGACGTTCTCCCGCACCTATGCGAAACAGCCGAGTTGACAATGAGTGAACCTGATGTCTTCGGCGTTGCAAACCTTGGCAATGTCCATCAACTCCAGACCGTTGGCTTCCGCAAGTTCAAATGCAGCACCGCAAGTTAAAGTGCGCTTGCCATCATCGCGAGTGCCGGCAATCGTCAATATCGCTTCAAGGATCTTTTCACTTTCCATCTGATACTACCTCCAATCCAGGAGCCTAGTCGTTCATGGCTTCGACCAAGGCCGGTGTAACATTGAAATAGGGGTCAAGGGACGACGTGTAGAGATACTCCATATCGTCCAGATCCAAGACCCCGGCCCACGGAAGTGCGAAGCCGCCGTTCTCGTCGGTGTAGGGGTCGATATAAGTAAAGAGAGTCTCCCATCCGCCAACATTCGGGCCGGAGTCGATATAGACCTTGTCCAGGGGGAACCCATACTGACTTGCGTAAGACTGGCAATATGGAAGGGTCGGTGCCTTGTATGCGTAGTCTTCACCGATAACGACCATGATATCCAGCCCGTCTTTCTTGTTATTCTCGTAGACAGCCGCAACCTGCGGCATGTATTGGTGACAGCCAGGTCACCAGCCCGCTGTGGCTACGACCCACAGCGCCTCACCCTTCTGACAGGCATCGTAGAGGTCTACCCAGTCACCATTGCAGTTCTGCAGTTGAAAATTGGCGATGCCCTTGTTCAACTTGTTTCCTATTGGCAGCGTGCCGCAAGTCTCGGGCGTCACGGCCAGCTCAGCTTCAAGCACCACTCCATCGAGACACCAGTTGAAACCGTCGGGCAATTTAATTGGCGTACCGTCATCCAGAAAAGCTTCCTGGAGTACGACCTTATCCAAGGTTGCCTTGAATACGCCTCCGGAACCATCCAGACTGACAATGTTGATCTTCCCCTGAGAGGGGGTCAGCACGATTTCGCTGCCACCTTCTGTCACAGTGGCATAGAGCCACATTCCGCCCGCATCAAAGTTCTTGAATTGGGCCACATATTCACCCGGCCCCGATGGGCCGCCGAGACCTAGACGGTTATCGAGTTCCAGGGTCAACTTGCGCACTACATCGCCATGCGTATATTCCATGGAATACTTAACCATGAACCCATCTTCACTGCTCTTCAACTTCGCCGATTGTTGACCCGATGAAATGCCAACGGCATCGCACGCTTCAACATCCAACTCACAAAAACCAGTTTCGGTGCAAAGATAGTTGGGCTGGCACGCGCCGCACGGGCTGCCACACGCGTCACTCCCACACATCCGGTCACCGCAGCCACACACAGTGCAGGTCTGTTCGGGGAGGCAGAGGTCGTCGTTTAGATTCCCCTCAAGTGAGAAGCAATGCCCACAGACCCCGCCACAGCCATCGTCTCCACACGTCTTCCCTTCGCAGTCAGGAACACAATCGGGCTCGGTGCCCTTGTCACCTTCTACGACAACGTCATCACCATTATCGTCCTCCCCACCGCCGCCGGAATCACAGGCAGCAGAACCCACGACCAGGGCCAGGCCGAAAACGAAGCCGGTTGCCATCCTTGACCATTTCTTCATCGTCCCCAACTCCTTCGCAAAAGGGCTACGTTTTCTATTCTCGCGCAGCATCCACCGCTACTTAGCTTTGTAGCCGACCCAACCGATGCCAGGCAAGCCGCTGCCCACATCCGTGGTAATAATGCTGCCGTCTTCACTGACACTACCCGTACCAAACTTATACCACTCCCCAGTGTGCAGGTGGACAGGGGTTCCTTCAAGTGGAATAATCTGGGTATCGTTACTTCCCAGAAAAAAGAAATCGACCATAGAACCAGGCGTCAGATTCTCGCTGTTTTCGAAGGTCGCCTCAATTCCACCCGGCGTCGAGAAGCTGAGCCATTCTGGAGTCATGCTGTAGAGCGCATCCGGCAGATCGGCCTCATCCAGGAAACAGGGGACGTACTCATCCATGGGGAAACGCTTGATGCAGATGCTGACCGGTTCGAAGATGCCGGGGGACCACTCATCCGCGTCAACGGTGAACGTCACGCCTGAACCGTCAACCAGGGTCGGTTCAGAGATGCCGAAATCCATGTCCGCGAAGGACTCGCCCTGGTCGTATATGACGAAAGGCTCAACGAAGACGATTTCATTGTCCACGAGGTTCAGATCTTCCATGTCCCAGTAACATGCAGTGGGGGTGTAATCGTTGGTCACAAATCGGACGTGAATGCCGGTCAGGTCAGGCTTGGCCGGCGAGAAGTTCACAGTCCAATTGCCATCCTCGTCTGTCTTCGCCTTGTGGCAGAGTTCCGATTCTCCGTAGGTGCAAGGCTGCACGAAGAGGTCTGCTATGGGATTCCCATCCTGGTCCACGACCTTACCTTTGATGCGCTTCACATCACCCGGCTCGAGGTTCTCGACTACTTCGGGAACGATTTGGTTGACTTCCGGGATATCTTCTTCATCCATCGTCTCAGTCTCAGCCTCACCGTCCGTCACGGGTCCAGTCTCTTCGGCCTTCACATCCAGGATTATGTCTGAAGCGGAAAAGGAATCGAAACATTTCGCACCGCTACACTGGTCCTCGCTATTGCTATCCTTCCCACCGCAACCGAGAGAAAGGATAGCGACCACTAGGAATATGACCGGAGTCGAAGAAGAGAATCGAGGGATCATGTCGCCTCCAAATCACGTTGCAAAATTACCAGCGCACATGTACGCGCGGATAAAAAGTGCTTATACCATAGTCAGATTGGGAAGGCGATGCAAAACCGGGCGCAGCTAGTCAGCAAGCAGGCCTTTCACCGCAGCTAAGGCATCAGGGTAAGGTCCTTCCACCATGGAGCAAAACTCATACTCCATGTTGTCGCCGTCGAGCACCGCGTCCCACGGCAGGGCAAAGGTGCCGTCTGGCTTTGGATAGGGGTGCACGCTGCCAAAGAGCGTTTCAAATGACCCGTACTCATTCCCCCAATCAATGTAGATCTTGTCGAGGGGGACGCCGTACTGCGCGGCGTAACTCTTGCAATAGGCTAGGGTCGGCTCGCCGTAGCTCTGATTCTCTCCAAGCACAACTACCAGGTCCCAGTTGTCATGGCTCTTCTTATATTCGGCCGCAACCTGCGGCACGTATTGGGCGCAGGCCGGTCACCAGCCGGCGGTGCCGACGATCCAAATGGACTTGTACACCTCGCACGAATCGTGAAGGTTCACCCATTCTCCGTCACACCGCTGCAATTGGAAATCCGCAATATTATCGCGGATCACCGTTCCCGTCCCACCCTCAACGCAAAAGGGCTCCGTGACGATTAGGTCAGTGTCGATGGCAACATCGAAGAGACAGGAGATCATGCCCTCTGCCACGAAGTCAGCAGCCAGGGTATTGCCATTGTACGTGGCCTCCTCCAACACGACGTCGTGAAAGATGGCCTGGAACTTCCCGCCATCACCAGAGAGCGAGGTTATCTCGATGGTTCCCTCGGTGGGAACGTAGAGCGCCCCGTAATTGCCTTCAGCCCAGTCCTTGAGTACATAAGTGATGAGCCCGCTTGTGGCGAAACTATCGTATGCCAGGTCGTACGTGCCAGGACCAGAGGGCCCGCCTAGCGCAGTGTCGATCTCAACTCGAAGCACGTCGAAGGGAGCGACATCCTGACTGAGGCCTCGGTAGAACATGTTGAAGCCCCCCCCTTCATTGGAGTAGGCCTTGGAATAGTCATCGACGGAGAGGAAACCGCTGAAGTCGCAGTCGACGGGAGGCGGTTCGCACATAGACAGTTCACTGCAGACCCAAGCCCCGGGGCAAGTACCGCAAGGGCTGCCGCACAGATCAGTGCCACACTCCTGTTCACCGCAACCGCAAAGCGTGCAAGTTCCATCGGGCAGACAGAGGTCATCGTTGATGGACCCTTCTACGGTGAAACAGTGGCCGCAAATGCCGCCGACTCCGTCATCACCACATTCCTTGCCATCGCACTCGGGGCCGCTGATGGCGACCTCTTTTTGAGGCGTAATGTCCTCAGTCTCGACCGACGACACATCTTCCGCAGCCTCCTCTTCACTATCCTCGGTGCCGCATGCAGCCAGGCTCAGGAGCAAGAGCACGGCACAAAGAATGCATAGCCCGGGCACATTCTTGCCGCTAGAGATTCGTAACATGGAAGCACCTCGTGGGTGGCCATCGATATGCGATGAGCCGACCCAGCGTCCACTCACCGTAGCGCCATCTTACATAGACCCCCGCCGCGTGCGCAACTGCTTTCTTAGACAACCAACGCAGTATAGGCGCATCGCACGGTTGCAATGAGAACTGGCCGCTAATAGACTAGGGCCGTCACAGATTACGGAGAGCCGAGCCATGGAGCACGAATCGACCGTCGATGAATCCCCGAGAGACCTGGCAGGGGACGGAGGCCGACCCCGTATCCGCGTAACGGTCAATCAGGTTGATCAGGTCCCGCTCGGCGACTTCTCGCCTTTGGCAACACCCCGTGAACTCAGAGTCTCCTTCGGTGACGCCACAGTAGGGCTGTTGGAGCGACTCAGGGCCGGCATTGCCCTGGCCCTGAGCCCAGGCGACTACAATCTCTCCATTTTCGATGAAGAAACGCTGCCGGCCAAGGTGCTTCCCGACTGCGCCTGCCACCTCATGCTGGCCGCGGGCACGCCCGATGAAGATGACGATGACCTGCGCATGCTCACGGCCGTAGAGCTAGCCTTTGACAAACCCCTCATTCTGGGCAATATCCTCGCCATCCTCGCCCGCCTCCAAGGCCGCTTTCAGGACTACGAGGTGACAGACCTGCTCAACCGTCTCACGACTACGATCGCCGACCAGACAGGCATCACCGACCTGAAGTCCATTGGACTGCAGGTTGCCGGGAAGGTGGCCAGCTTCGTCGGCGATTGGTTGCCTCCCGGGTTAGCTCGCGAGCTCCACCCGGCGAAGTGGAAAGGTACCGCCGAGGGCCTTCTGCACGAAGCTGCCACAGTGCGCCTCGAAAGGATCTCAGGCCACCCTGTGAAGCGCGGGGGTCGTTGGGTCCTGGAGCTTCGCTTCACGGGCGAATGGGATTTCATGGGGCAGGTGCGTGTGCCCTTTCGCCACGTACGTGTCCATCGCGCGATTCTTCCCGCTCCCCACGCACTGCTGGAACGTCTGTTTTCCGCGCAACCACTGGCCACCGCCGAAACTCGTGGACGCGCTTTCCCCGCACTCGACCTGGCCCAACAACTTGGTGGTATGGTGGAGTCCCTCAAAGGGCGATTGACCGTCAGGGGCGAATTCCCAGATATCACGGTACTGGCCGGGATGAGCGACGAAGGACAATGGAGCGTAGATACGCGGTTGCTGGGGGTTGTCGACGTGGAAACCGGCTTTCATGGAAACGTCAGTCCCGACCATATCGCCCTTCAGGTGGAACACCTGGAAATCGCTTGGGGCGACCAACGAATCAAAGCTGCAGGAGGGTTCGAAGGTTGGACTGGATTGCAGGATGACGTTTCCCATGAAGATACTGCCATGGGGCGCTGCCTGGAGTCCCTGATCTCGGGCGAATGGTCATCGGAGAAGCTTTCGTTCCTGGTCCACGCCAGTGTCTTTCCAGATTCATCCTTAGCCGATTCCAATGTCCGGTTGCGCTATTTCCACCCTCTTCTCCTAGGTGAGTCTGATCTTCGGCTTCAGCTTCGCAACGTCATCGTCGACGGGAAAGTCTCCGCTCGCTTTGGGCAAGCGTTTGGTGACACCGAAGAGAAGCAATTGGGACTACGTTTTGCCGCGGATACAGCGGTTGTGAAGGGCAGCCTGGTCGATATCGGACAGACCCGCTTCTTCCCCACCATGCCCTTCGCCCACATTGCAGGTTCTCTCGACTCGTCAGACTCTGGGAAATACGAGGTGCGCCTCTCCGGCTCATCCGATTTCCAGCTACGCACTGAAACCGACGTAGATGCTTTCCCGGAGCTCAACCTCGGCGATTGTATTGCGACCAGCAATGCCAGGGCAGAAATCGCGCTGGACGGCCAGGTGCGACTGACCCAACGTCGGAGCAGCCCGTTCGAAGCGGACTTCACAGGCACTACCGGCAGGATGGTCTTGCAGCAGGCCGAAGCCACAATGGACGGTCGCCTCCTGCGTTTGCCCCCGGGTTCTCGCTTCGTTGCCAGTATTGATGACGGAATCATCGCTGGCACCGGCCTGGGGCGGGCTTCCATCAGAGTTGCATGGGATCTCCTCGGAACCTCCCCGGTTCTGCGCCACAAAGAGCGCTACGTGATGCTCTTCGTCCTCCCGCTTTGCCAGGGCGAACTCGACATTCACATCTCTCCGGCCGGAGGAATCAGTATCTCCGGCAGCGAGGGAGGACTCTACGATGCACGCTTCTTCAACGCGCTGCTGAATCCGGCGGACGAAGTGGAGCGTTGGCTGGATATCCTCGATTCCGATGAGGCTGTTGACCGGGTCCTTTCCACCGTCGAAGTCTTCTCTCCAGAGATGGTCACCTGGCTCCAACGCCTGAGGAGATTTCTGCGAAGATGTCAGGCTATTGCCGATGACGAAGGGCTTGAAAAGCCGGCGGATGGTCTCCCTGCAAATCGCCTTGCGAGGATAATGGCAAAGGTCGTTTTTGACGACCGGAAGGCTGAGCGGCGCTTGCTACCTCTGATCATGGACGTGGTTTGCGGTAGAGGTCCAGACGTCGCCGAGATCAAACGGGTAATCGCGGATTACTACCCTGAGCACGACTATGAGTTTGAAGTGGACCGTGGCCTACGCCTGGCCGCTCGAATTCTCTCGCCCGCTGCGCCGATGCCGCCTCAGCGGATCCGTGCGGGTATTGCCCTGACCGAGAACCCCGACTACCTGGAACGGTACGCGGCCCTCCCCGATGCCAATACGCTCTACGCGACAATTGACTCTCCGAGCCCTTTGCCACACGGATTCTCGACAACTGTGGCCACCATTGCTCCCTATCTGACAATCACGCAACTCAACTATGTCCTCGACAAGAAGCGCACCGACTGGCGGGAAGCCGACCTCGCACGGCTCCACCATGTTCGGGAACTGAAGCAGCGGGTCCGCGACATTGCCCAGGGCTATGGTGGAGTGGCCTATGCTCCTCAGGCCGTGGCCATCGCGTTCTTCCTGGGCGAGACCATTCGCCGCAGTCGCCAGATCGGGAAGCACCGCACTCAGGAAAGGGATTTCGCGCAGGAGAATGAGCGGCTGCAGAAGTACTGCGACATTCCCGATGTCTTACTCGGTCCCAACGATGTTGCGGCACTGCTCCATGCCGGTCTCGCCTCTGCCTGGTCGGGCCGCGCCGTGCAACTCAATCAAAGGCTACTGTTGGAAATGGTTTTCGAGCAGCCGGCCAGCTACCTACGGGACGTCCTGGTGGAGCTGGGATTGCACGATGCAAGAGTCCTGACCGCGGGTCTCAATGCTCTCCTCGATCTGCCGCAGCAATCCATGCGAGAGCCCCTCGATCTGGCCAGCAGATTGGGGGAACGCATGGGCTTTGAGTTTCCCCGACTTGAGGATTTCCTGGCGGGGGGAAGACGGGCCAACCACAGTTACTTTGAAGCCCTGGCCTCTGCCGCCGATCAGGTGCTCTCATTGGCCGAGCCCTACCGCGCCTTGAAGTTCTACCTTCAGGAAGCTCGCCGGCCACTCCCCCGGCCAGAGCGTAGAACTGCTGGCCGACGACAACTCTGGGAGCAATTGGAAGCTGCCATCGCCCGGGCAGATCGGGCCGGCAAGCGATGCGATTTTGACAATCTTGACGAGGGCAGACAGAAGCGGGCCGAGGGTGCCTACCGCCGTGCGTTCGAGATCGGTGGAAAGCTCCTAAGGGCCCAGCCCCGGGCCTTTCACGAGCCACTCTTCAAGAAGTTCTGGGCCCGCAACCATGAAGCATTGACCATTCTCTCCGTGGTGCGTAATGCCCAGGAAGACATTGACCGGGTCCGCTACTGGCTCCGCACCCGCTGTAACAAGCGCTCCATTCCACGCACCGAGCAGCGTTTGATCGATATGGCTATTGACGCTCTCTACTTCTTCCCCGAGGACCGTTCGCGTCTGGCCGCGGATCCGCTGGTACGCCTCCTCATCGAGCCCCCAAAGGGCAATTACGACTTCACCGTCGTCAGCGCCATGGGCGTAATCACTGGTGGTGCGAAGGGCACAGAATTGGAAGAGGCATACCGTCGGCTGGAGGAGCGGCGGGGAGTGCGTGTTGTACGGGCCGACACAGCCACCGGCCGCTCCCTGGAGTACAACGCTCAGCGCATCATCGACGCGGTGCGCACTATCGAGACCCCCTGGGGCTACATCGGCTACAGTCAGGGCTGCGCCAACGGTCTCATGGCGGAGAGCTTTCTGATGGGCGGAACACCTGAGCAGCGGAAACTACTCGACGGCCTGGTTTGCCGTAACCTTCTGTTCAGCGCTTTCAATGCATCCGCTCATGGCACTTGTGGAGATGCCAAATTCCTTGACGCAATGGTCTACCTCGACCACTTCATCGCTCACTATCAGGCGCGCTTCTCATCCCGAGCAATTCAAACCGCATTGCGTTCGCTACGCCTCGCCCTCGATTCGCAACCTGCGGTGCTCTCCATGCTGGGCAGTCGCTCGCTCTCGCAGTGGGGCGTGATAGGTCTCCATCTTGGCGGCCAGTTCAAGGCCACGGTGCCAACTTCCTCCATGCGCGGCGTGGTGGAACCGGAAAACCTGCCCGAGGCTCTGGAATGGCTAGCCAACGTTCTCTCCAAGCAAGTGGAACACGACCACCACGACACTCAGGTGACGATCCGTGATGCCCTGGGCCACTCTATCCTCGCCCAGACACCACAATTGGAACTTCTGGAGGGCTGTGATATGGGGGCCCTGGTGCAGCGAATCCACCACTGGTCGCCGCTGCGTGAAGACACCGAATTCGTCACTACCGACCGCGACCGCAAGCAAGCCATCTATGACTCTCCAAAGGACCGGCACGTCTTCCCCTGGCTGGATGTCAACGCCCGCTTTGGCCTGATTCGCGGACAATAGCCCGGTTCCACCCGCCTGCCCTCAGTCATGTCGAAGTGCGAGGTTGGGACCGTCAAGGGGCCGCTACGGGAACTTCTATGCCAACCGTTGCGCCGACATAAAAGTATTCTGAGGAGATAGAGATGCTGGGACCCAGTTCAAGACTGTAGTCGGTGAGGGGCAGGTTGAAGGTTGGCTCCAGATAGAAGCCACCACCCACCGGTGGCACAGCGAACGCTCCCAGGCGGAGGGTGCCAGCGGGCCCCAGGGTGCCGCCCAGGCCGACTCGATAGACCGGGGCCCCGATGGGGGCGCCGGCCCACATAAACCCTCCCTCGATGAACGCAATGTCCTCAGGACCGCCACGGAGGTAGCCGCTGCCCATTACCTTGCCGCTACCCTCGTCCAAAACACTAAAGAGGTGGCCTCCCAGGCCGACTGCCCCCCAGTAGAAATCCCACAGCACATAGGGCTGGATGCCGACCAACTTGTAGGGGGCCGGAATAGCACCCTGAAGAGACGGAATCCAGCTCGCTTCGGTGCTCTCCTCGCCTCGTTGAGGCCCATGTAGTCGCTCGACATAGCCAGCATATCCGACCACCCCACTCTCGAGCAACTCCCCGAGTCTGTACTTCCAGCGATGGGCGACCGTGAGACGTGCGTCAAAGAATCGATCCTGGTAGCGGGTATCGTCGCAGATTTCGCTGTAGATTACCTGCCCCCCGCCGCCGCTGAGTTCCACTAACAGCGTCTTTTCGTCCTTCTTGGGACGCTCGCCCTGAAGCGCAAGCGGTGACCAGGTGGCCAAAGCCATCGCTGCCATTCCCGCCGGCATCAGTCGCCAGCGTACGCCCATTCGGGACGCAATCATTCGCCCCAGCCGCGCAGCCCCATGGCCAACTGCCGGTGCGCAGGCAATTATGAGGGAGGCGCGCTCTAACGGAGAAAACCAGCGGCTCAAGGCTACTGCTACAAGCAACAAACCGCCACCCACCCAGGCGACACGACGCAGGCCGACCCCGATGACGGTCGTCGCCACATCACCTATCCGCTCCCGGCGAACGGCCCAGGCGAAGAGCCCGATGGCAGCAGCCAGTAGTCCCCACTGAACCCACTTCAAACCGAGCCAGGTTTCACCACCGTAGCGGGTGAATTCCTGGGCGAAACGGATCAGCGAATAGCCACCGGCCACGGTCAAAAAGAGCGAACCCCGGCCCCGCAAACGAGGCCGCAGGAAGGTGGCCAGCAAAAGCAGGCCCAGGACCAATACCATTTCGTAGAGTTGAGCCGGATGAACCGGCAGCGAGGTGGCACTCCCTCGAGCCACAAGCCCGTCGTTGACATGATGAATGTGTGAAAGGCTACCCGGGGGATAGGTAATGGCCCAGGGGGCCGCAGTGACATTGCCATGACAACAACCCGCCAGAAAGCAACCGAATCGTCCCACCAGGAGACTGGCCGGCAAGAAGAAGGCCCAAGCATCGGCATAGCGCAGGTCCGCGCCAAGGAGACGCCGCCCCGCCAGCACCGCGACAATGGCCCCCGCGATTCCACCCAGGAGATTCTTGCTGTGACTGCCGACGTACTCCCCACCTGTCGCGATTGCGTCGACCAGGTGCGGAAAAGCCATGTAGACCTTGCTGCCAACGAGCCAACCAATCAAGGTTGTTGCCAGCGTCAGACTCCACGAAAGCGGTTCCTCTCGGTTCTTCTGTCCATAGAGCCACACGCCGACCACGGCCACCGCCATGGCGAGCAAAAAGAAGAAGGCAAAAACATCCGGCCAGGCCGCTCCGGCCCGAATATGATGATACGACATCATGTCCCCTGGTTGTGCATGGGCTACGATACTACGCAATGACACAAACCGTTGCAAACGTGACCTCCCCAACCAAACTTGCGGTGGGCCGACCGGCAGCTTGAACGAGACCCTACGCTCCGGTGGTTGTGAGGTCGGCCGCAGTATATATATTCTTTGACGGCTTCCGTCGCGTGCGTAAACTGTTCTTAGGCGCGTATCCAGAAGCAATGATGCTGTCCCTAAGTAGTTCGGGAAGGACATAGATGGCGCAAACCAGCAAGAAGTTCTGCTCAAAATGCCTTAAGGAAGTCTCTTCCGAGTCCTTCCATTGCCCCGGCTGCGGCGGGCCCTTAACGGTTCTACATAGCCGGGATCTGGTTGGTGAGATTCTCGACGGACGATTTGAGGTGCTAGAACTGCTTGGAAAGGGCGGCATGGGTATTGTCTACCGCGCTCGCCACCGATACCTCGAACAGGAATTTGCAATAAAGGTCCTGAAGGCAGAATCGGCGGACGACCCATTGGCCGTTGCCCGCTTTTTGCGCGAAGCAAAGAGTGTCTCAGGTCTAAACAGCCCGCACACTGTACGGGTTTCCGATTTTGGGGTTTCGCCTGACGGCCTGCTCTATCTGGTCATGGAGCTACTCAAAGGAGAGTCCCTGGGACAGCGAATCCAGCGGTTGGGCTCTGTCTCCTGGCGTAAGGCTTTCACCTACGCCATCCATGTCTGTTACTCGCTACAAGAGGCCCATGCACGCAGGCTCTGGCACCGGGACATCAAGCCCGACAACATATTCATTGTTCAAGAGAATGACGACGAGATCGCCAAGGTTCTCGACTTCGGCATCGCCAAATGGGGCGAGGCGCAGGAAACTGCCACGGAAGCAGGTATCATCTGTGGGACTCCCGAGTACCTGAGCCCAGAGCAGGCCAGGGGCAAGGATGTGGACGGCCGTTCTGACATATACTCCTTAGGCGCCGTTCTCTATGAAGGACTTTGTGGCCGGCCGCCTTTCGAGGGTGAATCCGCAGTAAAAATCCTGATGTGCCACATCATGGACAAACCGGTCCACCTCAGGGAACGGGGATTACCTGAGGACATCCCTGACCACGTGCCTGACCTGGTGATGTGGGCGCTCAAAAAGAAGGCCAAGCGACGACCTGATGGCGTAGAGGTGTTCGCCGCGGCGTTGAAGGATGCCCTCGACACTTTCTCGGAAGACGGTTCCAAGACCGCGCGGTCGCGGGACGTCAGAGCTACCCCAACTGGCCTACAATACCAGGGCATGGTGGCAGAAGAGGAAACCGAGGACGAGGTCATCTCTGAAGACGAGGAAACGACCGGGGATTTCATGGTCTCCGAGGAACAGTTGGCCTCCGACCTCGCCGCCATGACTGAGTCCACTGCTGACGCGCCCTACGGGGACCAATCGTTCCCAGACAAGCGCACTCAGGCCTTTGAGGCCCCTCCCGATTCCCGCAAGAGATTCCCAAAAGCCCTCGCAGGCATTGCCGTGGTGCTGGCTCTGGCGGCCTATGGCGGGTGGTACTTCTGGAGCGCAGCGGGAGACGGGAAAACCTCCCCCCACTCAGAAACAAGTAATGCGGTCCACTCCCGGATGGAAGTAGAGGCCGATATAGTCGAACGAGGTGCCAGCGGCGACATAGCTTCTGGGCGCGAAGTACCAGCCATCCCGCATGACCTGACACCACTTGCTCATTCCGACGTGCAAGTCGAAGTACCAGGTGGCGTCGAAGATAATTCTGCCCGGCACGCAGATGTCTCCGCCCAACACGAAGTCGCGATCGCAGAGGCCACGAGCCCAGACATCGTCGCCCCCACTGACGCACACCCCTTGGCGACTCCTCAGATAGACGTAGACAGTCTCGTTAGCCTTGATGCGGTGCCGGCAGATACCACTAATACGGCATCCCAGGACCTCTCAACTGTGCCCACCGATGAACAAATTGAAAAAGAGCGCAAAGAGAGACGCAGAAAGCGTCACGAGGAGAGGAAACGTGAAGAAGCCCGCCGGAAGGCGGAAAGACTACGGCTGAAGCAGGAGAAGGCGAAAGCGGAAGAGAAGCTGCGTAAAGAAAAAGAAGAGAAGCTGCGTAAAGAGAAGGAAGAAGAGGAGAAGAAGAACGGGGATGATGACGATGACGACTACGACCGCATCCCGGGCGGCGAGTAGTATGCACATTCAAGCCGCCAGGCGCCTCCGGCACTTTGCGGTTGGTCTGCTGGCATGGGCTCTCTTGCTGGTGTTTGCCGATTCGGCAATGGGCCAGGAGAAGGCCGACGTTGGAACTCTCAACGATCGCGCCATCAAGCTTTCCAAAGAAGGGATGCTGGGCAAGGCCATTGAGATTTGGGTCGAACTTCTAGAGGTCACCGAAGCTGAATACGCCTATCGCTGGGTCTTCCACAAGAATGTAGGCCGCAACTTCCAGAAGCTGGGCAAACTGCCACGCGCCTGGTGGCACCTCGCTCAGGCGAAGAAACTTGCCCCGGAAAAGGGGGCCAGGAAGCTGGCCAAGCGCATCACTAGATTGGAAGAGGCATTGGTTGCTGATGGCTATCGCAGAGTTACGGTTACCGCAAACCGGCTCGGTGCAATTATGCCGATTGAAGATGAACTGGCGAACTGGTACCCCTTGCCTGGAATCTGGTGGTTCAAGCCGGGCTACGTTCAGTTCAAGGTCCGTTCGGCGGACGGGCATGTCACCACACAAAGCGAGGCGATAACTGCTGATACAGACGAAGTTCGGGCACAGGTTCCCGCCCCTGTGGCACGGGGACGACTCATAGTTGTGGCGAGCCCGCCGGCTGCGGAAATACGTGTGGACGGGAAGTTGCTAGGGGTCGGACGCGTTGAGATCGACGTGGACGAAGGTGACCACAAGTTAGCTGTTACTCTATCAGGTTACGAGCCTTTCATTGGGACTATCGGGGTGCTCGGGAGTGAGACCGAGGAGGAGGCAGTAGTGCTCAACCGGTTACCAGACCTCGGCACCGGGCAGTCGTCCTTCCACAAATGGCACTGGATTGCCCTCGGCTCCTCCCTAGCCCTGGTTGGCGCAGGTTGCGGCACTTACTGGGGGTGGGGCCAAGGCGCCATGGACGACCAGCGCAATGCTCACCTGGCGTGGGTCGATGCACTGACATCGCAGGGGCAGGCGCCTACCGAACAAGCCAAGGATGACGACTGGCAACGGCGGGTAGATAACAATGTCCTGCCCGCTGAAATGACCAGCTACGTCCTGTGGGGTGTTGGTGGTGCGGGGCTAATTGCCACCGCCGTCTGGATGGGAGTTAGCGCGACCAGCCCAGCAGAACTTGAAGAAGCGGCCCGCATGCCGTTGATCGGACCATTAACTGCTCCCGGCTCTACGGGGCTGACGTTGCAGCTAAGCTTCTGACGAAATCGGGGGGTAATCCGACATGGCTCTGAATTGTAGATTGGGGATGTTCTTCATTGTGTTGACGGGCTTCGCGGCGACCGGCTGTATCGACCGTAATCGTCCTGCCAGCCAGCTTTGGGAAGACGTTGTTTCCGACGCCGACCAATCGTCCGCAATTGACGGTTTCACTTCCGAGCTTTCCGGGCTCGACGGTGCAGAGCTTCCCGACCACGACGCGGTGGCAGAACTGGTTGACGCCTCCCTGGACCTTGAGTTCACGCAATCCGAGCTTGTTGAGGTCACTGCAGATTCGGAGATCACCGATGATCTTGACGGCATCTCTGCGGACCAGGACGTCTGCACGCCAGAATGTGGCGACTGGGAATGCGGGGACGATGGCTGCGGCGGCGAGTGTGGCGACTGCGACGACGACCTCTACTGCACCGGCGACACCTGCATCCAGGGAGAGTGCATCAATGCCATTATCGACGGCTACTGCGTCATCGAGGAGGGCTGCTTCGAAGCCAAAGAACTGCAACAGGACAATGACTGCCTGGAATGCCGACCGTCACAGGACAAGCAGGATTGGAGCCTTAGCGACGACGGCGTAGTTTGTGAGGAAGACCTCCTCTGCTTCCAAGGTTCGTGCTGTGATGCACTCGTAGCTTGCGAAGGTGCAGAATGCGGCGATGACGGCTGCGGCGGCAGTTGCGGCGAATGTGGTGACCCACTGGCAATCTGCTTTGTTGGCTCCTGCCTTTGTGTGCCCGACTGCGACGACAAGAATTGTGGCGACGGTGGCTGCGGTACTCTGTGCGGAGTTTGCTCCAACCCCCAGGAAAGTTGCCTGGACCATGTCTGCATCTGCACCCCCGATTGCTTCGGAAAGCTCTGCGGTCCCGATGGTTGTGGCGGCAGTTGTGGTTCCTGCGAGGATGGAATCGATTGCACCAGCGACGTCTGTTTCGAGGGTGAGTGCGTCAACTCCTTGCAAGACTACTTCTGTTTCATGAACGAGAATTGCACCCCTGCAGAAACAACTTCACCTGACAACAAATGTCTGAAGTGTTTGCCCGCACAGTCGCAGGCCGACTGGTCACTACTTCCTCCCGGTGCGCTGTGCGGCGACGATGCCATATGTTTCGCTGGAGAGTGTTGCCCCCGTGGAGCCAACTGCCAGAACAAGCAATGTGGCGATGATGGATGCGGCGGTAGTTGTGGCGGTTGTGGAGGACCTCAGGATGCCTGCGTCGAGGGACTTTGCGTCTGCCAACCGGCATGCAGTGGAAAGAACTGCGGCGACGACGGCTGCGGTGGGCTCTGCGGTGCGTGTGAAGGAGGGCAACTCTGCGAAGCCGGGCTCTGCAAATGCAAAGCTGAGGACAGCAGTGACTGCTGTGGCGATGACGTCTGCTGGTTTGATAGCTGCGGCAATCAGGGTGAGGTGCAGGCCAGTTGCCCCTTTGGCTGCGCCGACGCCACTTGCGCAAACTGCTCACCAGCTTGCGAAGGCCTTGAATGCGGTGAGGACGGGTGCGGGGGTAGTTGCGGGATCTGCTCCGGTTATCAGCAGGAGTGCATCAACCAGCTTTGCGCCTGCGTTCCTTCCTGTGAGGGAAAGGAATGTGGCGGCGACGGTTGTGGAGGAAGCTGCGGCAGTTGTCTCGGCCCCCACCTGGATGTCTGCCTGTCAGGAGAATGTGTCTGCAAACCCACTTGCACGAACGTGGAGTGTGGCGGCGACGGCTGCGGCGGCCATTGTGGTACTTGCGCCGGCCCCCAGGACATCTGCGATGATGGCAGTTGCATCTGCCAGCCCGACTGCGTCGACAAGGCTTGCGGACCCGACGGCTGCGGTGGTCTCTGCGGCGATTGTGACGTCGCATTAGTCTGCGTTGCATCTGGTTGTGCGCAGGGAGCTTGCACCTTTGCGCAACTACTCGGCACCTGCCTGATCAATGGAGCCTGCTTTGAAGATGGGGAGACCAACCCTGGGAATCCGTGCCAGATCTGTGGGCCAGAGAGCGTGCAGGACCAATGGTCGCTACGTCCCGATGGCGTTACCTGTGGCGATGGTGCGGTTTGCCACCTCGGTCTTTGCTGTGCCGCCACGACAAATTGCATCGGCAAAGAATGTGGCTCCAACGGGTGTGGCGGAAGCTGTGGCAATTGCCTGGGACCACAGGATGTTTGTGCCAATGGCAGTTGCCTCTGCGTGGCTGCTTGCGACGGCAAGGAGTGTGGAACCGATGGCTGTTCCGGTAACTGTGGAAGTTGTTCAGGTGGGAAAGCATGCCAGGGTAGTGATTGCGTCTGTGTTCCAGAACACCACACCGATTGTTGTGACGGGAATGTCTGCTGGGTTGATAGCTGCGGCAAAATGGGGGCCGAAGCTCTGAATTGCCCGTACGGTTGCGCCAACGGCGAGTGCAACAACTGCGACCCTGACTGCGCCGGCAAGGGGTGTGGGGGCGACGGTTGTGGTGGGTCTTGCGGAAGTTGCCTGGGAGTGCAGGACCTGTGCGTCGACGGGACGTGCGAGTGCCAACCATCCTGCAGTGGCAAGGAATGCGGACCTGACGGCTGTAATGGCGCTTGTGGGCTGTGCCCGGATGCGCAGGACGTCTGCATCAACGGTAGCTGCATCTGTCAACCGGCCTGCGAAGACAAAGTATGCGGTGACGATGGATGCGGGAGTGAGTGCGGCGACTGTGCAGGTGAACAGGAAACATGCATTGGAGGAGCGTGCATATGCCAACCGGTCTGCGCCGGGCTCGAGTGCGGGACTGATGGATGCGGTGGCACCTGCGGCTCCTGCAACGACGATCTCTCATGTACCGCGGACGTCTGCTCTAACGGAAGCTGCGATAACCAACTCGACGCGGTCTACTGCATCATCAACGAGATTTGCATTCTGGTTGGCCAAACCGACCCCGCAAATCCGTGCAACGTCTGCGACCCCCAAACAGACCCTCTCAACTGGTCGGTACAAGCTGACGGCAAGTCTTGCGGTGGCGGAGATGTGTGCCTGGACGGAAGTTGCTGCCCAAAGACTACCAACTGCGCCGGCCTGGAATGCGGTGATGATGGCTGTGGCGGGGTGTGCGGCACCTGCTCCGAAGGCCTCTTCTGCATCAATCAGCTTTGCGCGGATCCTTCCCTTTGCGACGACGGAAACAGCGTCGACTGGGACGGCTGTACCGCCGGCCAGATAACGGAAACAAGAGTCCCTACCAGCTTCAAGGGAGACCAGAGGGATCCAGCGGTTGCCGTGCTATCCGATGGTGGTTTCGTCATTGTCTGGGAGGATCAGTACTACGACGACGAGGGTTGGGGAGTATTTGGACTGCAGTTTGATGCCGACGGCACCAAGAGTGGTTCCCAGTTCAAGGTCAATGGCTACACCGAATCATACCAGATGGATCCCGATGTGGCAGCGCTTAGCGATGGTGGTTTCGTCGTTGTCTGGTACGCTCTGGAGGACACCAAGGAACTGCTCGACCAGGTAGCCGCAAGACGATTTGACGCTTCCGGCGCCACCCAGGGTTGGGACATTTCACTGGCCACGACATACTCTTACAAGCAGCAGAATCCTGCGGTTACCGGGCTTTCCGCAGGCGGCTTCGCCGCGGTCTGGGACGGATACGGTTCCGGAGACGCGGATGGCGTCCATATGCGCATCTACGACTCAGCCGGTTCTCCCCTGGAAGACCAGTCGCTCGTCAACAACTACACGCTGGAAGAGCAGAACTCCCCGGACATCGACCAATTGGCGTCCGGAGACCTTGTCGTGGTCTGGGTCAGCAAGGATCAGGATGGCAATGGACGAGGGGTTTTCCTCCGGCGTTTCACCGACTCCGGTACGCCCATCGGTAGTGATGTACAAGTCAATACCTTCTTCGTTTCGGACCAGATTGGCCCACGCGTGGTTGCCTCTGACACCGGTGATTTCCTGGTCACCTGGTACGATGAGGGACCGGATGACCCGGAGGGGATCATGGCCCGCCGCTTCGATAGCGCCGGAGTTGCTCTGGGAGAGCAGTTTACTGTAAACTCGACGATTCCTCAGACACAGTACTTCCAGTGTGCCGCTGCGCTCCCCGGCGGTCCCTTCGTCGCAGCCTGGCAATCTGAGCACCAGGACGGAGAGAAGTGGGGTGTCTACCTGAGGCGTTTCGACGGCAGCGATAGTCCCCTCGCGTCTGACTCCGTAGTCAATATCTACACCGCATTGGACCAGCAACTGCCTGATTGCGCCGCCTTTACGGACGGGACCTTCGTCGTCACCTGGCAAAGCATGAGCCAGGATGGCAGTGGGCTGGGAATCTTCCATCAGAGGTTCGCCTCAGAAGGGTACCGACTCTATCCGTAGCCACTCATTTGCTACTTCGCTGCAGGGTCCTTCTTCGGCAACTCGGGGCGGGGTCCGTTTTGAAGAACGTAGACGAGGAATTGCTCCGACAGGCTCTGGCGGACCTCCTCGTCATCGCTCCTTAGTAGCAACTGGAAGTAGTGTCTCGTCCCCTCTCCATCAGCGATTGCCTTGCCGTGGGCATCGAGCCGACGGATGGCCGCTTCAGCCACCGGCTGCCCGGCGAGAATCTGAAAGCTCACTTGCAATGCCACGAGGGTATAGTAGGCCAGCGTATCGGTTCCTGAAGATGCTCGCACCATCGGGGCAAGACGATTCACCGTGTTCCACACCAGCTCCGCGCGGCCCGTTGGCCCGGCAATCTGTAAGAGTCGATAGAGTAGTTGGACCTCCTCCTGGGAACTGTGGAAGCCTCCCAAACTGCTGGCCGATTTGACCATCGCTTCAACCGCCTTCTCCAAACCGTTGACTTCGATCAGCAGATCCGCCGCCAGCATCATCGTGTCCAGATAGAGGACCGGAGCGTCTTCCGGGGAAACAGTGGCCAGGATCAACTCCAGCAGCTTGAACGCATCGGCAGGTTTCTTCTCCCGCCATGCGAAGATGACCATTCGCTGAAGGGGACCGACCATCTCGCCGTAAAGGCCAAGCTCTGCCAACTCCGTGGCCGCGGTCTCCACCTCTCCATAGGGTGGAAGTTGTGCGGTTTTGCCCACTCCCACCATGAGATTGCGCCACACAACGAGATACTTCGCCAGATTGCCACCACCCGACTTGGGGGGGGCCAGGGCCGTCGGTAACTCTAAGCGCGCCTCAAGGGGCAACCTATCGTTGAGGCTCTCCACCGCCATTTCAAGTCCCCACAGCGGAAAGGCGCCAGACTTCTTCCCGTAGGACTTAGCGGCCTTGAAGAGAGCCTTTCGATCATCGGCAGTGCGGGCCGAAAACCACCTGGTTATCAACTCGTTGAAACCCTCCATTTCTTTAACACGTTGATAGAAGATGGGAGTTTCATGGTCGGGTTCAGCGAGATCGTACCACCCCTTCTCCTGACGAGGAGCCAGATTCAGCCCGAGTTCCTCCAGGATATCGGCAATTTGTCGCTGCCCGTGCAGACGTGCCAGTAATGAAGTGTAGGCGATCATCTCCAATGAAACCTTCGTTGCCCCCTGCTGGGCACTACCTGCCATGCGGCCCATGGTTGCGGCATTCCCATGCACCATCTGGCGACCCACCGCCACCGCCCGGAGAAATGCAACTTGCGCCCCGCTCGGGTTCTTGTTCAGAAGTTCGTACGCGCCAAAAGCGAGGTGAGCCTCCATGATACGGTCAAACCGAGGAACCCCCGTGTAGAGCACATCGCAATTCAGTTCGTCACCAGAGGGTTGACCGGCGCGCCCCGTCTCCGCACCAATGCCGACGTTGAAGGTCCCCTCGCTCTTGCCGGGTAAGAGGAACGCCGCAGTCGAATTGGAGATGTCCATGCTGAAGAGGAACGTCTCCGCATAGGAGCGCAATTGACAACTTACCAGTACATCTCCCTCGAACCCCCCTTGCAGCATACGCACATAGGCCTCGTAGTCCTCCCGCGCCGCTTCGTGGTCACCATTTGCCTCCAGCAACCACATGCGCGCCGGTAGGAGGCTATGCACCGCATGGCTCTGGCCGCACCTAGTGGCCATCAGCCCGTAAGCGAGGGCCCGATTGATGAGGTTGATAAGGTCCCTGGTTGGTGCATCATCTGCCAGGCGCAAAGAAGCCTCAACCAGGGTCGGCACAAAACCAACTTGGGGCAGCTCCTTGCGAGCCGCGTCGGCGACCTTCACAAACTGCTGGCCGGCCTTGTCTGGTGCTGCGTAGTATCGACCCACGGCTGCCACAAGCTCCATGAAGACCCGCACGTCACCCCTGTAATTGCCCAGGCGCTGCTCAAGGATTTCCACACCCGTCACGAGCGCTACTTTGGGCTCCTGAATGAGTCGCTCCAGCCCTACCCCGACAACCGTCGCCAACAACTCGTTGAGGAGCCCGGCCACTTGCGAACCACTGGCACCATCGCTCCCACTTTGAAATCCTGCCACAACGTCGGCAAGAGGCTCTTCAAGGACACGAGCAATCTGTACGGCCATATCCGCCGTGGTCAGCTTCTCATCGAGAAAGGCAGGCACCGCTCGATGCAAAGCGGGCAAAAGACGCAAGATGCGACCAAGGGTGCCCGGCACCTCCATTTCTACCAGGAAGTTCCCAACCATTCGCTTAGCCGCGACTTCCGCTTCGGCGAGGGCCTGCTTGAAGAGTGGGCTCCCGGGATCATCGCTCACCGCCAGATAAGCTAGACCATCCCAGGCCACCATGCGCATACCGTCCAGCCCTACAGCCCACCAACCTGACTCGGCCAGGTTGCCCGGGCCCATGCTGGCCAATGCCGCCAGCACTGCTTCACTGTCCGGAACCGTCTTGTCGTAGGCCATGAAGCCAGCCAATGCACCATCGATAATGGCAATGACTTTGGCCGATTGGTCAGGTTCTTCGAAATAGTTGAAGAGGGCAGCCAGGTCTTCTGGCAGGGTCTTGCGGAGACGCTCCATGAGCGGAAGGGCTGCCTCCGGCTCCTTCACAAATGCGGTCAAAACAGCACTGAGGCCTAAGTTTGCCATTCTGAAAGCGGGGAGAACTCTTATCAATTCTGGACTATCAGCCGCGATGGGCTGCGCAAGCACCTCGTCATAGATGTCCGCGGCCGAAGCCATGGTTCCCAGGAGAACATCGAATTGCCCTTGCAACATGCCCGGCAGCGAAGTCACAACCTGCAAGGTCGCGGCCAGAGCCCGGTCCTCAGGTGAATCACTAAGCTTCTGCTGCACTCTGCCCATGGCCTCAAAGAGGTGGTTCAGGCCACTCCACACCGAGACGGAACGATTGTCAAAGAGCTGCAAGCCCAGATTATAGACAAGTCCTCCAACCACCTGCAGCACCGCGGTTCGATCTTGCCCCTCTGCCATCGCCGCGCCAAACGCACCGTCCACCAGCAGCGCCAGCTCGGCTTTGCCCAGGCAGGCTCCAGATCCGTTGAAGGCAGTCATCAGTCGGGTGGCATTGCGGCCGTTGTAACCCTCGAATCTGTCCTCGTTAATCTGAACAATCAGGTCGGCGTAAAAGACTTCGCAAAGTTCAGAAGTGAGCAATGGCGAGAGTTCGTGAGCACCAAACCGGAGGGTCGCCAGCGCGCTTCCAACCGCACTGCTCAGGAGCCAACGGTTTTCTGGCTGCGCAGCCCACTCCTCCAACTCGGTAAGGGCCCCGGCCCTGGCCTTGCCATCACTGTCTATTACCGCCGCGTTGAAGTAGCCCAGCGCCAGATCGGGCCGCCCGGCATCGACCAACTCCGCCGCCACCACCCTCTGCTGCTCCAGGTGCCGGTTGCCAAACTCAGAGTCACACCGGTCGACAGGCCGCGCTTCCAGCAGTTCAAGCCAGTCAGCATAGACCTTCAAGATCCGCTGTTGCCCAGCCGGTAGGGAGCTGGCCTCTGCGACCATTTCTTTGCGCCATTGTTCAGCCGCTAACTTCGACGGTGAGGTCGAGCCACCTTCCGTCTCGATATTCAGGGTTTCACCATCCATGGGAGCAGCCAGATACTTGAAAAAGGTCCGATAGGGGACGTCATTCCCAGCCACCTCGGCTGCAATACAGTCACTGCGCAATTCGGCCCAGCCGTTGTCCACCGCCGCTCCCCCGGCATATTGAACCACCAGACCTCCGAGGTACTGCAAACTACCCCGGTGCGCGCAGATTGGTGCCTCGGGCCCCAACATCTCTTGCGCCCGCCCCAGCAATTGTACGGCTCGAGCGGTCTCCCCTTCCGCCAGGGCACTGTCCGCCATGGCCACGGCAACTGCGGCCCTCTCCGGCAACTCGGGCAGTGGACTGCCCAGCAACCCCGCCAGAATCGGCGTCCCCCGCTTCACCGCCACCTGCTCTTCTGGAGAAAGGGTGGCACAAGCGCCAATCAGAAGAGTCGACAAAAGCAGTCCAGTCAGACCAATGCGCATCTAGAACTCCTTCGGAAGGTGTTTGCGAGGTCACGATAGTACAGCATCATCCCACATACAACCGCCATGCTCGGCCACAGTGGTACCCGCGACGACCGCGCAGCGAACTGTGGGCTGTGGAGTATCGCTGTGGCCGACGGCAGAGGGCAGAGCCGATATGCTATTCCCACATCACCAGATAGCTGGTCATCCAGATGTTCCCACCGAAACCCTGGGGGTTTTGAGCCGGCTGGGGGTCGTAGTCCTTGCCCAAATATAGGGCCTTGTACGTCATGGTGTTGGTGCCGGCCTCGACCGCATCGGTGAAATCTGCGAGGAAGGGTGGCACGTCCAGCCCCGGGCACCACCCGCCACGCCCCAGCGGCCAGGTGCCAAACTGGTTGGGCACGGCGCCATCTTTTACCTGATTGGCGCAGCCCAAAGAGGTGCCGGCTAGGGGATGGGCTTTGACGTGCTCGGTATTCCCCACCTCGAAGTGATGGGTATGGTTGCAGAACTCAGCGCAATTGGCCACGTCGCTACCCCAACCATGGCCGGTAATGAAAGCTGCCACTTCCACCTTTTTCACTCCCTCCGGAACCTCGAACTCAATCGGCTCCTTGCCCGGGTTGTAGCCCAAATTGAAACCACCGCCACCCCACAGCGACTGCACCGACACCGGCCTCATTCCTTTATCTCGGTTAGATAGCCGAAAGTTCAGAGTAGTCAGATAGCTCTGACCGCTATTGTCCTGGCGGAAGCTGCGAGTCCCCCCTTCCTGCAGGTGAACCAACATCGACGAAATGTCAGTCACCCAACGTCCCTGTCGCTTGTAAGTGGTGATCCAACGGGCAATCTCAGTGTTGCAGACAGCCGGATCGTCCACGTCGCAAAGGTATAACGCAGACTTGTAGTCCCAGTCCCCGCAGTTCTTGTCGAAGTGACCGCTGCAATGCATGGTCAAATCCACCACCAACGTGTCGAATCCAGCCATAGTCTCGGCATCAGGTAGGACCACCTCAACGATCTTGCTGCCACCGAACTGCTCCTCCTCGAAGAGGGCCACCTTAGTAATGACGGCTTCGTCCTGGGCCAGTTCAAGTTCACGACTCCATTCAAAATTGAAGTAGTTGACCTCGTAGACGACTTGACGAAGCGAGCCCACACTTCCAGCATTGATATTGGCCAACATTCCGAGTTCCCTGAACTGCTGAAACCGGTCGATGGCGAACGCGAAATAGCCATATGTCTTGCCAATCTGACCAAACCAGTTATCCAGCAAATGCGCGGGCTCGGTCACAAAGTGGAACCGCGGTTCCCAGACCTGCTTCTCCCATGACTCCATCAGGTCGAGCACGGCCTGCACCTTGGCCTCCATCTCCGTGACGTAGTCGATGGCCTTAGAATCGTAAGACATGAAGAAATAGTGGACATTGCTAGGAGAGTACTTGATCAAGTCCTTGATTGAAGAGCCCCAGAGCTGGTCCACATATTCGTACCCAGTGGCGTGCGAGATGAAGATGTACGAGTCCTTGCCATTTCCCCATTCCTGCTGAAAATCCCAGTCACCATCGGTGGTCGGGAGGACAAAGGGGCCCGCCTTGTCCCACGGGACTATCCCGTAGGGACCCTGGTCAAAGGGCAGGCCCTCTGGCGGCTGCTCAACTTCTGGTGCGACGTCGAGTTGTACTTCCTCTGTCGAATCTACATCCACTAGCAAGTCGACCTCGGCGACATCCACCGCGACAATCTCGGCAGCAATAACTTCGGCCCTCACCTCGGCCACCACATCACCAGCCACTTCTGCTAGGACCGCAACATCCTCCGCTTCGTCATTGGAACTGGTGGAACATCCGAGAAGAAGTAGGGCGACAGCAAGATAGCGCATATGAACCTCCGCACGTGGCAGACATCTCCGCCTCCACTGTACCGTCACCTCCCCGGTAGGTGCAAGGATAGCGACCCGCCTTGACAGGGGCACTCCTTGAGACCATCTTGAGCGAAGGAGGTGAGCAAATGGCACCATCTCTCTTTCCCGAGAAGGAGGCGCTGCTCCTTGACGGGTTGCGCCGGGAATTGCCGACTGGCTTGCACGTGGGGACCTGTAGCTGGAAGTATGATGATTGGCGAGGATTGATCTATTCCAGCGAGAAGCGCATCAACCACTTACTGGAATATGGCAAGCATCTGGACAGCGTCGAGGTGGACCAGTGGTTCTGGTCTCTCTTTGGACCCGACAAAGTTGTCCTCCCGAAGCCGCACGTAGTGGAAAGCTACGCAAATAGCGTCGACAGAGATTTTCGGTTCTCAGTCAAGGCGCCAAACAGCATCACGCTGACGCACCTCTATCGCAAATCAAAGGGCGATACCCTTGTTGCCAACCCCCACTTCTTCTCGCCGGACCTTTACGCACAGTTCGTGAGGAGCCTTGATCCGATGGGTCCGAAACTGGGTGTCATAATGCTCCAGTTCGAATACCTTAATAGGCAGAAGATGGCAGGCTTGGGGGCCTTTCTGGAGCAACTTGCCGTATTCCTGACCTCCATCCCACGGAAGGTCCCTCTGGCCATTGAATGTCGAAATCCCAACTACATGAAGGAGGAGTTCTTCCGCTTTCTCGCCGACCACGATGTGGCCCCCGTCTTCTGCCAGGGCTACTATATGCCCCCGGTAACCGAGATTCACTCAGAGTTCAGTCCCCATATCAAGCGCCGCACCACCATACGACTGATGGGTCCGGACCGGGAGAAGGTAGAGAAGGCCGCGGGGCTGAAATGGGACCGGCTCATCGACGATCGAACAGATGAGTTGCGAGGAGTAGTGGAGATGGTGCGTGAGATGCTGGCTCAGCACATTGAGGTCTATACCAACGTTAACAACCACTATGAGGGGTCAGCGCCCCGCACAATCCGAAGGTTCGTCGATCTGCTTAATGACCATGCTCGGTAGCGGGAGGAGCATCCTCGGCCAGGTGGGATACGAATCTCCCGTCCATATCTTTGATGTGCTCGACCAGGCGCTCGGAAAAAAGGACCCGAAGCCGCTCGGCAAGATCTTCACTGTAGCCGTTGTACTCCATATCTAACCAGCACTCTTCCACCGTCGTCCGGAACTCCTCGTGTGCGGCGATATGCTCATCCACACCCTCATACCCGGCTCCGCGCATAAGCGCCTCTTCTCGTTCAAAATGAAAGAGCACATAAGTGCGCAGAAAATCGAGGGCTTCGTAAGTCTCGCCGGTCCTCTCTTCGAAGGGATTGTCGAAGAGAGCATTGGCGCGGCGAAAGAGCTCCTCATGTTGCGAGTCCAGCAGTGCGTTGCCAGTCTTCAAGGAATCGTTAAAGTTGATCATATCCGCCACCACAAGTTCTCCGTTGTTTCCGGTTGCTAGCCAAATCTACTCACGGACCGACGCTACGGCAAGGGAATAATCAGGCACTACGGCAAAAGATTTTGAAGACCCTATGACTGGTCCATCATTTGACGGTGAGGGGACCGCCAACGAACCTTCCCACCCCGAATTGCTGGTGGAAACGAGCAACCACTCTGGTCCCGCCGTGGAGGCCAATCCCTGTGCGCGCGGCCAGCACCCGGTAGGTGAGTTTCACCTCTCCCTCGAGCTTATGGAGGAAGAAGGCAATCTGGCCGTCAACAATCTGGTAGCCTTGAATTGTCCCAGCCTTAACCAGAGCATCCAGAGAGGATTTGTCCACGGTCGCGGTAGAGGGTACCGATTCCACGATCTCAACATGGGGAGCAGCCTTGCTTGCGCCAACGGAAAGTTCTACCGCTACCGGTTCTCCCAGAGTTGCCGCGGCTTCCATCTTTCTGGCCACGGCGAAAACTCCGTTCGTGCCCTTGGCTGCCTTACGACGCACCGGCCACTGCTGCAGTTGCACCGCCACCGGGGCCCGCAAATTGCCATCATAATTCACTTCCACACTATTCTCGCCGTCCCGCAGATAGCTCGTGATATCGACGAAACGCAGCGGCGCCGCCGAGAGGAAGACATCATCAGGGCGAATGGCCACACTCTTCACCGCGGTGCCGTTCACGCTGATGGAAACAGTTGATGCCTTCTCCGGTTGGGCACCGGCACCGGCTGCGAGCAGGGCACGTACTGCGGTGGCCGTCCCAATCTCGTTGTGCCACGCGCCCCACGCCTCTCGTGTCGACAAGAGCCACGAAACGATTTCGTACTGCACCGCAGGATAGCCCTCCCCATCCATCCCCTGTAACAGCTCCAAAATCCGAGCGTTAAGCTCC
Organism: uncultured Myxococcales bacterium; assembly: GCA_964522395.1. GTDB lineage: Bacteria > Myxococcota_A > UBA9042 > CAIXZC01 > CAIXZC01 > CALGBT01. The sequence continues at coordinate 49,252 of CAZFVN010000003.1, forward strand.
ACCATGCCACCATACGCGTGATACCAGTGTGGCTCCCAGTGTCCCTGCCGTTTCAGTGACAATAAGTAGGCAACCCATTCGCCAATCCGCTTGCTGTCACTCTTGCTCTTTCGCCATTGGTTCCAAACAACCATGGCCCCCAGGGCGTGGGCCACACCGCCCGGGTCGTCGGGCCGGCCGTCCAGGTAGGTCTTGACCTTGCTGTGGATGGAGAGGAGAGGCTTGTTGGGTTTCTTCTCCGTCAACCGGTGTGCCCGCACAATGGTCTCGAAAAGGTCCCCGGAGAGTCCCCAATCGGTTTCGGGCGCGTTGACCTCCCAGAAGTACGCGGTGGGAGACCAGAGTCCTTTGTCGTTGCGCGACTCCAGGAGGAACTGAGCACCCTTCTTGATGGCGGTCTGGTCGGGCATCAAATCGGCCTCTGCAATCTCAATGAGGGCCTTAAGCGCATAGGCCGAGAGGTAAACGCTAATCACATAGCCGCCGTCTGAGCTAGCATCGGCCGTGTAGAACCATCCCCAGCTCCCGTCACCGTTTTGCGCGGCTATGAGTTCGGCTCCTGCCCGTTTGAGACGCTCCTCAAGGGCCTTGCGCCGCGCTTTGGGAAGAGCGATTCGACGGGCGTGGTCGAGCAAAGCTGCATCGAGAATCGCACGACTGGCTACCCCGGTCACTCCAACATAAGCCATGGGGAATTCTGCCATCGCTTGCCACGCCTGGATCGCTGGTATCGAGTTGGGAAATGCAATGGAGAGATGAGCGCTGGTGTGAACTGCGCCCTCTTTTACCTCCAGTGTGCCAACGAAGGGCTTTCCAGATTCGACGGTGCTGCGCACTACCGTCATTACCGGATCGCCGGCCGGGAGCACCCGGAACTTACGGCGCTCTTCGTCGCGATAGTCCTCGTTGCTCGCCTTTACTGAGAATTCCACCTCTCCCACGAAGCTGGCGCGCACTCTAAAGACCGCAGCGGCCGACTCCCCCGCGTCAATAGTCAGCTCCTGGGGCACAGTATCCAGTAGCTCAAGTCCCGATGCCGCAGGGTCAACCTTGACCACGACACTGCTACCTGAATGGTTTTGCACCACCGTCACCACAGTAACCTCGTCGCCTGAGGTCAGGGTCGCAGGAACATCTGCCTGGACGAAGAGATCCTGTCGCACTTCGACGTTCTTGTGTTGCAACCCGAGCCCACCCTGCTTGCCACTAGTCACTACCGTTAGACGTTGGATGGTTATTGCATCGGGGAACTGGACCCGGAAGGTGGTCTTGCCCGATTTCGTCTTCAAGACAGGTTCCCACATGGCAGTTTCCGGAAAGCGAGTTCTGATGGTAATCTGCCGGGGAGGTCTAGCCTTCTTCGACCCGCCATTACGGGAGCGTCGGTCGAGACCGCCATCGATTGACGCGTCTTCGTCCATCGCCTCAGCCTCCGCCATCTCGGGAGCCGGCTCCGCCATTATCGATTTGGACATCATCTTGGCCATTACCTTCGCCTTCTTTGGCGCCTTCTTGGCCCCCAGAGCGACGCCACTACTTTTGGCTGAGTCGGCACTTCCTATGCCCATTACCATCCCGCCGGCTGAACCACCACCGCCGGCACCTTTGCCACTCATTCCAAACCCATCCTCGCCACTCATTTCACCGCCGTTTCGGCCCTCATTAGTCATGGCCCCGGGCCCCTTGAATCCCCAATTGGTGTAGGCAATATCTCGCCAGGGGTCCCCCCAGTTGCGGTCCACCACGGGCCAGGTCAGAACGCCGGCACCACCAGTAGAAATGACCTTGCGCTGCGGATTATAGAAATGGTCGCCAGGGGTCACTTCCAGAGGGTCGAGAAGCGAGACAACCGCGTCGTCCACTAACATCGCCCCGACCGCCGAATCACCACCCTTGGGGTTCTTCACGTCCACCGTGACCGTCAGTTTCTCCCCCGGCTTCACCCGCGGTTTGAGACCCTCAAAACGTATCTCGGCGGTGGCATCAGGATGGAGCGTAACGTGCTGCCCTTCGGTAATGAAGCCGACCTTCTTGATGCTCAGCTTGCCGCCCTCTTTGACCTTCTTCTTCTCTACCGCACAGACGTAGAGATTGGCCAGCATGGTACCCCAGCTCGGGGCCGTAATGGTCCCCTCAGCGGTGTAGATGCCGTCCTTCTTGCTCACCGGAATGGTGGTCGACACTACCAGACCTCCCGAGAGGTCGGTGAAGTCCACGTGGACAACCTTCTCAACTGGCCGGTAGCGCTTGTCAAAGGTGACGGTCATGCGGGTCTGTACTCCCTGCTTGGCTGGCGGGTCAAAGACCTTGGAGGTCATTGGCTTAGGAGTGTTGAGCCGCACCGCCTTCTGGCCCAGGGGTACCTTCATTACTGGACTTGTGACCACCGCGGTTCCGGCACTCTTGCCCATTTTGAAGGAGAACTCAGCGACACCCATCTTGTCCGTAACCGCGCTCGCCTTCACCTTGAATTCTGCAACGGTGCAGGTAAGTTTGATTTCCCTCGCTGGTTTGCCGTCGAGGTCCACCACCTTGGCCTGTAGTTTCACCAGTTCGCCGGGAGGATAGTCGTCCTTGTCAAACTCCAGCACCGCACGATAGGGGCGCTCAGTATAGACGACATCCCGAGTCACCTTGCTGGTACGCTTGAATTTGTCCGTGGCTTGAAGCTCCATCTTGAAGGGCTGCTCGGCAGCCGTCGCCTTGCGAATCGCATCGAGGTCAGTCCTGGCCAGCGTTAGCTCAAAGCGTCCCTCCTTGTCAGACTCGAAGAGCTTGTCAAAGATCTCCTTACCGTCGCTTGCCTTCGCCTTCAGCGAGAGCGTTGCCCCGTGAGGTATTCCTCCGGCGAAGTAGGTTAGAGTGGCGACGATTCGCAGACTCTCCTGGGCTGGCGTCAAGAATCGCTTGATATCATGACGAATGGACATCACCGGTGGTACAAAGCGTTTCACGCGCAAGCGAGCGGTCTCGCGGGCCTTCTTGTAGATCACCACCAACTCGTAGTCGCCTTCGGGCATGTTCTCGGCCACGGGCAGACGGCTGGCCGCAATGCCAAACTCATTGGTCGTCAGCTCCTCGCCGGCGAAAACTCGCCCACCCTTACTTTGCAGGAGAAGCTTCACCTTAGCTTTGTCCAGGGCCTTGTAGTCGGCTAACAACTCCCACGCCATGATCCGCACCAGAATGTCGTCCCCCGGATTATAGACGCCGCGGTCGGTGTAGACGAAGAGCTGGTCCGATCTGAAACTGGCTGTACGGGCATTGGAAGCAAAGGACTTCGAAACCCGATAGGTGGTCTTCCCCTCCTTTAACTTGGCCTTCAAAACATGACTCTTGTTGCTTCCCGGAACATAGTCGAATATGCAGGTGCCGTTGTCATCAGGGACACAGACCACTTTCCCATTCACCGTAACCTTGGCCCCCTTGGCTGGCACAAAGTCGGGCTTGAAGAACGTCGCATGGATCTTGGTCGATGCCGAACCGGTGATCTGGTAGGGATAGTTGATGACCAGAATCAAGTTCTTCGAACGCGTCCTACTCTTCTTCTCTCGAGCATTGACGGGCAACCCGGTGAAGGAGATGAGTGCAAGAGAGAGTGCTAGAGCAGCAAAGAGGCGGTATTTCAGAAGCATTGCATCCTCCAGAAATGAAAATCAAGGCAACCGCAAGGCGACCATCCATGAAGCCACTAGACACCAGCGATGTGAGCGGTTCCGATACGTTGCTCAATTTGGGAAGTTCTAACTCTTCTAGCGTCAACAGATCAGCCACTTGTACGGCTTGTGCGGGGGGTCAGCCAACCTTGTGCGTCAGCGTCCGCCGCCCCTCGGACTACATGGCCAGGAGCGCTGCCAGCCATCACTTGCGCCGCACTACGTTCCCCTAACAACCCTTGCTCAACGAGGTTTTTGGCAACGGCTCCCGCACTGGCATAGCCCACCACATGGGGGCCAAATCCGGCGATTGAAGCTCCGTCCGGTTCGCGCACGAGGTGGATACTGATGCTCCGGACGAGTTCTCGAACGGGCAGCTTCGCAACCGCTTTCACCAGCCTCTTGCAGTAAACATCCCGGACCTCCAGCTTGAGCAGCACCGCGGACAGCGCGTCACCCCGCAACCGCCCGGCAATGACGTCTCCAAAGAGGGAGTAGATCAAGGCATCCTGTTCGGCATCATCGCCAAAAAGATGGCATTGCGCGCCATTGGGAAGGTCGCCAGCGAGACGTAGCAGAGCGGCAAGTTTGAACGCGATCTGCTCGGTAAGCTGACTGAATTGCCCTAACATGAAGAGATAGAGGGGGTCCTTGAAAGTGAGACCATCGAACTCGATCCCATCGAGAAGCATCTTGCGCTCAATGGAATCCCTTATCTGGCGCGGGCTGGCAGAGACGAAGTAGAGAGGACAATATTGATCTCCGCTCGGCCCTTCGCGTAACCCCTGAAGCAGAGAGACGACGCCGGGATAGGCGTCCTTGTCAACCCCCAGTTCAAAAGGAATTCGAAGCAGTCCCTTGAGTTGAGAGAAACGGGTATTGAGGTAAGTCTTGTCGATATCCCAAATGAAGACCGGGCCCTCATAGAAGGGTCCGATCTCGCGGTGGTTGACCCACGACATGGGATAGGGTGAGCGGGTACGCTGATAATTAGTCGACATCGGGTTTGGGCTCCAGCGACATGAGTGTTTGCAGGGCGGAGATGGGGGATTCGCCTTCGTGGACAACTCGATAGACAGCCTCAAAAATAGGTGCGTCGATGCTCCGCTCGGCAATCATCTCATGGGCAACTCGGGCCGTATTCACCCCCTCGGCTACCATGCCCAGTGCCTTGACGATCTCGGGCAACTTTTCGCCCCGGGCCAGCGCTCGCCCCACCCTGTTGTTTCGAGAAACGGGGCTGGCGCAGGTAACGATCAGATCGCCCAGTCCCGCTACACCCGCAAAGGTGGCAGGGTTGGCCCCCAGAGTCGCGCCAATCCGGCGAATCTCGGACATCCCACGAGTAATCAGGAGCGAACGAGCGTTCTCTCCCAACTCCAATTCACCGGCCACGCCAGAGGCAATGGCAACCACATTCTTGAGCGCACCCGCAATCTCAACTCCGGCCACATCGTCGCCCGTGTAGAGATTGAAACGGTCAGAAGAGAGGACCTCGATAGTGGCCTCAATAACCCGGGGAAATGGTGAAGCAATAACGGTTCCTGCCGGCTTGCCTTGCGCAATCTCTGGTGCGATGTTCGGTCCCGAAAGCACGCCCAGTTGTTTGACGCAGGTCTCTTGGCGGAGAATCTCAGACATACGATAGCGAGTGCCCACTTCAAAGCCCTTCGAGCCGTGCACCACAAACTGCTCCGGCGTTAAGACGTCCCCGGCCGCGGCACAAACCTGGCGGAAAGACTTAGTCGGAACGATGAAAAGCAGCAGAGGAACTTCGGCCACTGCTTCCCGCAGCTTATGCGTTGCCCGAATCTTCTTGGAGAGCTTGATTCCGGGCAGATATTTCTTGTTCGTATGGTGCGAATTGATCTCCCGCGCTTGATTGGCGCGCCGGCACCACAGTGTCACCGGGTGCCCGTTACGGGCAATCATCTGGGCGATCGTTGTGCCCCAGTTTCCGGCCCCGAGCACCGCCACCTTTGGCCTCGTACGCGCGCTCATCATGACCCCCTATGCGCAGGCGTAGCCAACGCGTCCAGACCATATCCGTGAAGGCGGTTGGCGTAGTAGACAATCAGATTCGCATCACCTGCGTGCAGGCGAATACCCTGGCGCCTCACCACCGCCGCAGTGTGGTAGGTTCCAAAGCTGCGTAAGCCGTCCCGTAAGACGTTGCGCACGTCTCCGGTGGCCAACACTTCATCCAATCGTACCCGGCCTTCGCCAGCCAATTCCTGGAGTCGCTTGAGGAGGCAACCGAGGTGCTCCTCGACCTCCCGTTGGGCGACACTCGTCTCTGGCCCCACAGTCCGTAGGAACCTGTAGAGATCCACCTCCGGAGCACGCGCCCTGAGCAAGTGCAACATGGCCAGTGCGAGCAGATGGGTAGAGAAGATCACGTTATTGCAAAGGAAGCCGTCGGCCACTCGGTTGGCCAGGTCTCTGGTGTACTCCGCATCACGCACCGGATCCAACTCGTACTCGCCATCCACCATCAGGTAACGAGAAGGGTCGAGCAAGCGCCCTTTGGGATCGAGCGAATCCCCCCGCTCGTCCACACGATTTCCAAAGGGGTCCATAGGCTCGCCGAAAGAAACACAGATGCGCTGCTCCAAACCCATCAATCCCTTCAAGAAATCAAACCAGCGCCGCAACTGGGAGAACTCATCGTCCTCGATAATATAGCGAGAGCGCCCGGCCCGCTGAAAGTGATCGTTGATCAGGGTCGAAGCTTCAAGCACCAATGGATAGGAAATCGTGCAAGGCACGACGAAGATACGGGGCCTGGATTTTCCGTTCCTCAAGTTATGCAAGTAGGCCGACACCGTGGTGCCCAAAAGCCCCTTCTTGAGTTTGGTCTCAATTAGATTGGAGCGGCAGCGTGTACCTCCGGGGAAGAAGAGATTGTTGTTGCCGAATTCGAGGGTAATGCCTGCGTATTCCTTGAGCAACTCGCGGTAGAGCGGATCTGTCTTGCGCCGGTCCACCGTATAGGCCCCGAGATTGCGCATGAAGAAACCAATCACCGAATTAGAAAAGAGGTTGAGTCCCGCGCCGTAGGTCACTGGAGGCAAGCCCAATCGGTAAATCGTATATCCCATGATCACCGAATCGAGATTCGACGAGTGGGTCGGGGCAAAGACCACCGTTCCCTGGCTGTCCAACTTGCGCACGAGGTCGACCTCTCCCTGGACGACGATGCGATCCTCAATGGAAGGTAGCTTACCGAGCTTAGTGGCCATCTTCAGGGGTGATAGACCACTGAGCATTCCGGTCAGAGCAAAAGGCAACGCCCGGGTCGCAACGCCATAGACAACCGGGCTGAAATGGCCGGTGATTTCGTCCACGTAGCGCTCCAGAATACTCCGCAGTAGCTCCTTCTCCCGGGCCGAATTCGCTTTGGGAAGGGCCCGACGGATTCTGCCATAGAACGCCTTCTCCACCTCAGGATCGAGCGAACCTCCATTTTGACGCAGCCGCTCCCGCTCATGGTAGAGTGTTTCGTTGATCAGTTCGTTGAGGGGGCGTCCCTCGGGTCGCCGCGCCTCGGCCAAACGCCGGTCAAAAACGCGGGAGATTACCTCCGACCGGATCGCATCCTCATGCTCCTTGCGCATACGTGCTCCTCATTCAGGGAATCCGTCTGCACAGAAATAGCACTCAAGGTTCGCAAAGGCAACAGCAGGTGTTCAAATGCTAACGACCAAGCGGGATTGACTGGGAGCTACTGCCAGCGGCGCAGCAGGAAGGCGGTAAGACCAATGAGCATCACCATCATCAGGCCCTGGGGTGAGCCGGGCACCATCGCAGTAGCAGAAAGAATTATCAGAGCACTCATGGGTAACCTCCGTCGTTCAACTCCTATATTGTACGTCGGCATCGCCCCCTCGCCAAATTCTCAACTCACATGCTCGGCCACGTGGGGCACCACCGACCACTGCACATGCTCGACCACAGCGGTACCCACGGCGGCAGGCGCTAGCGCCGAGCTGTGGGCCGCGGGGTCCAGACTACCACTCGCATGCTCGGCCACGTGGGTCCACAGGCGACATGCTACACGACTCGGGCTGGGTGGGGCATCGTGGCCCCCTGCTCGGCGTGGCTCCGCCCCGCCTGCCTCGGGGGGTACCGCTGTGAGTAGTCGCGGGCGGCGGGGGCGGTATGCTACGCGACTCGGGCTGGGTGGGCACCACCGCTCACTCGCGTGCTCGGCCACAGCGGTACCCACGGCGGCAGGCGCTATGGCGCCGAGCTGTGGGCCGCGGGGTCCTGACTACCACTCGCATGCTCGGCCACGTGGGGGCCGTCCTCGCGGCCCCAGCAAGAAATCCGCACACCAAACGTGTCACTCGCCTCCTCACTCCCGATATAGAGGGTAGGACCTACGACGGGAGAGCTGACATGAAAGTATCTGAGCGAGCAATCCAATTCATCAGTTTCAGAGCGTACGGAACCTGGCTGCGTGGTGATGAGCGCGGGTGGCAACCAAAGGGAGCAAGGTATGGCGAACAGTTCGAGCAAGACAAGCCGTCCCTTCGCGCGTATGACGCCTCCCGCATGCGTTTCAAAGCATTTAGATTAGGTGCGAAGGCCAGTGAAGTGGTGCTTGAGAGCCTACATAGGCTCTGTACTCGCAGAGACTGGACTCTGCTTTCGGTTTGCATCACCGAGACCCACGTCCATGTGCTACTTCTGGCGAGCGAGCCCGCATCGAAAACACTGGGTGATGCCAAAGGCTTTGCCACCCGCGGACTTCGTGAAGCAGGACAGGTCGCTGCGGAGAGACCGCCGTGGTCGCGAGGAGGCAGTGCACGAACCCTCCGGTTAGCGTCCGAGGTCGAACGGGTCCAGTCATACATTCGGGAAGACCAGAGAGAGTATCTGTGCTTGTTCTCGGAGTAGACGACCACTGCACATGCTCGGCCACGTGGGGCACCACCGACCACTGCACATGCTCGGCCACAGCGGTACCCACGGCGGCAGGCGCTAGCGCCGAGCTGTGGGCCGCGGGGCACCACCTATGCAAAACACGCCCACAACCGATCGAATTCCCGCTGGTAGGCGGCCACCAGCAACTCATCGTCCGTCACCAGGTAGTTTTCCTGATTCTCCCGGGTTGCCGAACGGGTCCAATTGTAGCTCCCGGTGAGCAACTTCTCCCCGTCAAAGATGGCGAACTTGTTGTGCATGTGGGCATCGGTATGATCGGTCCGCAGCGGCACGCCTCCCCGCAGCATTCGGCCGACGTCTGACCCGAGGTCGTGGGCCTTGTCGTTGTCAGTGAGAACCCGCACATTTACTTTACGCCGGTGGGCGTCAACGACAGCATCAGCGAGCTTGTTGTGAGTAATTGTGAAGACGCAGACGTCAAGGCTCTTGTGGCAACCGTGAAGCAGTTGCAGCAGCCGCTCCAACCCTTCTTGTCCCGGCATGAAATGGGCCTCCGCCACCCGTGCACCGGAGACCTTCAGACCCTTCGCCGGACGCAGTACTTTCACCACTTCGTAGAGCCAGTCCAGCACCTCCTTCTCCCGCACGTCTACCAACCTCCGGCGCGCGAGGTCGAAGGCCTCGTGCAGCAAGACTCCCTGTTGCGACGAGCTCGGCCGGAGGTCATCCAAGAGGTCGTGCAGCACGCTCCGTTCACCGCGGGAGAGCTTGTCGTCAGCGAGAGATTCTTCCAGGAAGCGTCGCAGTTCTGGTACGTCCATAGTAGCTCCTTCCACAGTTGCGCCAGTCGGGCTGTTCAAGGATACTACCTCGACGGAGGTTGTCCATGAAAGGTCGTTGCGGGACTCTATTGCTGGCGGCGGTATTGCTTCTGGTCAGTGGTTGCTCACTGGATTCCAACAGTTCTCACGACGATCTGCGAACAGCCGATATCATCTCAGACCTCCCCGCAAAGCCCCTCGACGAGACCTCAGGCAAGCCCTTGGACGTCGTCCCCGACTCCACCACCGTCGAGGGCGAATTCCTCTTTCTCACGTACAACGTGGCGGGCCTTCCAAAGGAGTTTTCTGACGAAGACCCGGAAATCAACAACGCCAAAATCAGCCCGTTCCTCAATGACTTCGACCTCGTCCTCGTACAAGAGGATTTCGCCTACCATACGGACCTGGCGGCGGCTGTGACGCTACCCTATCAATCGGAACCCTTCGTCGTCAGTGAGACGATGCCCGACGGGCTCAACCGATTCTCAGTCTTTCCTTTTCCTCCCGTGGAGCGATTTGCGTGGGATGTCTGCAGCGGGGTTCTCGACAAATCCAATGATTGCCTGGCAGCGAAGGGCTTTTCAGTTGCTCCAGTGGAAATCTCGCCCGGCATCGGGATCCTCGTCTACAACCTCCACATGGATGCCGGCGGCGATGCCGAAGACATGGCTGCCCGGTCAGCCCAGGTCGACCAACTCCTCGCAGACATTGCTGCTCGCGGCGCGGGCCAGGCAATCATCGTTGCCGGTGACACCAACCTCCGCATGAAGCGACCTGAGGACGTCGTCTCTCTTGACCGTCTCCTTGGCAATGCCGCTCTCGCCGACACCTGCCGCTTCCTGGAGTGCGATGACGAACACATCGACCGCGTCCTCTTTCGCAGCGGCAACTCCCTCACCCTCACTCCAACCTCCTGGACCATCCCCCAGAACTTCGTCGATGAAGATGGCGAAGACCTCTCGGACCACGAACCGGTTGAGGTATGGTTCGCGTGGCAAACTCCGTAAGTCCCCACAGTCAGCCGGGCTACCGGGGACAGGTGAGCAGAGCCAGGGAAGACTAGAAGAGGAAACCTGCGCCAAACGTGACGAGTAGGTAGAAAGGCTCTGGAGAGGGCACTACGGCAGCTACGCTGGAGGCCTCCAGCAGCAGATTGTCGGCGACTACGACTCGAGCTCCACCCCGTGCACCAATCCCCCAGCCGCCAAGAGATGTCTTCCAGACGAGCCAGTTCCCATCTTCCGACTGTGCGGACTTTAACTCGTCAACCAGAATACCAACGACCTCTGGGCCCGCCAGGAAAACCAGTCTCACCTTTTCGGCTTCTCCCGCCACAAATCCAAAGAGGAAGCCCGAGGTTAACGCTATCAACCCGTAATCGCCGCCTCCCGCGGCGAAGGTCAAAGGTATGTTGGCGTCGATGCGCTCCGTCAGTGCCCAGGTGTACATCGCCTCCAATCCACCCCCCCAAACCGTCGCAATTGTGGGAGTTGGCGAGAGTGCAGCAATGCCCAGAAGGCTAAACCCCTGCCGGGAAGCAGTGGCATTCTCCACTCCTCCAGCCGGGGTAGAAGATCCGAGTATCAGTAGAGTAAAGAGGATAGCGGCCAGTCTGTCCGAGCTCATACTCCCCCTCTCTGCATGATTCAGCCTACAATTATCCTCAGCTTGTGCTCGGTATGCAAGGCCGTTGGCGAGCCGCGCAATTGCTGTTGCAAAGAGACCCGTCGGTGCGCTTCTGGATATCGTTCGGACTGGCCGCGCAAATGCCTCTCCATCCCAGATGCGATGCTTGACTAGATTTCATTAGCGATGTAGAAGAGTTGGAGTACGGGCATGGAAAGGGAAGTCGGTGCAATTCCGACGCGGTCCCGCCGCCGTAAGCGTTGACGAAACCGGCAGTAACCACTGGGACAAATGTTCTGGGAAGGGCCGGCAGTAGGGTGAAACGCGAGCCGGAAAACCTGCCACGCCTGCCATAAACCCCAGACGTCCCGGCGTGAGACCGGGCAGGAGGAATCATGAGTACATTTCCGCGTATTTTCATTCTAACGACGTTGTTGACCGCACTGGTTTTGCTTGCTAGTTGCAGCGGCAGCAGCGATGACTCGGGCGACACGACAGCAGCCGATGTGGTTAGTGGTGAGGACATTGCTGCCAGCGATACCTTGCCTGAAGAAGATATCCTCCCCGACGAAGACATTATCCCAACTGGCGACATTACTCTGCCCGACGAGGACATCGCAGTTCCTGACGAGGACGTGGTGGAGCTGGTGGAAGAGGTGGCTGAGCCCTCTCTCCTCCTGGCCGACTTCGAAGATCTGGGCCTCGCGGACGAGAGCTACTGGGACGGAGCCGACGGCACCGGCCTCTTCGTTAGCGGACAGCTCTCTTTCCTCAATCTCTTCAACCAGGAATTCATGTCCTGGGACGGTTACGGCTACTCCAACATTACGGACAACACTACCCCTGGTTACGACAACCAGTTCAGCGCTATTCCTGGTAGTGGTGCCGAAGATTCCACCACCTATGTTATCGCCCACGACGGCACTGGCTACGGAGCTCAGGCACCGACCTTCATCATCGACTACGAAATGCCCATCGTCCTCGATGGAGCTTATGTCACCAACGCCACCTTCTCTTACCACTCCATGGCGGAGGGCGACGACTTCGCCAAGAAGTTCGGGGGTGTGGACGGCACTGATGCTGACTGGTTCATGGTTACCTTCACCGGCTACGACAACGATGGGGAAGAGACCGGCACCGTTGAGTTCTATCTGGCCGACTTCCAGGCCGAAACTGGTGACAATGACTACATCATCAGTGAATGGACGTGGGTCGACCTCTCAGCCCTGGGTGAAGTGGGCGAGGTACAGGCGATACTCTCTTCGTCCGATACCGGCGAATGGGGTATGAACACCCCCGCCTACTTCGCCATCGATCAGATTGTCGCTCTGGAACTCTAACATGTTGGCCCAGTGCCAACATGTTAACGCTGCTCTCTTGTCCCTTGCGCTAGCCCTCTCTATCTGGGGCTGCACGGTGGAGGAGGAGACTTGCCCCAGCGGTTTCGACTTTGCCCCAGAAGTGGGTGAGCCGGGCTCCACTGCCGTGGCCATGGACGACAATAGAATCGTCGGCTGGGCAAACGCGATTGAATCGTATTCGCCCGGCAACAAGGTAGACGACGAGTGGAAGAGCCCCGATGAGGCAGTCGGCCCAGCCGAAGGGACCCCCGGAAATGTCGTGGCGCTCGGGCGTGGCGGTCAAATCGTCCTGCACTTCGACCCACCCATCGTCGATGGCGACGGGCCCGACCTTGCTATCTTCGAAAACGGGGTAAACGACAGCTTCCTAGAACTGGCCTTTGTGGAAGTGAGTAGCGATGGCAAGACCTTCGCTCGCTTGCCTAACAGCTACCAGGGAACCGAACCGGTGCCCACCTACGCTGGTCACGAGGCAAAATGGATATCAGGTCTAGCCGGAAAATACCGCAGCGGCTACGGCACGCCCTTCGATTTGGCAAACCTCGCTTGCGACCCGGGGGTGATGGACTCCTCTGTTGACCTGGCGGCCATCTCCTTCGTCCGCATCGTCGATATCATTGGCGACGGCGAGACCTTCGACACCAACGGACGCCCCATTTACGACCCCTACCCTACCGTCGGTTCAGCAGGCTTTGATCTTGATGCTGCGGCCGCGTTGCATGTTGTGAGGTAGCTGTGCATAACCGGCGAACGACGGCCTTCGTGCTGGTCGCCACTTCATTAGTCCTCCTACTCGCTCCCACCGAGTCGATGGGCGAGGATACTCCCATCGACATCGCCCCAGTTGAGGTCACCTGGCAGCGTCCCACCTGGCTCGACAGCAGCGCCCCCGTCATAGTCATCGAGCCAACCCCGGAAGATGCCCGGGCAGGACGGACGGTGGCTGACTTGCTGGAGGCAACCGCCGGCTTTCAAATCCTCCGCAGCGGCTCTGCCGGACAAGCTCAAAAAGTCACTTTGCGAGGCGGCAACAGCCGCCAGGTCCTAGTTCTGCTGGAGGGCATCCCCGTGGCCGACCCCGGTACCGCCACCGCGGATTTGTCGCTGCTGCCGCTGGACGCGGTTGAGGCCATTGAGGTCTATCGCGGGGCCGCCGGAGCACGGGCAGGTTCCGGCGCCCAGGGCGGAGCAGTGGTAATCCGACTGCGCCGGGGCGGGAAGACCGAACACACCACCAAAGCAAACTCATCGTTCTACTCACCCAACGTCGTGGATGGCGGCGGTGGCAGCTTCACGCTCCGCCATAAGGCCCTCTTTCTACACTATGGCCACGAGACCCGTGACGGCGATTTCCCATTTGTAGACACCAACGGCAACCACCGCGATCGCACCAACAATCGCACCACCACCGACCGGCTCTCTACGACCTGGCGCTGGCGACCGGCCCGGGGGGTAAAAGTAGATTTCCTGGGCAATCTGGGGCTGGTCGCACGGGGCTCCCCGGGGGTCGAGCAGTTCCCTTCCCCTGAGGCCACCGAAGCGCGCCAGAGTTTTCTTTCGGGGAGCCGCATCGATTGGCGCCGCTTTCTGGTGGATTCGGGTCGATTGCAAGGGGGACTTTCATACGGATTCTGGCAGTTCCACTTCACCGACCCCACCCCTTACATCGGCCCTCCGGTGAACAACCAGGGGCGGAGCCACCGTACCCGAATGGATGGCAGCGTATCTGCCGATCCCGCGAGTTGGATCACCTTGGAGCTGGAGTCTTCAGCTTCGCTGGAGGCCATGGAGCGGACAGGTACGGAGCCCGTCCCCGCCAAAGAGCGCACCCTTTTGAGTGGAGCATTGCGGGCCAACTTTGATCAGTCAAAACTGCCCGTCGATGCAATGCTCGCCGTTGGCTTTGCCTCAACCGGAACCGACCCATTGGCAGTCCTGCCCAACGTCGTCCTCGGTTACCGCCCATGGAAGACGCTGCGCATCGCTGCCACAGCGGGCCGGTCCTACCGGGCCCCGGCATTTGATGAAATCTACTTCTCGGCCTCGGGGATCCGGGGCAATCCGGATTTGAAGCCGGAGGATACCTGGAACACCGGACTCGATATTGAATCCAGGCTCGGGCCCATGAGCGCCAGCCTCTCAGGATACTACCAGCGGCTCAACGAGAGCATCGCATTCTTGCCCGTCTCCCCCTATCTGGTAGAGGCCCAGAACACCGGGGCCATCGATGCCTTTGGTGCCGAAGCGGCACTCGCTACAAATCTTGGTCCGGTAACTCTCAACGGGACATTTGCCTGGCTCGATGCCCGCTTCGTCAAGGAGAACAACCGGGTACCCTTTAAATCCAAATACACCGCCAGCGTCGGCTCCCGCCTGACCCTGGGGAGATTCACGACCTACATTACCGGACTCTACCGCTCCCCTTTCACCCTCGACCGCTTCGAGAGCCGCAGCGAAGAGTGGCGCTTGCTCCTCGATGCAGGCATCGCTGCCGACCTCGGTGCCGGCTTCCATCTCGCCCTCGATGCCCGAAATCTACTAGACAAGAAAGACCGCATCGATGCCTTCCAACACCCCCTGCCAGGCCTTTCCTGGCACGTCAGCGTGCAGCATCGCTCGCGAGGAAACTAGATATGCAAATTGACCTTTCAGATATCCGACGAATTGCCTCAGAGCACCGCAGGGAGCGTGAAGGGGCACGCCTCGGGACCGGCGCCAAGCCGCAGTCCGAGGGGCTCCCCGGAAGCAAAGCGACCTCTTTCCGCTGCCAGGGTGCTGCGCGACCCTGGCTCAGTTCGAACCACTCGAACGGCCGCAGGGAGCGTGAAGGGGCACGCCTCGGGACCGGCGCCAAGCCGCAGTCCGAG